>JAYTVM010000087.1:0-29848 GCA_043743995.1 Pirellula sp. | reverse complement strand
CGGTCGCGGAGACCGTGGGGAGCGAGATCGTTTCTCGCAGTTCACCCACGCTTTGGCAAGCGTGGCTACCCACGTTTTCCTGTTTGACAAACCACTAGGAGCGAAAGGCGACAATGAATTCGAAATAGGCAGACAGAATGCAAACCTCGGAAAACAACCAAGAACGCCAAGAACGTCGTAGTCCGGTCGATGATTCCGTAACTTGGGCGGGCACCTGGGCGACTCAGGAGCAAGTCGCTTGCGCCGTCGAGCAGGCGAATGCATCCTTCGAAAGTTGGTCACGAACGACGCTTGAGTCGAGAACCGAGTACGTTAGGAAATACGCGAGTTTCCTCCAAGCCAATCGCGCGGCTATCGCGAGAACGATCACGCTTGAGTCCGGCAAGCCTCTATGGGAGAGCGATCTAGAGATCCAATCCGCGATTGCCAAAGTAGACAATTCGATCGATGCGATCCACAAGCGACGTTGGACGACAAGCGAGGGAGCGGGCTCTTCGTTTTCGGCGATACGGTATAAACCGCTTGGAATGATGGTTGTGCTCGGGCCATACAACTTGCCCTTGCATTTACCAGGTGCTCACATCGTACCGGCGTTATTGGCGGGCAACACAGTCCTCTTTAAACCGAGCGAAAGAACACCGGCGGTAGGGGCTTGGATTGCGAGTGCGTGGCAATCGACGTCTGCACCTCAAGGAGTTCTGGAATGCATTCATGGGGCGGTCGATCAAGCTAGGTGGGCCGTCGGGGCAACGGCAACGGCGGGGGTCTTGTTCACCGGTTCGTATGCTGCGGGCAAACAACTGCACCAGCAACTTGCCGGCAGACCGGATTGTTTGTTGGCTCTTGAAATGGGTGGAAACAATCCGATGATTGTAGACCGAATCAAGAGTCGACAAGCAGCCATCGCCATGATCCTTCAATCGGCTTACATTACGAGTGGCCAACGATGTACCTGTGCTCGGCGGCTCATCGTAGTCAACCATCCCGAAAACGCAGGGTTTCTGAAGGAATTAAGTCGTTCGGTCGCTAAGATCCACGTCGGCAATCCGCTATCGGATCGTCAGCCGTTCATGGGGACCCTGGTCTCAAGCCAAGCCGCAGAGAGTATTGTTGCGGCTCAAGAGGAACTGAAAGCCCATGGGGCAGCAGTGCTAAACGAGGCAAAAGCCGATGTCGACTGTCGTGCAATGTTGACACCTGGTTTGTTGTTGCTGAAGGACCAATCCATGAGCGATCAGGAACACTTTGGCCCCTTGCTGACGGCCAGCATAGCAGAGGACTTAGACGAAGCCATCGAAGTAGCCAATCGAACCAAGTACGGGCTTGCTGCCGGTCTGCTGAGCGACGACCCATCGGCCTATCAACTCTTTTCAAGCCGCGTTCGGGCTGGGATCATCAATTGGAATTCGCCAACAACAGGGGCTAGTGGCAAGCTACCTTTTGGCGGAACCGCGGCGAGTGGAAATCACCGACCAAGTGGTTACTTCGCGGCAGACTATTGTAGTTACCCGGTGGCTTCGATCGAAAACCTTGAACTTAAGACACCCAGCAATTTGCCACCTGGTTTGCAAGAAATATTTTGACGATGAAGACGCGGAACATTGAAATCAACATTGATGGCATGATTGGGCCTACGCATCATTTTGGCGGCTTAGGAGTTGGAAATATCGCAAGTTTGAGTAGTCGCAATCAGGTGTCCAACCCGAGAGAAGCAGCATTGGAAGGGCTCGCGAAAATGGAGCTCTTGTCCCGGATGGGGATCGAGCAGTTTTACTTGCCGCCACCGGAACGTCCCAACTGGCACTGGCTTGAATCGATTGGGTTTTCTGGCAATCGGGGTGATGTTTTGCAGCGATGCTTCGACGAGGCACCGAGTCTTTTGTCGGCAGCATACAGTTCGGCATTCATGTGGACCGCCAACGCGGCCACAGTTGCCCCGTCCTGCGATACACTGGATAATAGACTGCATATCGTGCCTGCCAATCTTTGTAGCAATCTGCATCGAGGGCAAGAGGCGTTAGAGCGCCGCGAGCAATTGAGAGACATGTTTGGCCCGCTCGACAATGTGGAGGTACATACGGCGCTTCCCTCTGTCGATGCGTTGCGGGACGAGGGCGCTGCGAACCACATGCGGCTATGCAGTCGGGATGGAACCAAGGCTATCCACGTTTTTGTTTATGGGCCATCCGACGAACCGCAATCGACCAAATTCATCGCCCGACAATCCGAACTAGCAGCCCGACAAGTCGCTTGTTGTTTGCGTCTCAATCGTGACGATTGTTGTTTCGCGCAGCAACTGCCTCGCGCGATCGATGCGGGCGTTTTTCATAACGATGTCATCGCGATGAGCAATGGCAACATGATGATTTATCATGAACATGCATTTGAAAACAGCGAGCACGTTGTTGGCATGATTGGCGAGAAGTTCGTATCCAAAGCGGCCGAACCCTTCATCGGTTTACCGGTCTCCGAGTCAGAGCTACCGCTCGAAGAGGCGCTTCGAACTTACCTGTTCAATAGTCAATTGACTTCCATCGAGGCTCAAGACATGGCATTGATCTGTCCATTGCAGTGTGTTCAGTCACCTAACGTGTCGGCATTGTTGGATCGATGGATACAGGACCAAAGCAATCCGATTCGCAAGGTGCACTATTGTTCGCTCGATCAAAGCATGAAAAATGGCGGAGGTCCTGCGTGTTTGCGATTGAGAGCAATGCTGGATGGACCACAAAGAGCTAAGATTGGAAACCATTATAGGGTGACAGACCATCGCATTGAGCAGCTAAGATCTCTCGTGGTAGCGAGTTATTCGGGAGCCCTTAATCTGAGTGATTTTGTTCGATTGGAATTCGCAGAACAGGCGATTGCTACGGCAAAAAAAATAGCTGCGCTGAGCAAGTCTTTGTAGCTGAGCGAGGCTGTGATTTTTTGAATCCGAAGAAAGTACCTGCCACACTCCGTGTGATGTTGCCTCAAAAATCACAGGTTTTTCAATTCGGAAATCACACGGAGTGTGATTGGTACTAGGAAGTCACAGGCTCTGAGCGAGGCCCGCTCTGGGCTGGAATCCGACGAGCGAAGGGCCTCGCCCGTCCACATGCCTCACCACATTGTCGGGCAGTTTTTCTGATTACCGGGCCAGATTCAGCTCGGCTTATGCTCAACACAGCTAATTATTGGCGGATTTTTGAGAATTTTTTAAGGGAAAGTGCAAGATGAGAAATTCTGCCATTTTGCTGCCTTTTCACGGACTTTATGGCCGCTTTTTAACCCAATATTCTCGGGTTGGGCCTTGACGGACCCATGACAAACCCGCTTTCCGCCCAAACGGTCGATTGACATTTGACCTGGCGTTGTCTTCAATTAGCGGAACGCGCATACACGCCCTCCCACGAATCTACCTCCCTTGATACGTGAGTTCCCCATCGGCTTTTCAGTCGTACATGGGTGCATTGGTCGACCTGTTGAGAATGTCAATGAGGTTTTGAAAGAGGCCTCTTTTCATAGTCGTGTCATTTTTAGTTTCTAGGATTGTGTTGAAAGGTGTTATTATGAAAAGTTTTTGGGGACGTCGAAGAGGTTTTACGCTCGTCGAACTGTTGGTGGTCATTGCGATCATCGGAATTTTGGTGGGGCTATTGCTACCTGCTGTGCAGGCTGCCCGCGAAGCTGCTAGGCGAATGCAGTGTCAAAACAACCTAAAGCAGCTTGGCTTGGCGAATTTGAATCATGAGTCTGCTTTGAAGGCCTTTCCACCTTCTTCCTACATGAAAATGGGAAACGCGCCTGCCATCGACGAGGACAACTTTTGTTACGTAGGGCACTTGATCTCCCTCTTGCCCTACATTGAACAGACGGCCATCTACCAACCGTACGCAGTTCTCAATTTGAATGCTAGGACCTATCAAACCATTCCTGCTACGACTGTAGCAAACAGACGTGCTTGGTGGTACGACGGCGGTTCAGCTACTCCCGCATTTCCGGGGATTATTGCTGTTTCAGCTTCCAAGATCAGTTCGTTTTTGTGCCCTTCGGATAATGCTGAGATTGTCCATGTTCCTGGAACTGGGACCTTCAACACCATTTTTGAAGTTATGGAATGGCCTGCAGGTCTTTACCGAGTGAGCATGAATGATCAGTATCCTCGTTGTGTCACGCGAGAAACACACTTCACCAATTACTTGGGTTGTGCTGGTCGATTTTCAAATACTGCTGCCAATGCTGGCCTTACCTCCGCTGCTCAAGTTAGTGCAGTCGATAATTATCGTGGAGTCTTCAGAGTCAATGAGTCGTCAAAGATTGCAGATATAACGGACGGTACCTCGAACACCATTGCGTTCGGTGAAGTCACTGGAAGTTGGACGGACGGGTTCAAGCCGACTGGACGATTGACTTCATTTAGTTGGTCTTCGTGTGCGATGCCAATCAATCGAATGACTTTTAGCATTTCCGCGGGAACTCCGTACAACAATGCGGAAAAGAATTGGCTCCGATACAGTAGCATGCACACCGGTTTGGCAAACTATGCCCTCGCGGATGGCTCTGTAAAAACACTTTCTACCAGCACCGACAACAACGTTTTCTTGAGTTTGGGCGGCAAGGCAGATGGTACAGTTCTAAACGGCGACGCACTACAATAGGTTAAGGGACTTTTGATGATGAAATCGTTGAGTTGGATTATTTTACTGGCAATTGTTGTTGGTTGTGGCGAGTCGCCTCCACCTAAAGTGGAAGTTTCCACTCCGAAAACAAGTCCAAGCGAAGCTTCGGGTGCATTGTCAGTTGATCGCGGACACTAGCTAGTGTATTTAGCGTTCAAGTCAATAAAACGCCCGGCCTAATTGGTTGGGCGTTTTTTTTTGCTCACACTTTTTGTGTGAACTTTTTCGTGCTTTCGCGCCCAAATACTTCTCCCAGGGCGTGAGTGTGAACCTCGGCTTTTCTTCGCCCGAACCGTGGTAAACAGTGAAACGATTGTGCTTACAGACTATCTCAGTTATCGAACGTGGTTTTTCGTTTTTTAGTTCTGATTGGAAGGGCTTTATTATGGTGAATGGTTTTCAAACACGCCGGAGAGGCTTCACTCTGGTTGAACTGCTGGTCGTGATAGCGATCATCGGTATCTTGGTTGGTCTACTTTTGCCCGCTGTTCAAGCTGCTCGTGAAGCGGCTAGGCGTATGCAGTGTGGGAACAATTTAAAGCAGCAAGCACTCGCGATGCACAATCATCACGACGCATTTAAGCGTTTCCCCTCGGCTCTTCAAATTGGCCAAACTTGGTACTCGACGACCAAGCGCAATCCACCGCCGAGCGGGATCAATCCAACGACTGGATACCCAAATGATGGGCCTTTTTTTAGCTGGATGTATCACATTCTGCCATTCGTCGAAGGGCAAACTCTCTATTCCTCTTTTGATCGCGCTAAGTGGCCATGGTGGCAAGGCCCGTCGGGTAAGCGATTTAATGCATTAATCAACCCAACGTTTGTCTGCCCGTCGGATGTCAGGGGCGGGGTTGTGTGGGATGGCGGAGCAGATAAGGCTGCTCTGACTTCGTACATGGGAGTGAGCGGAACAAACCAATTCCAAGAAGCTGCAGGCCAGGATGGGATCTTGTTTGTAAACGCCAAAGTTAGGATGGCGGATATTACCGATGGAACGAGCAACACCTTGATTATCGGCGAGAGGCCGCCTTCCAATACGCTTGACTATGGATGGCAATGGGCAGGGTCTGGTGATTTCCCTTACTTCGGTGCGACCGACGTGGTCTTAGGTGTTCACGAAAGAAGTGCGATTTCGGCGAAACCTGATTTTTTCCGACCCGGCACGATTCAGGACCCAATGGACATCCATCGGTATCACTTCTGGAGCTTGCATCCAGGTGGAGGCAATTGGGCGTTGGCGGACGGTAGCGTTCGTTTCATAAGCTACTCGACCTCGGCAGCACAAGTGCTGCCCATTACCGCGACTTCCTTCAAGAACGTGATTGAAGCGATGGCGGGGCGATCTGAGGCTTACATCCAGGCAACTCCCGATTGATTTGCCGTGAGCTTACGCGCAATGGCGCTCACTTTGCAAATTTTGAGCCTCAATGCGCTAGCGTGAGGGCCGGATTTGCGAGTGATTATTAGCCCAGCAGCCCGCACGCTAACGCGTTGCGGCTCAAAGTGAGTGCCATTTAGCCTACGCGAGCGGGAAACCGCTCGCTCTCGAAAAACAAGCTGCTCCCAAAACTCGCATTTGGGGGCAGTTTTTTCTTAGTAATTGTTCTTCGGCAACCTAGCACCCAATACCGTTCAATCATTTGTTTAACAGTCAGCCGAAGGCTTACTCGATACCATTAACGTACGCCTACGGCTAACGGTTAAACGAAATTTTTGCGAAATTGGGCTTCGTTGAACGGTATAGACCATGCCTCAAGTCGGCGGAAAAAGTTAAAAACATTGAAACTCTAAATTGATTGGATTGAGATGCACAAGTTGATTTGTCTTTTGGTTCTCACCTCGTTTTGTTTGTGCGGATGTACCAAGGAATACGAACCTCCGAAAGAGAGTATTCCAGACATTCCTCCGGGCAGGTCGGCCGTCAAAGCTCAAGAAGGTGCCGACGCATCAAAAAGCGAGGCTCCTGTTGGCAAGAAGGCAGGCGGAATGCCACCTGCAGCTCCAAGGTAGTTCGCTTAGAATTTTGACAGCCCCTACGCCCTTCGCTATGCGAAAGCGTGACATTGACGTATAGCGAAATAAACGTGTGGCACGCCAAAAGCGAAACTCAGTTTTAGTCACATGTGCCTAAAACTGAGGCGAAGCGTGGGCGTGGGAACAATGAGTGTCCAAGTTATTTGCCCGCATGATGAACCAAGTGGGCGAGCTCGGGCACAATCAATCGCTCCATTGCCAACCTGACGCCCGCGGGAGAACCGGGCATGGTCAAGATAACTTTCTTCCCAACGCGCCCGCCACTAGCACGGCTAAGCATCGACGCGGATCCAATTTCTTCGAACGAGAGCATGCGAAAAAGCTCGCCGTAACCTGGGATGAAGGCATCGAAAAGCGGTTCAATCGCTTCGGGGGTGCAATCGCGTTCAGCCAATCCCGTTCCGCCCGTCACCAGCAGGGCTTCGCACCCATCCGTTTTAATCATTTGCTGCGCGGCCACACGGATTTGGTGCGTTTCGTCCACCACTATCGTGCGCTGCAAAACGTTGTTCCCTGCAGCTTGGATCAGCTCTTCGATAAGTTTTCCGCCCAAGTCGTTTTCCAGAGTTCTGGTGTCACTGACAGTGAGTATGGAGACGGTGATCGGGCGGGCAGCACGTCGTCGATGTTCTTGCGTTGATTCGGAGGGCATTGGAAGAGGCTGGAGGCTGGAGGCTGGAGTGCGAAGGAGGAATTTGACGACTTTTGTATGGTATTCGACAGTTCGAGGTTTTAGCAACGCTTGGATAATGTTTCCTCGTCTATCCCGATAGGGATTACAGAAAGTAGCCGGGGGTCGCCGCGAAGCGGCGCACCCCCGGAGAACGAAACGATTTGCGAATGGCCCTGAAAGTGGCTCCGAAAGGGTCAAGAATTCTGCGATCCCTTCAGGATCGGTACGCGCGGTACGAAACATCTTCCGGTGGTGTCGCTCCGCTCAACCCACCGGCTACTGTCTGATATCCCTTCGGGATGGAAAGTTGCGAGACTATAAATGCTTCACAGCCCTCCTGCATGCACTGCGTCCAATCCTCCAACACTCCCCCACTCCCGCTCGACTCCAGTTACAATACAACACTTTCTCTCCCCCTCTCCCCCTCTCCCTACCCGGAATTCGATGTGCGAATGATTCAGAAAATGCTCTGCCGAATTGCTTTGCTCTTGCTCTTGGGATTGGCTTCCAACGTTTGGTCGGACGATTTCATTCCGCGAACCCAAAAAGTCCCGCCGGGGCCTGCGTTAACGCCTGCGCAAGCCATGGCCAAGATGACTCTGCCACCAGGCTTTCGCGTCGAATTGGTGGCCTCCGAACCCGCCTTGCAAAATCCGGTTGCCATGGCCTTCGATGACCGAGGGCGAATCTACGTCACGGAAAGTTTTGAGTACCCTCGCCGTGAACCTGGCCCTGGACGAGACAAAATCAAAATCTTCGAAGACAAGGATGGCGACGGGCTCGCCGAGACCGTTACCGTTTTTGCGGAAGGCCTTAATATCCCATCGGGGATCGCAGTCGGCCATGGTGGCGTATGGGTCGCCAACGCGCCCGATCTATTGTTCATGGAAGACACCGACGGCGATGATGTGGCCGATAAGAAGACTGTAATCGTAACGGGATTCGGCCGCGACGACACACACGAATTACCCAACGCCTTGACCTGGGGCCCGGACGGATGCCTGTATGGTCTCAACGGGGTCTTCAACCGATCGGTTGTAAAACAAGACGACCGCGTATTCGACTTTACGTGTGCCATGTTTCGCATTGACCCGATCACCAAGAAATTCGACTTGTTCTGTGAAGGGACGAGCAACCCATGGGGTATCGCATTTGATCACGAGGGGAGCGCATTCATCAGCGCCTGCGTGATCGACCATCTTTGGCATTTGACCGAGACCGCGTATTACCTACGTCAGGGCGGGCCCTACCCACCGCATACTTGGTTTGCCGATTCAATCGTGAAGCACAAACACCAAATGGCGGCCTATTGCGGAATCGAGTATTTCGATTCGCCAGCCTATCCGAAACAATATCGAGACAAACTCTACATGGGGAATATCCACGGAGGATGCATCAATTGCGATCGTGTCGTACGTTCCGGTGCGACTTACAAAGGTTTTGGCGAGCCCGATTTCCTGACTGGCAATGACGTCTGGTTCATGCCCGTTGCACAAAAAGTTGGACCCGATGGCTGCATGGTCGTTCTCGATTGGTATGACCGTTATCACTGCTACCAAGATGCCAACGCTGATCCCAAAGGAGTCGATCGTGGACATGGCCGACTCTACCGCATCGTTCATGAAAACCGTCCCAAGCCCAAGGTCAAAGATTTCAGCAAACTCAATAATCCGGAGCTCGAAGCACTTCTGTCGGACGAGAACATCTTCAATCGTCAGCGCGCACAACTAGAGCTTCAAGAACGCCGGATCATCACCAAAGATCCGGCATGCGCGAAACGATTGCAAGAATTCGTGCTCCATTCTGACGCGCAAGTCAAATATCGCATGCATGCGTTGTGGTCACTGATCGGCTCAGGAGTTTTGCCAACAGAATTTCTAAACCAATTGTTGGACAGTAGTTCGCCTGAGTTGAGAGCATGGGGTGCACGCACGGCAGGTCGCCAAAACACCCGAGAATCAACGACTTCCGAACGCATGAAAAAAATAGCGATTGACGGTGATGCTCGCGTTCGACTGCAAGCGTCCATCGCGGCACCTAAGTTGGCGGTGGGCCAGACGGCTACTGCCGACAACGTCTCGCAGCAGATTCGCGTGCTTCGAAGTAGTTCGAGCGACCCCCTACTGCCCCGAGTCGTGTGGCAAAACCTGCAACCCCATATCGTCGAGCAACAAACACTCATTTTGAAGAGCATATTGCAGGGCCTCGACCTAGGTGACGATTTGCTTCGAGACATGGCTCCGCGTATCGCGTCCCGTTTGATTTCGGATGTCAAGCCGACCGTAGCCGACGAGCCAAGCAAACGTGCGGTCGCTTCGGTTCTTGAGCTGGCAGGTGGCCTGAGCGACAAACATACAAACCAAGCATCGGCCGTGCTAGAGTCACTCTTGTCCAAGACGAGAACCGGTGAAATCAAGAATGATGCGCTCAGCCCGATACTGAAACAATGGCTTGCTTCTAACTCCCCAAAAAAGCCTTTTAACGCATTTGGCAACGTTGCTTTGGAATCACTTTCCTCCTGGCAAAAAGCCATGCTTTCAGTTCGACTGCTCTGCGCCGACTCAGAAGCGATCGAAATAGCCCGAAAGATGGTACTGGAAAGGAAGCTGGATGGAGCGATTCGCAAACAAATGCTGCAAGCGGTTGTGCCAATTCAACCCAATGTAGCATCTGAAGCGTTGACGCAAATGCTGGAGGACCTAAAAGCCAATCGACCTATCGATGAAAGCTATCGAGACGCCGCCATGGACTCGGGCATTGCGATGGCAAGTGTCGAGGATACCGCTCAATTGGTCGCTTCGCTGCCGGCACTCAAAAATGAGATGCAAGCGGCGATCGCGGAGCGCATGTGCCGACGAACCGAGACTGCTCAAGCGTTGCTCACGCAGATCGTCGATGGAAAACTGCGAAAGGAATTGATTAGCCCAAACCGTGTTCGACTGCTCGCCGAGAACACCAACGAAGCCGTTCAGGCTGCGGTTGCCAAAATTTGGGGTAAAGTCAACACGGAGACGAATCAGGAACGAGAAGAGGTGATTAAACGTGTTACCAATGTGCTCCGACGGGATGCGAGGGGAGACGCGGAGAGAGGGCTCGCAATTTACGATCGCATCTGCGGGCAGTGCCACTTGATGAACGGTCGCGGTCATGAAGTCGGGCCGAACATCACCGCCAACGGTCGTGGCTCGTATGAACAATTGCTGGTAAGTGTATTCAATCCCAGCTTGGTCATCGGTGACGCATACAAGAGCGTGACGCTACGCACCGTCGACGGCACAGTTGTCACTGGCCTATTGGTTGAAAAGACGGACAAGCGAACGGTGATTAGGGTCCAGGGGGGCAAAGAGGAAACGATCGTTGCAGAAGATATCGAGGAGTTCAAGCAAGACAAAAAGTCGTTGATGCCAGAAGGGGTCGAGAATCAACTGACCCCACAAGAGTTGGCAGATTTGTTCGCGTTATTGACACTCGAAGGGCCACCTTCGGCCAAAGAGAATGCAACAATCTTAGGCACACCTGAAAACCTCCACAGCAAGAAGCGTCCGTAAGGATAGCGTTGTACCCCGTGACGTAGTGTAACACGTGTGGCACGCCCAAAGCGATTAGCGATGGGCGTGGGAAGTGTGTCAAATGACTCTAGCGATTCACCACGCCCTTCGTACCTCAGAGCGTGCCACCCACTAACGGGGGTTAAGCGAAACGATGCAAATCATGTTCATCGCCAACTTGTTGATCCTTTTCAGTTCGGCGACAGTCTTTGCTGAAGTTCCGCCAGCAGCCATGGACTTGGTTGATTTCGTTAAAGATGTCCAACCCATTTTCCAGACTGCTTGTTTGAAGTGCCACGGCCTTCTGCGACAAGAAGGGGAATATAGACTTGACATCCGTGATATCGCGTTGAACGGAGGTGCCAGTTACGCACCCAACATTGTTCCTTTCGATAGTGACGCGAGCCCATTGTTTCAGTTCGTTTTGGGAAAAGTCGATGGCATGCAAATGCCAGCCAAAGGGAACCGGCTTTCGGCTGACCAAATCGGTGTTTTGCGAGCCTGGATTGACCAAGGCGCAAAGTGGCCGGATTCCGCAAGCGAAAAGCTAGAAGAGCCCCTGGCGTGGTGGTCGCTTCAGCCGCTGCGAACTCATCCGCCGCCGAAACGCGAAGACAGCAAACATCCGATCGATGCATTTGTTCGCGATAAGCTGGAAGGAAAGGGGCTTAAGCCTGCACCACCGGCTGAACCTCGTGTGTTGATTCGTCGACTCACCTACGATCTGATCGGATTACCACCTACACCGGCAGACGTCGATGAGTTCGTTTCTAACGGTGATCCTGCCGCTTACGAAATTCTGGTCGACCGGTTGCTTGCTTCGCCGAGATACGGCGAACGCTGGGCTCGACATTGGATGGACACCGCGCACTTTGCAGAAACACATGGCCATGATCAAGATCGTATACGAGAACACGCTTGGCCCTATCGCGACTACTTGATTGCCGCTTTCAATCAGGACATACCTTATCGCCAGTTTGTGCGCGAACAAGTGGCGGCCGATGTTCTTGCTCCAAAGGACCCTCGGGCTATAGCCGGGCTTGGATTCTTAGCCGCAGGACCATGGGATGAAAGCTCATTGAGAGATATTCGCGAGGACACGTTGGATCGGGAAATAGGTCGCACCCTCGATCGAGACGATATGTTGACGAACGTGATGAATAATTTTACTAGCCTCACCGTCCAATGTGCTCGCTGTCACGATCATAAATTCGACCCTATTCCGCAAGCGGATTACTACGCGATTCAAGCCGTCTTTGCCGGTGTCGAGCGAGCGAACCGCAGTTACGATGCCGACCTATCCGTGCAACAAGCTCGCCAAACATTGACGCGACGCGGTCAAACACTTACATCGTTGGATAGCGATTTGAAAACGGAATTGCTCGGCGAGAGGATGCAGCAAGCGGTCGATCTATGGGAAAGGAATCTTGCAAACCGAGCGATAACATGGAACGTACTGACTTACCAAACTGCGTCTTCCATGGAGGGTAGTACATTGGTGCCGCAGCCCGACGGATCATTCTTATCCAGTGGCGATCGTCCGGACCGCGACACGTACGTGATTCGCGGTAGCTCAACTTTATCGGAGATCACCGGCCTACGATTAGAAGTCCTATCGGATCGAGCCCTTCCCAAGCAAGGACCTGGCCGACAGGATAACGGCAACCTGCACTTGTCCGAAATAGAAGTCGTGATTGGCACAGGCAACTTGGTTGTTATCGCAAGAGCATCATCGGATTTCGACCAAAAGGAGTGGGGCATTGCGCGTGCCATTGATGGTAATGCGACGACAGCCTGGGGGATCTTTCCACAGGTCGGCAAATCGCACATTGCGGTTTTCGAGTTTCAGGAAGCGGTAAAGCTTTCGACCGAAACGATGATCACTATTCGGCTCAAGCAATTGCATGGTGGAGGGCATCTCATTGGTCGGCCACGATTGTCGGTCACAACAGACAAGACGCCACTGTCAATTAGTTCCTTGCCGACGGAAATCGAGGCCATCCTGGCAGTTGAGACCAAGTTGCGAACAGACGATCAACGGCTGACGTTGGCCCTGCACTGCGAAAGGGAACGCGTTAAACGAGAACTTGCATCGCTCCCCAAGCCATCGCTGGTGTATGCCGCAGCAGCGGACTTCGAACCCGATGGCGGTCTCAAGCCGCCTAGCGGGCCGCGACCGATTCACCGACTGGAACGTGGAGATATCCGCCAACCGAAAGAGGAATTGACCGCCGGGTCTTTAACTTGCATCGCACTTTTGCCTGGGCGATTTCCCTTGGCCGAGACGAATCGAGAATCGGAACGAAGAGCGGCGCTGGCGGAATGGATCGTCCACAACGATAATCCTCTCACTTGGAGGTCGATTGTCAACCGGGTTTGGTTACAACATTTCGGACGTGGAATCGTGGACACGCCCAACGATTTCGGCCGGCTCGGTTCGAAGCCATCACACCCTGAGTTACTCGACTGGCTGGCGATACGCTTTCGTGATTCAGGGCAATCGTTGAAAGCACTGCATCGACTGATTGTCACAAGCGATACCTATCGCCAAAAGTCAGCCAAAACGGAAAGTCTACACTTCGATGGACTGGCCGCAAAGAATTCGCCTAGGCAAGACGCTGCTAGCGACGTTGATACCGAAAATCAACTTCTATGGCACATGCATCGAATGAGGTTGGATGCGGAATGCGTTCGAGATGCGATGCTCATGATCTCCGGGCAGCTTGATTTGAGGATGGGCGGGCCGAGCGACCGCCAGTTTGATCTAAAACCGGGTCGGCACGTGACCCCCATTATCGACTATGGCCAATTCAACTGGGATGGCCAATCCGCTTCGCGGCGCAGTATCTATCGATTTTTGTTTAGGACATTGCCGGATCCGTTCATGGAAGCGCTCGACTGTCCAGCCGGTGACCAAATCATGCCGACTCGAACCAACAGCGTTACGGTACAGCAGGTACTTGCCATGTGGAACGACGCGCTGGTGCTTGGTCAGTCGGAACAACTTGCGAAACGTCTTTCTTCCGAAGAGTTGAGTACGGCATCACGAGTTGAATTGGCTTTTCAACTTGCATTGGGGCGAGCACCCAGACCATCCGAGGTTGACCGATTTGTTGCGTATGGGGAAAGACACGGCTTAGCCAATTTCTGCCGACTGCTTTACAACATGAACGAATTCATTTTCATCGATTGAACCAAGGTTACGAGCGATGCGATCACGACGAGAGTTTCTAGAATGTTCCGGTGGTGGAATGGGGGCGATCGCGCTTTGGCAGTTGCTTGCATTGGATCGTACCTTGGCCGTTTCGCCTAACAAAGACAATCTGAATGGTGGTTTGCATCACGCAGCGAAAGCCAAACGGGTCATTCAGTTGTTCATGAACGGCGGCGCGAGTCAGATGGATTTGTTTGATTACAAACCGTTATTGCAAGCCAAGCATGGGCAAAAATTCGAGCCAACCACGAGTCAGCGAGTCGAAGCCGCCACCAGTGTGCCAGGCAATGTATTAGGTTCGCCCTTTTCCTTTGCACAGCACGGCCAGTCCGGCCGATGGGTTAGTGATCTCTTGCCCAACATGGCCAAACATGTCGATGACATTGCGGTAATGTTGTCTATGACTTCACGGACAAACGTACACGGTCCAGCGAGTTACTTGATGAACACGGGCTTCTTGCTTCCTGGCTTTCCGTGCTTCGGTGCCTGGGTTAGTTACGGACTGGGCAGTCTCAGTGAGAATCTGCCTACGTTCGTTGTCTTACCGGACGTTCGAGGGTTGCCCTACAATCAACGCGGCAACTTCAGCGCTGGCTTTCTTCCCGTAACGCATCAAGGGACGGCCATCCATGCGAGTCAGGCTGAACCACTGCACGGATTGCGAGCAGCCTCGAGTGCGAAATTTATTACGCCTCTGGCCGAAAGGGAAGGACTAGCTCTATTAGAAAAAACGAATCGAGAGCAACTCGGAGATGGCGACCAAGATCCGCGTCTCGAGGCTCGTATCCACGCGTATGAGCTCGCGGCCAAAATGCAGCTGAGTGCGCCGGAAGTATTTGACTTGAGTCAAGAGACCCAAGGCACGTTAGACGCATACGGATTAAACAATCCCGTGACGGAAGATTTCGGAAAGCGTTGTTTATTGGCCCGGCGAATGATTGAACGGGGTGTACGGGTGGTTCAAGTCTGGAGCGGATCCAATGGCCCAACGGGCAATTGGGACAACCACGGTAGTATTATCAAAGAGTTGCCACCGATGACGCAAGCAACGGATCAACCGACCGCCGCCTTGCTGGCTGATTTGCAAGCGCGAGGTTTGATGGACGACACGTTGCTCATGTGGAACACCGAGTTTGGAAGAATGCCGTTTTCGCAGGGGAGCGAAGGCCGCGATCACAATGGCGGAGCCTCTATCGGGTGGTTAGCAGGGGCAGGAGTGCAGCCGGGCATTGCAATCGGTGAAACGGACGAGTGGTCATGGAAGGCTGTTCGCGACCCGATCAGCAATTACGATTTTCATGCAACGGTTTTGCACTTGCTCGGTATCGACCACGAACAGCTTATCTATCAACACAATGGGGCCAATCGGCGACTGACGGACGTCCACGGTCATGTCGTTCAGGCGTTGTTGCAGTGAGCGCCGCCCCTCAGTCGTTCACGTTTGATTCTGATGTCAGTGTACCTGCCAACCCAAGACCCCGCTCCATTCAGACTACCGTCCATGAGCGGGAGCGGGTCGCTGTTTTGATTCGAGTGAATTGATGACCGAGATTTAGGATGACTTCTAGCGTAAAGGACATCCGTCGCGGAGCGACGGATCTACGTATTAACAATCAACAAAATTAACTGCCAAGCCACCTAGCGATGTCTCTTTGTACTTGACTTGCATGTCGACACCCGTTTGTCGCATCGTTTCGATGACACGATCGAGCGACACAAAGTGTTTTCCGTCACCGTATAGAACGGCCAGTCTGGCCGCGTTGATTGCCTTGGTCGCTCCCATGGTATTCCGTTCAATGCAGGGGACTTGCACCAATCCAGCTATGGGGTCACAGGTTAGTCCGAGGTTGTGTTCCATACCGATTTCCGCAGCGTTCTCGATCTGTTCCACGGTCCCACCCATGCATGCCGCCAGACCGCCAGCAGCCATGCTACAGGCAACCCCCACTTCACCCTGGCAGCCCATCTCAGCTGCCGATAAAGATGCGTTCCGCTTGTACAGTAGACCGATCGCGCCAGCAGTTTTGAGGAATCGATGCATTCCAGCTCGGTCCGCGTTGGGATAGAAATGGATGTAATAGGCGAGCACGGCGGGAATGATCCCAGCCGCACCGTTGGTTGGCGCGGTTACCACACGGCCGCCAGCGGCGTTCTCTTCGTTGACAGCCAGAGCAAAGAGACTTACCCAATCCAGTTGTTGCAATGGGTCGCTCGAAGCGGCTTGAGTAGGCTTCGGTGCGCAGAGGAATTCGCTTGGAGGTAACGGGGAGACATGCCCTGACAACTTGGCGAAGATGCCAGGCGCACGCCGAGGGACTCGCAAGGATCCAGGCAGAATGCCCGAGGCGAGGCAACCGGCATCCATGCATGAGTTCATGACAGCCCATAGCCGGTCCAATTGTGAGTCAATTTCGGACTCGGTGCGATGGGTTAATTCATTCTTTTGGATGAGTTCGTCGATGGACAATCCATCGCGTTTGCACATTTGCAGTAGTTCTTTTGCACTCCGAAAGGGATATGGGACCGAAGCGGTGTCCATATTCTCGGTCGCTAGCCGCGGTTGTCGAAACTGTTGTTCGAATTCAAGTTTTGAGTAGACGAAACCGCCTCCGGTTGAAAAATATTGATCTTCAAACAGGCATTCGTTGCTATTTGAGAAAGCTTTGAACTGGATCGCATTCGGATGTTGAGGCAACGTTTCCTTGCGCAGCCACAACAAGTCCGTCTTTTCATCGAACGGTAATTCTATTCGGTCGTTTAGTCGCAACTGTTTTGATTCTCGGACCTCGCGAGCTATCGATTGGATGCGTTCGGGCTCAGTTCGATCTGGCAAGCAACCCGCTAGCCCAACCAAGATCGCTGTGTCGGTCGCATGCCCGATCCCGGTTAAGGCAAGAGAACCGTAAAGCTCCACTTGAATGCGAGCAATGGTTTTTAAAGCCTTTTCGTTGGCTGTCGCATGTGGTAGAGCGAGGTCCTTCGCATGCACGGAGACCATCCTATCGACACATTCCTTGCCGAAGCGAAAGGCTGCGATCATCGGTCCAACGGTATGCGAACTCGACGGACCAACTCCAATTTTGAACAGGTCGAAAATACTGTACATGCGGTATCCTTATTTTGTTTTTGGTGTTCCAAACTCATTATCATTGTATCGAAACTCCGGCGTAGCAGCGTATCTCCGAGACGCTGGGACGTCTGCCGCGGAGATGCGGACCTACGTGTTTGGTAAACTCTTACGTGCCGCTAGCCTTAGTCTGAATTACAACCCAAATTTAGCATTCGCAATGAACACCTTTTCTAAGCCTGAATCTCGTCATTTCACCATTCCCCTGTTTCGCAATGCTGCCGAGTATGGTGCGATTTTCCTTTGGTGGTTATTCCTTTTGTGGCTGGTGAACACTGGTAACTTTGGAATGGGTTTGTTCACCATGGTAGTGATTGCAGGATGCTGGACCAAGACAGCTTTGTTTGGTGTTGAGAATATGAAGCAACTTTACGCGGCAGCCCAATGCAACTTGGCGCACCATCGATTCCTCATTTTGATGGGGATCAACATGTCGCAGATGATTATGTCATTTGCCTTTGACTTTCATTTGCTCTACTGCGCGAACAGCAGTTGTTTCATCGGATTGGGCAAAGATATCGGGCAAATGGAGGCGTTATTTGATTTCTTTTATTTGAGTACGCTCAATTTTTCGTTTTTTGGTTACAGCGACATACTGCCTCAAACGGTACCCGCCAAAATCGTCAATCTGACCGAAATTGTTCTGGCCTTCGTGACGGTAATCTTTCTTTTGTCCGATTTCATCAGCTTAAAGGATTCGATCCGGAACCGAGAGTAACCCGTTTCGAAATTCATCGTCAACCATTTTTGGACGTTCTAAGTTAGAATGCTACGCAGGGTTGCCTTTCGTTTACTCCGTCATTTGCTGAGTCGTATTCAACGTGTCGCTTGATTTCGAAGTCATCGGTCCTTACAAAATCATCCGAATCCTGGGTCAAGGTGGGATGGGAACTGTCTACCATGGCGTTCACTCGAAATCGAATGATTCGGTTGCGATCAAGGTGATTTCGTCCAACATGGCCCAGCACCATCGATTTCGTCGCCGGTTCGATGCGGAGATCCAAACGCTTATAAAGCTAAAGCATCCGAACATCGTGCAGCTGATTGGTTTTGGCGAAGAAAAAGGCTTGTTGTTCTATTCGATGGAGTATGTGGATGGCGAAAATCTTCAGCAGCAACTTCGCCGCGAAAAAAAGATCGGCTGGGAGCGAGTCGTTGATATTGCAATCGAAATGTGTTCTGCATTGAAACATGCACATGACTACGGTGTGATCCATCGCGATCTCAAACCTGCAAACGTCATGATCAATTCGCAAGGCAAAGTCAAGCTCACCGACTTCGGGATCGCCAAGCTGTTTGGAGCGATAGATGCAACCATGGAAGGTGCGATTTTAGGAACCGCCGATTTCATGCCGCCCGAACAAGCAGAAGGCAAGCCGGTTTCCGTGCGAAGCGATCTCTACTCACTAGGAAGCTTGTGCTACGCGGCGATTGCTGGCCGCGCACCTTTTGTCGGCAAGAACATGCCGGAGATCCTCTTCAATGTGCGCTATGGTGCCCTGAAGCCGCTTGCTGCCCTGGAGCCAAGTGTTCCGAAAGAACTTTGCGATTTAATCGATGAATTGTTGCGACGCGAACCTTCGATGCGTCCTCCGACGAGTCTAGTCGTTGGCAATCGACTGCAGGCTTTGCGTGTTGGACTTGCGATGCGTGCCCGCGAAAAATTGTCGAACAAGACCGAGGTCCGAAACCTCAAAGAGATGACTAGTATCGACATGAATGACGATGCTTCGCTCATGCATGAAGTCAAATCGATCTCGCCAAACGAAAGCACCTTAGCTGGCCCAACTCAGCATTCCTCGTCCAGCAAGGAGGGGGGGACGAGTGAGTCGAACCCGTCGATCGCTGGTCCGGATGACAGTACCCGCTTGGCTCCGTCGCATTCCGCCTTTGAATTGAGCGAACAGCCCAGTGGCATCGAACACATGGGCAAGACGAACTTCACCGAAGTTCAAGACGAGCACAGACGCAGATCGTCTATCCCCATGACGGAACAGGAACACTTGTCCGCTTGGACCCAATGGCTCAGTATAGGCGGATTGATTGCCACACTGATCGCTTGTGGGTTTGGAATCTTTTGGCTTTCGCGAGCACCATCCGCCAACAAACTATATCAAGCGATTGCGGTTGCAATGGAGGCGACGGACGAAGACCAATTATTAGCGATTGAATCGACTGCGGAGCAGTTTAAAGAACTCTATCCAAACGACCCGCGTTTCGCCGATGTCGACGCTTTGCTACGGGAGATCGACTCCCTCCGTTCCATTCGTCAAATGCAAAAAAAGGCGAAACGCGGGGGCACGGATCAATTGGATGCCGTCGAACAAGCTTTCCTAGAATGTATCAAAGCCCAGTCGATCGATTCGATCCTTGCACAACGCAAGCTGAACGCGCTCGCTACGGTCTTTTCTGCTAATGACAAACTAACCCAACGCCAACGCCAAATTGTCGATTTAGCCAAACGAATGGCGGAAAACATAGCCGATGAAGTCAAATCTACTCGTCATCCGGCCATCGAATCGTTAGAAGAGCAAATGATTTGGGCAGAGGCAAATCTCGCACCGGCGACTCGAGCCACGTGGTTGAAAGGACTCATTGAATTGTTCGACGACAAAGCATGGGCTCGTGAATTGGTGGCGTCGGCCAAGCTCAAGTTGACAGCCATCGAAAATACCAAGGATTGAAGCAAACGAAAGATCGAAACCGACGACGTGAAAATTTATGCCAAACATAGTTGAAATAACGGGTCTGACCAAGAAATACGGCACCTTCGCCGCGTTGAACGGGTGCAACCTTTCTGTTCCGGAAGGATCCATTTTTGGTTTACTGGGGCCGAACGGCGCTGGAAAAACGACTCTTATTCGTTGTGTGATGGGCTACTTGCGGCCCACTGCAGGTACCGCGACAGCCGTTGGATTGGATTGCGAGCACGATAGTTTGCAGGTAAGGCAACGCGTAAGCTACTTGCCCGCCGAGACAAAATTGTTTCGAATGATGCGAGGCCGTGACTGCATCGATTTCTTTTCCGCCATTCACCCACGTGGAAGCAAACCGCTTGCTCTTGGGATCGCCGAGCGACTCGAGCTGGACATTGGTCGCCGAGTGGGGTTCATGTCGACCGGCATGCGACAAAAGCTGGCCATTGCCTGCGTGATGAGTTGCCAGTGCCGTTTGATGATTCTGGACGAACCCACAGCGAATCTCGACCCCACCGTTCGTGGCGAAGTGTTAAAACTGGTACGAGAAGCAAACCAACGAGGAACCACCGTGGCCTTTTGCTCGCATGTGTTAAGCGAGATCGAGGAAATTTGCGGTCATGCCGCAATCTTGAAAAGGGGGCAAGTGGTTCGAAACATCGACCTGAGCGAGGTTCGTTTGGTGCATCGCGTTCAGGCTTTGGTCCCGGAAAGCCATTCCGTGGTTAGGATTCCGGACGCTGTTCGAATAATTTCTCATGAAGCCGATCGAATCGTACTTGAGATCGATGGCCCACTCGATGATCATTTACGTTGGCTTTGCAATGGTGGATTTCAGTCGGTCCAAATCGACTCGATTGGGCTACGCAGCATTTACGATAGTGTTCATCCCAGTATTCCCATTTTGCGGGGGGCAATATGAATCCCAGACGACAGTTTTTGACAGCGCTCGGAGCTTCTACTTTGGCTTTGTCAGTGCGTCATGTCTCCCTCGGTCAAGGCACGACTGGCGCAATGAAAATTGCTTTGCTTGCGGATACGCACTTGCATGCCGATCCCAGCCACGAGTATCGAGGGTTCCGTCCGTACGATAATCTAGTGGAGGCGTCAAAACAGGTTCTGAATTCCGATGCGGAATTTGCTTTGCTATGTGGTGACGCGGCTCGTTTGGACGGAAAGAAGGAAGACTACGATCAGCTAAAAAGACTTTTAGAACCGATCACCAGCAAAATGGAAATGGCGATCGCATTAGGAAACCATGACGATCGAGCCAATTTCTGGAGGGTGTTCGAGGACAAGCCTGTCGATAGGTCGCTTGCTGGCAAGAAGCACGTGTCCGTTGCCGACCTGGGACCGCAATGTTGGATTATTTTGGACTCGTTGATGTACGTGGATAAAACACCAGGGTTTTTGGGACAGGAACAGCGAGATTGGTTGGATAAGTTCTTAGGAAGCGATTCCACCCGGCCTGTCGTATTGATGGTCCATCATACGCTGGGACAACGAGACGGCGATTTGCTGGATACGGAACGATTGCTTGCAATTGCCCAAAAACATTCGCATGTCAAAGGAATTGTTTTTGGGCATTCGCATCAATGGCGAATCGAGCAACGTGAAAAGCTTTGGTTGATTAACTTGCCGGCTCTAGGATACAACTTTGCGGACGACCAACCCATCGGCTGGGTTAACGCGGAACTGCGCCCAGAGGAATTGCTTCTCACATTATCCGCGATCGGCGGAAACAAGGCAGAGCATGATAAAAAGCATTCGTTGCGTTGGCTGACGTAGGCGTCGATCATAAGTCGGTCAGCGGAAAATGCTCGCATTTGCCATGTGTCTGATTGTCCGGCTCGGGCTCGCCCCGACCGGACACCGTTTTGGTGTACTACGTACGCGGATCGAAACGATAGGCGAGTTGGTGAATTTTCACTGCTATTGCTTCCAACTGGCCGTTTGTTCTATCGTAAGCATTGGCGGTGGTCGCGCGCTTATTTTATCCGCCAAAACCAAAAACATGCATGTTCGAAAAATTCGAAGTTGCGAGCATCGCTCATTTTCCAAGGATGGAAAACGACAATGGAAAAGAATCCGAAATTGACCGAACGATTATCTTGTTTCCGCTTTGACAAGCGATGGCTTGTTCTGCCCCTGCTGTCAGCCGCATTTCTTAACTTCCCGTCGCATTTACTGGCACAAACCAAACCCAGCAAAGCTAGCGTACCACCCTCACCCACGGCAAAAACCGAACGAGAGTGGATTTGGTATGCAGATTCTCAGAGCGATTCACGAAGCGGCGACGCTTATTTTCGACGGGTCATGGACTTACCTGAAATCGAAAAAGCGTTCGTCGAATTCGAGGCGGACGAATCCTGTGAAGTGTTTGTAAACGGTAGGCGAGTTGGGACGAGCAAGGCAGCCCGCACAGTAGAACGAGTAGATGTTTCGACCGCAGTTCGACCAGGCAAAAACATTATCGCAATACGCGCGAGCAACCGGCAGAGCGACGGAGCGGGGCTGAAAGTCGGCTTCATGTTCAAGCCAACGGATGCCAAATGGCGGATTGTAGTTAGCGACTCCGAATGGAAATCCAGCAAGACTTCTTCTCAAAACTGGCAATTGGTACGATTCGATGATAGCAAATGGAACCCAGCCATCTCCATTGATAACAACAACAACAAAGTTGTCGTGAAGTCAGAAACCGCCAAAGTCAAAACAACTCCGGTCGTGGTTTCGCTTGGCGACTACGATTCGACGAAAGGCTCACCACCCCCAGAGAGATTCACGACCAAGCCTGGATTTGTGGTAGACGAAGTGATGGAGAACGCGTCCATCGGTTCGATTATCGCGATGGCTTTCAACGAATTTGGGCACATTGTTGCATCCCAAGAGGGTGGTCCGTTGCTTCTGATCTACGATGCGGACAAAGATGGGACACCAGAAAAGAGTCGAATCTACTGCGAACTAGTCAAAAACATTCAGGGCATTTTGCCACTCAACGGCGACGTGTACGTGACCGGTGATGGACCTGAGGGTTCTGGCCTTTATCGACTTGTAGATGAAGACCGCAACGGTGAGCTTGAGAAATCCGAGCTCTTGCTAAAGTTCGAGGGGGTCCCTGGAGAGCATGGACCACATCAAATCGCCTTTGGTCCGGATGGATGTATCTACATCGTGGTTGGAAATCATGCGAGACTTAGCACACCGATCGATGAGAGCAGTTCCTATCGACTGACTTACGAAGGCGATCTTGTTCAACCTCGCTTCGAAGATCCAGGTGGGCATGCCGAGGGGGTCAAAGCACCAGGGGGTACCGTCGTCCGACTGGAGTTGGCGAGCAAGAAGGTCCAGGTGGTTGCCGGCGGTCTCCGCAACGCTTACGACCTTGCCTTCCATCCAAACGGTTCTCTGTTCGTTCATGACAGCGACATGGAAGCGGACATCGGTGCGATCTGGCATCGACCGACCGGACTGTTTCGCATTGCAGAAGGTGGCGAATACGGATGGCGGAGTGGTTGGGCAAACTGGCCAGAGTACTATTTGGATCGACTACCTGCCCTGGCCACATCCGGTCGGGGCTCCCCAACAGGCATGGCGGTCTACTCGCATTTTAAGTTTCCGGCGAAATACCATCGTACGTTGTTTGTGGCAGACTGGTCGGAAGGACGAATCTTGTGCATGAACGTCGAATCGTCGGACAAGTCCAAAAGCAAGATGGAGGACTTCGTCACTGGAACCCCCATGAACGTTACCGATCTGGAGGTCGGCCCGGATGGTTGGCTTTACTTCAGCACCGGTGGGCGAGGAACCGACGGCGGCATCTACCGAGTCCGTTGGACCGGCGAAATCCCTGCTCAAGCCATGGATTTGGGTAGCGGGATCACCAAGGCAATACGACAACCTCAAATCTACTCAGCCTATGGTCGCCAAGCGGCCGCTGTCCTTAAGAAAGAAATGGGAACAGAGTGGGCCGAACAAATTGCTGGCGTCGCGTACAGCAGTGAAAACCCTGCCCGATATAGAATGCAGGCCCTGGATCTAATGCAATTGTTAGGTCCAATCCCAACGACCGAAATGCTCATTGAGTTGAGCAATAGCACGAGCGAACAGGTGCAGGTCAAGTGCGCTCGGATGCTGGCTCTGCGCAGTCTCGATAGTGAAGCTCAAGACCAGTTGCGAAAATTGCTGCGCGATGACGATAGTACGGTTCGCATTGCCGCCTGCGAATCGATCCTGAGGCTTGGTGTGATTTGCGAGCCGTCCGAATTGAAAGCCTTATTGCAAAGTGCCAGCCGCGAAGAACGCTTCGCAGCGCGTCGAGCATTGGGACTGGTGCCGAGCCATCAATGGCGAGAAAGTTTCCTGACGGATACCGCCAACCGTTTGGTGATCCATGCAGGATTGACGTTGGTCGCAACGGACCCCAGTCATTCGAATGCAGTGCAGGTTGTCGACAACCTCCTGCGACTAACTCAAGGCTTCGTGAGCGACGCGGATTTCGTAGACCTTCTCCGTGTTTTGCAAATTGCTCTTCATCTCAATGCGATTGAACCCTCGAATTTGCCGATCCTAAAGGCACTGGTCGAAAAAGAATTCCCAGCCGGGAATTCAGCTATCAATTGCGAACTCGTTCGCCTTGCGACTTACATGCAGTGCGACATCGTCCCGCAAGCGATCAAATTTCTACAGTCGGACGTGGCCATGCCAGAACGCATGCTCATCTCAATGCATTTGCCTCTGATCAAACACGAATGGACCTCCGTTGAGCGAATGACCGTTCTGCAGTTCTTGGAAACGGCCCAAAAAGCCAAGAGTGGAAGCTCGTACCAGCTATATGTAATGAAGACATCCCAAGCGCTGGCCGGGTTCCTGACTGAGTCCGAAGCCATTCGCATTTTGGAATTGGGAGAGCAATATCCAAACGCGGCATTGACAGCTCTGTTCCGAACCCCTGAGCAATTAACTACCGAGCAGATACAGACCTTGGTTCAGCTTGACAAAGCGATCGATAAGGGCGGTTTGGAAGAGGACGTTTTCAAGCGACTCAAAACAGGCATCACCGCCATCTTGTCAAACCAACACGATGATTCGGCGCTCGAACACTTGCGAGACCGTTGGCGCAAAAGCCCTGACCGCCGTGCCACCATTGCCCTGGCCTTTGCCCAGCGACCAGACGAACGCAATTGGGACTACCTGGTTCGGTCCATTTCACTCTTGGATTCTTTTGCGGTTTCCGACGTGTGCGATTGTTTACGCAAGATCGATGTGGCTACCGAAGACCCGGAAGCATTGAGACAAACCATTCTCCAGGGCTGTAAATTATTCGAGGCGGCACAGGACCCGAAGCCTACCATCCAGCTCTTGGAGTACTGGACCGGCGAAAGCAAGGAGAAGCCAGCAGACAAAAAACAGTCGCCGATGGCCGCATGGCAAAAATGGTATGAAATGCGATTTCCTGATTTGCCCCCCGCTGTCTTGGCCACGTCCACCGAGCAACCACGATGGTCTCTTGGCTTCTTGGAACAATTCTTGTCCGGGGACCAAGGTAAATACGGAGACAAATCCAACGGTGCCCAAATCTTCGCTAAAGCTCAGTGCAGTTCGTGCCACAAGATGGACACGCTGGGTAACGGTTTTGGTCCCGATCTAACCAGCGTAACACGGAGATTTACACGATCCGAGTTCTTGGAATCCGTGCTCTTTCCATCCCATGTCATCAGCGATCAGTACGCTTCAAAAAAAGTACTCACAACAACCGGTCAAGTGTTTACCGGGATCGTGATTCCAACGAAACAAGGCCTAACCGTTCGAACGAAGGAAAACAAAGAGCTCCAAATCGCCAAAGCTGACATCGATGAAGTATTGCCAAGCAAAGTATCCGCCATGCCGGCTGGCCTGTTGGACACACTGACCCCATCCGAGATTCGTGATCTGCTGTGCTTTATTGGATACCTTCCCCAGGAAAACGTGGCGGAAGAGAAACCAGTTACGCTGCGTCGATAGAAAATGGATGACACGCAACAGCGAGTAGCCCCCATAACGGAGTAGCCCCCATAACGGAGTAGCCCAGTAGAGGCAGTGAGCTAATTTCTAAAGTCGCGAACGCGACGGCAGTTAATAGCCTGGGGTGAAGCGAGTCATCGAGCGGAACCCCAGGTTGATTAGCCGGGCCAGGCGTGAGTCGCAACGCGACGGCACTTTGAATCGCCATCGTATTCAAGACCTTGCCGTCGCTTCGCGACTCAGGACATCTTTGGGTTATGTCAACCTGGGGTTCCATTCGCTTCGCGAACTCCACCCCAGGCTACTGGCTGTCATCGCGTTGCGACTAAAATCGAACTCACATCGGTCACCCAAACCGTACTCGTTGTTAACTTTTATTCTCAAAGCAGAAGGGCGATAGCCCGCTCCCCCCGTTGCTTTAACAGATAAGGCTTTGGCGAATAGAGAGGAGGGCTATTGAATCGGACGATCTCAGTAAAGAAGTCATCCTCAGTAATGGTGACACCGCACTATTCTTTATAGACGTTAGCCTTCTGATCCCCCGCAGACATCAAGTAAGCAATCAAGTCTTTGAGTTCGTCCTCGTTGAGTCCATCGATCAATTCGAGAGGCATTTGCGAGATCTTCGAAGAAACGATACTCTCCACCTCCGATTTCTTGACAACCACCGGCTTGGCAGCCACATCCACGGTATAGACGTAGTATTCGTCGCCAATCTCAACCGCACGGCCTACAAGCACTTTGCCATCGCTGGTCAATAGTTGTTGAGAGCCGTACTGATCCGAAATGACTTTGCTGGGTTCGATGATCGCGGTGAGCATGTCCTCCAGCGAATACTTTTTGCCTGCAGTCGACAAATCCGGTCCCAGGGCTCCACCCTCTCCGGCGATTCGGTGACACTTCGCACACGAAGTGGCATGATAGAGATTTTTTCCGACTGCAAAGTTACGTTTGACCGGTTTGTCACCGATGGCGGCAACTGCTTCCGACGTCGTCCATTTGCGTCCAGGTCCCACGGGAGGCGTCGACTGGATCGGTGCGGAAACCAAGGACACGTTGGCAAGCGGTTCCAAGACAATTAATTCCGCTTGCGTGCAACTGGCCAGCGAATCTTCGCGGAACTGCATCAGGAACTTAGCGTAACTATTGCCGCCTGGTTTCTTGGCTGCTTCGATGAAGAACTCAAGGTACTTCCGGCGCTGGGCTATGGTCCAGCCTGACTTCACATTCCGCAACATGAATGCAAAATGAATCGCTCGCGACGGAGGCATATTGGTCAACATACTACCGACCGTACCACCGTAACCCGAGTTGCGTGAAACCAAATAGCCCCAGTCAGGAATCGGCTCGGGGCCAAGGTTATCCATGAGAGCAAGCGTTTTTGCGACTACACTAGGTGAACGCAAATAGACGAGCAATTGCACTAACTCTGCGTTCAAGTTGTAAGACTGGGTGGGGTAGTTTGCGTCCAATACGCTAACGAGTCTGTCTCGCCACTCGGTGGAGGGTTCGCCATGGCGTGCAAACGCAATCTCCAATGTGCGTAGTCCAAACAACTGCTCCGATTCATTCAACGAATCAAGCTTTAAGGTTGACAGCTTCTCGATCAAAGGCCCTAGATCTTTTTTAGAACCTTGATGCGCAACAGCCATCATCGCATTGAGAATGGCTTTTGGCTCCGTGGCCGCGAAGGCCGAATCTCGCCATTTAGCGAACGGTTGACTCTCCAAGGCCACGCGAGCAGCGTAGCGAATAAATCGATCCTCATGTCCCAGGTTGGCCAGAATGAATTTCAAATCACCATCGGTCTTCCCGTGGAAGGCTTCGAGGCGACGTCGGAGTGTTCTGAGATCGGCACCGCGAGATTCGGCGCCCGTCGCAGGAGCAGTGGATTCTGCCCCTTCATAACTTACTCGGTAAAGAGCCGATTGGGTTCCGCGGCCGCCAACTGCAAAGTACAACGCACCGTCTTGACCAATGATGGCATCGGTCACAGGGAGTGGCGAACCGGTTACGAAATCTGATTTCTTGCCAGTGTAGCTCGAGCCCTCTGGCGTCAGTTCGACAGAATAAATCGTGCTGTATGTCCAATCGAGGATGAAGAGCGCACGCTGGTAGCTTGCGGGGAACTTGGCCCCGGTCCCGAACACAACACCGGTTGGCGAGCCCGGCCCGATCTCCACCGCGGGCGGAAGAGAATCTTCGTAATGCGTTGGCCACTTTCCGGTTCCGCTACGCCATCCGAATTCGCTGCCGCTAGTAGCATGACACACTCGCGTAGGCCGGTACCAAGGCGAGCCGAAATCCCATTCCATATCGGCATCGTACGTAAACAAATCCCCATCTGGATTGAACGCAATGTCATATTGATTGCGATATCCCATGCTGAAGACGTTCCACTCCTTACCGCTTGGGTCGACATTGCAGATCCAACCACCGGGTGCCAGAATTCCTGCGGCGTGGCCGTTGGCATCCCATCTGCGTGGTAACAAATGATCCTCATTCCAATTTTGTGGGATGCGGCTGCCTGCAACCTTGCTCGGTAGTTTCGTGTGGTTTCCAGCAATAACAAAGAGTGACTTCTGATCTGGGCTAAGGATTACGGCATGCGGCCCATGCTCGCCCGCGCCGGGCAAAGGCATACAGTATTCATCGCTATCGACGAGTCCATCGCCATCCGTGTCACGCAATCGGTGAAGACCAGAAGCGGCACCGTTTACGACCGCGTAGAGCGAATCGAAAGCCCAAAGCAATCCATGCGCACCGCTTAACTGCACCGGCAACTTCTCGACTTTCGTTGGCTTGTTGTTGTCACCAGGCGTGATCATAAAGATCCCAGCTCCGTCTTGGTCGCTGGCAAACAGACGGCCTTGCGGGCCCGTCGTCAAGGAAACCCAGGAGCCCATGGAACGAGGCACTTGAAAGATCTTTTCCATTTTGAATCCAGCTGGCACTTGGGCGTTCTTGGCGATTTCAGGAGCGAACTCACCTCCTACGCTCGAACCGCCTCCCAAAGCCGACTGCAACGCATCGCGATCAATGTTGGCCGACCATGGAAGTGCACTATCCCCTATCTTTCCAATCAAACTGACCGCACTCCATTTCGAGTCGTCGAAGTCGCTTTTGCGCCACGCTGGACCTTTGGCATCGGTACTCCCCTTCCAAGATGCATCGGTCACGATCTCAATGGTTTTGCCGTTTTCCATTTTCACATAAATGGCAGCGAGAACACCCGCAGGTCCACCGTCGTTTTTCGCAGAGATACTGATGACATTCTTTCCGGGCTTAAGCAATTTGCTAATGTCGCTGGCCTCGAGCCGCGCCCAGTCATCGGAGCGGGTGGCTCTCTTTTCATTGACAAAGACATCGCATTGATTGTCTGCCGTAGCGGCAACCATCGATCTCTCAACGTTGCCCTCCAACGTGAACTCTTTACGCAAAGCGATTTGAGACGCATCGTTTGGGTTGCCTAGCCATACCCAGCTAGGTGCCGTCTTGAAGTCGACCGTTTGTTTCTTGGCTGAGTCCTGAGCCATGCCATGTCGAATAAGGGAACATCCAAAAATCAATGCTGTAAATGTTGCGATGCGAACTAGTGAACCCATTCTAGGAAACGGGGATGCGATAGCTCGGCAGCTTAAGTGGGGAATACAATTCCAAAAACGCACGGAAGGGTTCCTTGGCGAGTAAAAGGTGGGAGGTGGGGAATGTAGGTGGGGAAGTTCTTGTTTTTTAGAGTCGCCTTTCGCTCCGCGAAAGTGCGCTCGTAAAACGCACTTTTGCGGAGCAAAAAGCGAGTGCGCCTTTAAAGGCGATTGATTTGCTGGGTGGAAGTCCTAGTCAGGGTAACGTTACCGCCCTGTATCCGACAGTGGTAACTGCGTTTGCGTGA
>JAYTVM010000086.1:0-2377 GCA_043743995.1 Pirellula sp. | reverse complement strand
AAACAAGCGGAACAAAGGCATGCACACCAAGGGCTCGATCGTCGCGCCTCGGTCGGTGTTATTGTTAACTACTCGCCCTGGGTGATGCCAGGGCGTTCCGCTCCACAAACTGGGAGTTATTAACCATGTCCATGCGAAACGTTCGCGATTTTTTGCACCCCACTCAATGTATCACTGGAAATCGGAGATAGAACTATGTCGATCGAAAACGTCAAACAATTTTTGGAGAATGCTCAATCCGATAATGGGTTGCGGATGAAACTGACTGCGGTCGATGCGACAGTTCCGTCAGCGGCACTCGATGCGGTAATGAAGCTCGCGGCGGAGTCGGGTTTTACTTTCACCGCTGAAGAATTGTCGGCTGCCGTTCATGACGAAAAAACGCGCCTGCAACAATCGGGGGAACTTTCGGAAAAACAGCTTGAGGCAATCTCAGGGGGGTATGGAGGGGATTCTACAATTCTATTGATTTTAGCTGTTATTCTTATCGGGGCAGGGATCTTCGTTAAGGGCAGCAGCACTGGAACCAGCGCGCCAGCCGAAAAAGTGGACCCATTGAGACGTGGGTGACCTAGGGCGTCCGAGAGGTTCTGGTAAGCATTTTTAAGCTGGCCAAATTCGTCTCGGACGGGCTCAAGGTGCTCAAAATGGAAGACTTCGAACTTATTCAAGAAATGGTACACATTGACGGTCTGTTGTATAAAACGCCAGGGACTTCAACCTACCGCGATTCAACCGGCCTGAACTCTCGATTGCTCGAAACGTCGTGGAATGAGACCAATGGGCGGAACAAATCGTTGGATCGAAGGTCCGGTCGAACGCGCTCAAAATTGAAGGTTGGTTGGCCGGACCTCGATCAACTTGTTCGTTCTTTTGATCAGTACTCGAAAACACAAATGCACGACGACAGCGACTTATTAGCGTGGCGAGCATTTCAATTAGGTTTGCGAATAGCCCACGGCCAACCGGTATCGCACGCGACATCGCTCGATTACTTGCAACAGTTACGAGAGATCGCCGACGGAGAAACCACGCTCCACAACTCAGCAGCAGAGACGGCGAAAGGTACAAGTCTGATCGGACTTGTGACAAACAGTACAAACCAGGTTGTACTTGGTGATCGAGAGTTAGCACAGGGGATTGTGCGAGGATTGCAGTCTGCCGCGGACATCCCTGAATAACACTTCGCAGCTCGGCTAACCGCGACTCTACGGCAGCACTGACCTCCGAATCTAGCTGCTTAAGCTCTTCCAGCAGTTGTCTACTTTCCACACGTGGTAATACCAACACGTTCGTTACAAACCTGTCTACAAGTACGCTCATTTCACCTCCTAATATCAAAAGAACAAACGGATGCAGCTAAGCCCTCGGTCTACGCTGCTATTTCGGGTCATTGTAACCTACTCGGGCTAGCTGATCCTGGTCGTTCTGACTTAGACGTTCCGTAGGTCTCTGCTTCCGTGGATGACACGGGCTATCTCGACGCCACCAGTGAATGGACGGAAGAAAATGACATACCGACCGAATGTGAATGATCTACAATCGCGGATGCTGAACTCGGATCGAAGTTCTCCGACATCAGGATGTCTTTCTAGTGTATTGAAGACGTCGCGGATCCCGTTGAGCCACTTCGTTCCTGAATTTTGGCTAAACTCAGACATTCCGAAAGAAATAGCTTTCATATCTGCTTCTGCAGACGGCGAGATTTGAATCATGACGGTCGATTCAAATAATCATGGAGACGATTGAAAACGCTGTCGGCCTCAGTTCCAAGCCCGCGATCAAGTTCATCGAATCCCTTTTCTACCTCGGACTTCAGTGTCTCGCTTGCCCTGAGCATCCTTAGACCTTCGGCAACAACATCCTCTTCCGATAGAAATCGACGGGAATCGACAAGACGTTTCACGAAAGGTGCGAAATCGTTTGGAATTTGGACTGACATTTTGGTTTCTCCGAATTTAGGGACTCCTCTAATTGTACACTCAGTGGCCTTCTTACGCTATGATTAAGGTCAGAACCAAGGGATGGACGCGAAGGGCTCGATCGACCGTTTTTGACTTGCGTTGAGTCACCTGCTCGCCCTCGGTCATCCCAGCCGTTCTGATTGACAGCGCGACTTGGCGACGCGCGAGAACGAATCGCATGCTGTTGTTGCGATTGAAGACAACGAACCGCAGCAACTTTCCCCTGACTGTTTCGAATCGATAGAGACGCAACGCGTCTGATTGGAGACAGCGATACACTTCAGCACGCCATGGCCAAGTCGTGGATTGCATTATCATATCAATCGCAACTAAGAACCAGCCATTTTCGCAGGGTGGCAGGGGTGGTTGCGATTTTTTGATCGCAACTTGCGGGCCCTCGGACTAAAGTTGGA
>JAYTVM010000085.1:0-2384 GCA_043743995.1 Pirellula sp. | reverse complement strand
TCATTTCCAGAACCACGAGCAGCAGTAGCGGCTTATGCGGTGCCAACCCTTGCGACCGATTGACGCGAAGCTTTCCTAGTATCGATAGCCATCGAGTTTGCGAATCCACTTGTTGCTTTCTCTTCCGATGAAGTCATTTCTAGGCATTTTTTGACTGGAGAAACAATAAGTATAGCAATTCAAGGTCACGCTGCTTTCCGTGAGTAGTGCTTCAGCAGTCCTCCAAGCCGTTCTTTGCAGCGGATGCTCGATAGTGGAATCGTTTCAGGTTCGCTTAACTGCTTCTTCGACTTCTTCCGACGCTTGTCCTTTGCAACCGGAAGGACTTCATTCTCAAGAGATTGATGCGGCCTTTCGACGTGATAATGCTCGCGATATTCGGAGCAAAGATGATCTAAGTGTGCTCTGCCGAAAACGACGAAATGGTCGAGGCACTCTTGCTGTAGCGACTGGATGAATCGCTCGACGTATGCGTTGGTGTTGGGCGACCGGAAGGCTGATATCTTCACGCCTCGTTTGCCCGCCGAAAAAGTCTCGTTGAACGATTTCGTGAACTTAGTATCGCGATCGTGCATCAGGACCTTACACGAGTGCTTCTCGGCCTTCAGGTGTTGCTGAAAGGCATCGGATTGTTCGATAACCAATGCTTCGTCGGGATTGTATGTAGCCGGCGTGATAAAGACTCGGCGTGTTTCCAAATGCAGGAAGATCAGGACAAATAGGTCACGAAGACCCGTCTTCGAGACAACCTTCTTCGAGTAGAAATCGCATTGCCACATGGTTTTCGCATGGCGTTTGATGAATTCGTCCCACGTGCCAGGTCCACGCTTGGGGCCGACGTCGTAGCCATTTCGTTTGAGGATGTTCTTCACAGTGTTTCGAGTTAGCGACTCGATTCCCAGCTTCTTCAGCTCACCGAGAATCCGAGTGTAGCCCCACGAATTGTCCTTTGCCAACTTGAGGATCAGCTTCTCAATCTGCTCGGCCGTACGCGGTCTGCCGACATTCTTTCGGGTCTTGGCAACCTTGCCTGACGCGTCGCGAATCCACCGGCGGATGGTTGATGGGTGGACGATGGTCGCCAGTTCGTTGAGCGCCGATCCTAGGTTCTTTGCAAATCTAAGCAAGCGATTCTTCTCGCGATGAGTTAGACTAATACGCTTGGGGAGTCGGCTCCGGAGGATTTGGTTTTCGGCCTTGAGGTAGCTCACCTGGCGGGCCAGTTCCTTGCTAGTGGAGCCGGCGATGACGAGCATGAGTGACGTGTAGATGTTGCGAAAGCTGGCCATCGTTGAAACAGTGGATTTCCCGAGAAAAGCTTGGTCGGAGCAGAATATTTGCACAGGGTTGCTAGGCATTCAGATTAGTTCCCTGCCGCCCTGAATCAAGTTTTCCAACCGCATCCGCGTTTCTAAACTCGCGGCCATCGAGCTCTAAGTCGCCGATAGTTGTCGCCAGAGTGGCGACCAAGACCTCTGTGATTCTGCAGACCACACCTTCGCAGGTCATTTTTTCGTGAAGTGGTTTCGATCGTCGAAAAAGAATCGGAACAAACGAATCTCTGCTTAACCAAGCGATTGCCGCGTTAGCTGCGGCATCTCCAACCATTCATGCTCCCGATGACGTTTTCGCACGGGGAGTTGTCGCTTATTTTCGCAGTTCCGTGCAAGATCACCAGGAGAATTCCATCGCGATACAGAAGGATCAAGTCCGCCAATGGGCTCACGATCATGATATCGAAATCATCCATGAGTTCTGCGACATCAGTCCTTCGGGCCCAGATACTCAAGAAATCCCCGCCTACGCAGAAATGCTCAACGAGTGGATAAAGCCTCGATCAGATTTCGAATTGGTTCTCTGCGTTGACGCCAGCCGTTTGGGACGATTCCCAGTCAGCGACCGTATGGCGGACCTGGTTGAGATAATGGATCAACACAAAAAGCGGTTGATCTTCACATCGACGGGCGAGTAGCAAACAAGATCATTTGAATCTGCTTAGCCCACGACTCTTTATCGCTCTTCGCCGCTGGGCCGACTACGACGTTGGCCCGTGTTGCGACTTCTCGTTCCGAGCGTATCAAACGCCAACTTCGGCAACGTAACGCGACACGCTACGATCTAGGGGCCAAGGATATTTTAAGCAACTCTCGGGGCTATCATTTTCGAGTTAGCCGATCGAAGAATAAAACGAAGCGCCTTAGCTGGTGCGATGGTGGTTATTCGTGTTATACTTGGGGATCATTTCCAAACGGAGGTATGCACTGATGTCCACTGATCAACATGTTGCAGAAATAATCACTTTGCCAATCGAGGAACAATTGGCGATCGTCTCGGCAGTCTGGGAGCGTTTACCGCAGTATGCAACCTCAGCCGATATTTTGAAG
>JAYTVM010000084.1:0-7845 GCA_043743995.1 Pirellula sp. | reverse complement strand
ATTCAAGCTGGACATTTAAGAATAGGCAGCTCGATCAAATTGACCCCAATGATTTCGCTAGCAAACTAGCTCCGGCCCGACTTGTGATCGACGCCCCTAAACCAGCGAATCGGTATGACGGGTCAACATAGTGTTCGATAACGTAAAAGGCAAAATAATAAGCACGACAAAACGCCCAGACTGTTATCCCAAGTAGCAACACGGTGGTGATTTCAGGGGTGCGAACTATCAGCAACCCAGAAGCAAGTAGACCAAGAAAGACAAACAAAATTCCTTTGCACCAAATTACTTTGGCGTTTGTGAGATTGGTCATATACAAGTCCCAGTTAAAACTGAAGGTGAGCGACGCAGTTACGTTCACAGCAAATCGTTATTCTACTACCAATCGCCTTTGATCGCCGCTTCCGTGCTCTTTGGCCCCTAGGTCGTAGCGTGTCGCGTTAAGTTGCCGAAGTTGGCGTTTGCTACGCTCGGGCTAGAAGTCGCAACACGGGCCAACGTCGTAGTCGGCCCAGCGGCGAAGAGCGATGAAGAGTCGTGGACTAAGCTGTTTTGACTGACCTTGTTTGCTGCTTGCTCATTGATATGAAGATCAACTGCTTCTTGTACTGATCCATCATCTCAACCAGTTCCGCCATACGGTCGCTGCCTGGGAATCGCCCCAGGCGACTAGCATCGAAGCAAAGGACGTAGTCAAAATCGAGCCGTTGATTGATCCATTCTTTGAGCATTTCTGTGAATACAGGACGCTCTTGGGTTTTAGTCTCTGAAGGTCCGGTTTCACAGAACTCGTGGATGATTTCGATGCCACGTTCCTGAGCCCATCTGCGGACTTGGTCCTTCTGTATGTCAATCGAGTTTTTCTGGCCATCTTGAACAGAAGAGCGATAGTAGGCGATTGCTCGTCTTGCTGACGACTTCGTGGTTGATGCCGAGACTTCGGGATGATTCTTCATTTTGTAGATTCCAGTGCAAGAATGATGCAGGGTTATTTGTCAGACTGAATATCAGCGGCTTCGATGGCTTTAGCCCAGCTGCTGAACTCGCGTTTGATGGCGAGGGCGTAGTCGCGGTTCTCGAGGCAGACCTCGCTGAAGGTGATCGACTGACCAGCCTCGTTGCGATTGCGTATCCACAGCAGCATGGCGTCGCGGTCGAGGTTCTTTGGGCGGTGACGGGTGACGTTGGCCAAGTTGATGCCGGCGGCGGTAAGTGCCTCGCGCCAGCTACCAAAGTGGCGAATCGTAGCGTCGTACAGAGCTCGGTCGCGGCTGCGGTTCAACATGGCCCCTAGGTCGTAGCCGTTTGCACAAAGTCGCCGGAGCCGGACTTTGATCCGATCCGGTGACAAGTCGCGACACCGCGCAACGTCGTGCGTACTGACGCCCGCGTACTGGAGGGCCGTTTCCCAGGATCCAAACTCGTTGACCGCCGATGCGTGGAGTAGCTCGTCGGCCGCTTGGACGCTCTCCTCAAGCAAACTATTGCCGGCCACATCTAACTCCACAATCTTGCGAATGATCGTTTGTCGAATCATTTGGCTAACCTCGATTTCCTTGGAGCAGTATCTGACAACGCAATCTCAACCGCCCTGCGAATGGAGCCAAACCGACGTTCCGCCGCGTTCGCCAATTTCGAATCCACGTATCGAATACGGTGAATCGGTATCTCATGAAGTATCTGACGAATACGCATCAAGACCTTCTCTTCGCTCCACTGCTCACGAACCCGGGCATCGATCCCCAGCGTTTGCAGAGCGTTATGCCAAGAGCCAAATCGAAGGGAAGCGGCGACGAACAAGGCATTGTCTTCGCGACATGTTTCGTAGAGACTCAGTCCAGCAGCGCGGCGTTGCAGGATCGCATCCAGGACCGCTTGATTTGTCCAGAGTCGACGCAGTTCGCTTCCTAGACCAAGCGATTCCACCGCTCGTCGCCAAGTTCGAAAATGCTTTACAACCGATCGACGCAGCTTCACATCGTTTTGTGAATTCAAAGTCATCGGTAACGCACGTTCGTAGATGTCGATGATTCGCAGTCGCACCTCGTCTGGCGTGTAGAAGTCGCAGGGTGGTCGCGGAAACCCGGCTGCTTCCAAAGCGGCCGTCCAGCTTCCGTGCCAATTCTTGGCTGCTTCGTACAAGGCCCGATCCTCGCGATTGGTTCGAACGAGACTTTCGCCATTGCGGTGGCGCTGGCGAATCGCGTCGACAACTGCATTCTGTGACCAGCCATCGTGTCGACGTTCCGGCTGGCCACAAGGCAGACCAGCCACTTTAAGTGCGGCTCGCACACTGCCGAAGTAACGTCGCGCCGCATCATCAAGTTTTCTATTTGCACGAGGACCATTGCAGCGCGTACGCCTAAGTTCTTCAATCACCTTTTCAGGAGTCCAAATCTTTTTCGGCATCGTTACCCTTCCGTACTCGCGAGGATCTGTTCGAAATTCCGCATCAAGTCGCCGTGATGCGTCTGCAGGTGCGACTTCACCTCGGCGTTGTTCATCAGCGAGCGAACGTAGATCACCAGCTTCAGCAAGTTCGTCGTGTACTGCCGATAGAGTCCGGTGTAGAAGTCCTGCTGCTGTTCGGCTTCTTGCAGCTTCTTGAGCAGATGGCTTTTCTTCTCGTCGGCCTGCGACCAAGGCGTTTTGGCACTGGCTGCCTTGGCACGCTTGGTAACAGCAGTCTTCAGCACCAAGCCTCGTGCGAACGTAGTGCTGTAATCGTTGCACTTCTCCATCAGTTGCAGAATCTCTTGTTGCCGCTCGATCTTCACATTGACCAATTCCTTGGCGGTCTGCAAGTTAATCTTGTTAGCGTTGAAGGCCTTCACCGCTTCTGGATGCAACTTGTCGAGCAGCCCTTTATTGAGGCGGTGCCCGATACTTTGCATCCCCAGAGCGTTCGCGATCGTTTTCTCATCCAGTTCCTCGAGCGACTTACGCAGCATCCGCATCTCTTGGGATGCACTCAGTTGGTTCACCATGCGATTGCCAGTAAAACCATCGCGTGTGCTGTGAATCAGGCAAGGCACCGACTCGACACCTAGATCCAGTAAAATCCGATATCGCAACGCACCATCGAGAATCTCGTAGCCATCCTTGAGCGGAAACACAACCAGCGGTTCGATCAGCCCCACGGCTCGCAAGCTAGCCTCGATCCGTTGGCGATACTTCTTTGCGACTTTGCGTTCGCTTCGCGGAACCAATTTGACAATCGAGATATCGATGCCTTGTACAGTCATTGAGTTGTGACCATTCACGCTCATGATCCCACCTCCACTTCAGCAGCATGCTCAAATCGGAATGCACCAGCCAGTTCCGGACGTTTCTCCAATTTGTGCCGAGACAGCAGTTCCAACAAAGCCGTGTCCTGGAACAACGTGTTGACGCCGGTGAGTAACGTCATGAAGCGGTTCTCTTTTGATTTCGCCTCGCGAACGTACGACGTCTTCATCCGAGTCGTTTCGGCAATGTCCGCCTGCAACTGGTTGACCGTATACTCAGTTTTCGCGGGGGACTTCTTCGAAAGCTTGGCTCGCGCCGCAATGATCCGTCGGGCCTGGCCAAAGTTATTTGTCGTAACCAGTCCTTCAGCAAAAGAATCCATCAGCACGCCTTGAATCTGTGAATCGTCTGTCGAAGCAACTTGCATCGCGAACTTGATCGGAAAGATTCCCGACTCGACCCCTTGAATCAGTCGCTCTTCGCCTTGTTCGACCAATCGAATGTAGCTGCGAACATACTCCTCCGCTTTACAAGCGATCTTCGCGATCTGCTTGTATTCGAGCCCCTCATCATGCAGGCGTTTTAGCTCGCGTGCGAAGTCCATACTGCCAGGCTTGGTGCGAGCGATATTCTCGATCAGCGATTGCAGCAACGCTTCTTTGCGAGTGCAGGTGACCACCTCGGCCATCACTTGCTTCTTGCCAAGTTGTTTGTGGGCTAGCAAGCGACCCTCGCCGCAGATCAGTTCGTAGGATCCCGTTGATTCCAAGTACTTGTCGTTGACTCGGATCGGCTTCATCAAGCCGACGCTTTCGATACTCTCGACGTTCATGTCGAATTGTTCTTTGTCGCGGTTTCGCGAGTTGATAACCTTGACACTTTCGATCGGTACCTCCTCGTACCGTCGATCGGCCATCGGGCTTATGTTGGTGAGTGTTTCCATGAATCTATTACCTCTTTAAAGTAGTTGTTGAAGGAACGTTAAATCTGCTCGACCGAACAGTTCGGTGCGAGTCGATGAGCTGGTGAAACGCAGTGGACGGGAATCCAATCCAAAGCGTGGTAGGGCGATGAAGCCCAGAATGTTGAAGTCGGCAGGCTCTGAAAGCAGGACCCCAAGCGTCATATCGATCACAGGTCGCGTATCGCGTCGCAGCGGCCAATAGGTGTCGTAGCCGTGTGGAACCGGTACCGCAGGTTGAATCGATACGGTCAGCTTCTGATCGAGAACCAAGAAGTCGGAATAAGCCAGCGTCTCAGGGACATGACTTCGAATCTGTTCCTGAACCGCGTCGCGTGCCTTGCCTCGTTCGCCATCGAACAGTTTTTGAAATGCCGTATCGAGAGATCCAAACTCGCGAGAGTATCCGCCGGCAGTGGGTAGGTCCTCGCTGGTCCGCAACAAGCCCGGTCTCATCAACCCGTGAGAGCGACAGAGCATATCAAGCGTCCGTAGCATGTAATCCGGATCGTAACGCTGCTTGCGTTTCTCCAAGATCTCTTGAGCCCGTAGATACAAATCGAACTCGATAACTCCAGAGAATGCTTCCGGTGTTCGCACCCATTGCTCTGGTGGATTCGGATGCTTGGGCGTCTTTAGCTTTCCGCTGGTCTGGTTGTAAACCATCGTGCCAGCGTACTTCTCGTTACGCAATCGACCAAGCACGCTACCAGCTCCCCAGCGGCGGCCAGCAGGTGACGGAATCCCCTCGCGGTTCAGGTCTTCTGCAATCTTGTATTCGGAATCGCCCCTGACCACAAAGGCATCGAAGATGCGTTGTATGATCGCAACCTCTTCAGGCGGCCCTTCAACCAGCGTCACGCGTTGATTCTGAATTCCCTTACGTTGACCTGGCTGAAGAACGTTGAGCGGTTCGCGTTTTTCATCCAGCAGCAATCGCTGCAAACCATACGGTGGAGGACCGCCGGCCCAGTACCCTTGCTCAGCGATCTTCACACAGCCACGCCAAACCTTGTCGCTGAGTTCGCGGCTGTACTGCGCGGCGCGGAAGCGTTCGAATTGAACGTAGACCGGATAGAGCGGGTCGTTCTCCTTCGGTTTACCAATGGTCGTGTAGATGACCTGCTTTTTGTTCTTCTTGCAGATCGCCGAAAACTGGGCCGACAAGTCGATGTCTTGGAATCGTCCCCAGCGCGAAACGTCCAAGCAGAGGACGTATTCGAAGTCGTTGCGTTTGGAGATCCATTCATCCATCATCTCCGTGAAGGCCGGTCGACCTTCGGAGTTAAGCCCCGATCGCCCCGCGTCACAAAACTCGCGGATGATCTCAACGCCATGTTGAAGTGCCCAAGCTCGAACCTGATCCTGTTGAATCGGAATCGAGTTCTCTTGTCGGTCTTGGGCCGAGTGCCGGTAGTATGCCACCGCCCGCACCAGCGCCGGTGCATTCGCGTCCGGCAAGCCAATCTCCCACCAATGATCCATCTGTAGAAACCTCGTAACAATCGTGTTCAATAAATGCCACGAACCACACGGTTTGCGATAGAACACAACAGTTACGAGAAGCCCCTAACAGGTTACAAGCGGCTAAGTCTCACCTGTTTTCAAGATTTCGGAGACTTTGTCACAGATGGGGATTTACTCGGGCCATGATTGCCCGGATTCCGTTTTCCATCTTGGCTCGAGCAGACACGTTTGCTGAATGAACCGACATCTTCGGCGGTACAAACCCGTGCAACGTAACTTGCTCTTCGATCCATAGCACAACGTCATAACCCGTCCCACGTTCGTCATCACCAAGATCGTGGTCCAAACTAATCTCAGTCACTTGACCAGACTTCAACAACTCGATCGCCTCGCCGGGCCAGTAGACGCGAATCCATCCATCAGGCGTGGATCGTTCGTCGTCTAAATAGACTTTCATTTCGTCGCAACCCATTTGAACTTGTCTTCACTAAGAACAGATTCACCGTCCCACCGATACGCTACTAGTTTACCACCCTTAGCAACGCTGAAGTCCGTGCAGGCAACATTCGTAGCAAGTGGCGTCGGCGTACCTGTGAGCCAATAGTGCCCCACAAACACTGGAGAGGCATCTCGAGGATATGTTTCGAATTTAGTTAGATCGCAAGATGCGATCTCAACATCGGGAACCATGTCGCTACCTAAATGGTGCTGACGGTAAGTCCGACCAGTGCCGTCTTCGTACCACTTGATGCGGACTGAGTTCCGCTCGTGTCCGGCTTTGTCCACGATGGAGTATCCAGGTGGTAGCAGCAGTTCCGGTCCTTTCAAAACATTCTCGATCGAGGCATTCAAATCGCCTTTGGCACGCTCCGACAAACATAGAAATTCAGTAGTAAATCTACCATGAGTGCTTACCCATCACCGCCAATGCATCACCTGCGTCAACCATCGATCGGACAATGTCGATGACTTCACCGATCGCAGGTCCACGATCCACGAAGTCGCCAACGAACATGACTCTTCGGTCAGAACTCTTGTACCCAGATCCATGTCGGCAGTATCCCAATTCAGACAGTAACGCTTTCAGTTCATGTGCATGACCATGAATGTCGCCAATTACATCGAAACCGTTTGAATTACTCTCCATCGATGCTTTCCTGATCAGGCATTTGCGATTGGTGCCAGTCGGCATAGGTCTGCTTCGTGCCTGTGACTTTCCAAGCAGTCCGTCCGTTCATGTTACCAGCGTTGACGATAGCAGCTCCTGCACTCGGGCTTTTAAAGGTTACGTCTTCAGCGAACAAGTACAGCGGTCGATCTGGAATAGCAACGAGCTTCTGTTCCTCAATCAGACTATCACGCAGTCCGCGGTAACTTGTCCAGCTTTCCTTTGGAGTTGCAAGAGCCGTTGATCCCTTTAGAACTACGAACTCACCATCGATCTCCTGAGCCCTTGCGCGTGCCTCTCCCGATGCGTACTCAAAAAATGGCGACGACTCGCTGGCCGTGACTTCACCCGCTGTTCGCACAACGGGTTTGGGTTTAAGAAAGTCGAACCCGAGTACCGGCAAGACTAACTCAATATGCGATAGAAAGCCCTCCAAGTCCGCTATGTCAGCTTCGGGCATCGGCGGGAGAGTCGGAGCATTGCCATTGTGTATCTTCGCGCGACCTGCCGCATAGCCCATTGAGATCAAGCGACTTTCGAGGTAACGGACGTGAGCCTTTGTGAGGTTAAGGTCTTTACTAATCACGGCGACGCATCGCGTCCAAAAATCTTTTTTCTCGTCCTTGTCGTGCCATGCCAATCGTTTGAAAACGTTATCACCTTCGCCAACATAAACGACTTCGCCGATGGGATTCTCGGGATCTGGTCCTGCGAGAACATATATTCCGGTCCTAGTGATCTCATCCCGCTTCGCAAGCTCTGGTAACTTCGTCCTGGGCGAAACAAGCATCTTGCCGGACCAATTCATAACTTCTGCGGTTAGCAACCCTGAAGCATCGCCATCAACAAGGTAAATTCGTATCGATCGTCCGGTCATTGGCTCACTGCTAGGCTGGGCAAAATGGAATGAGGTGGTGAAAGATTATCAATCGCAACTAAGAACCAGCCATTTTCGCAGGGTGGCAGGGGTGGTTGCGATTTTTTGATCGCAACTTGCGGGCCCTCGGACTAAAGTTGGAAA
>JAYTVM010000083.1:0-30392 GCA_043743995.1 Pirellula sp. | reverse complement strand
TATACCGGGAGGGAGAGGCTCCTGCCGAACCAACGCCAAGCTCGGCAGGAGCCTCGCTCTCCCATTGAAACCCTTGGCAGGTAGTTTTTGGTCCGCCGTTCGCCTAATGGCTCGGCGATGTTGTAGTATACCAAACGCCCGAAGTGAATATTCAGCTACAATTGAATTGTTGTGCTCCCTAGCGAAAATTCTTCCGCGGAGTCATTTGCCCCGAATCGTGGGCTTAGAAATCCAAACGGATAGCCACCGCTAAAACCACCCATGCCAAATGAATATCGTCCGAACGAACCACCCCAAGCCAGCGTTGCACTTTTGAGGATTTTGCGTGCCGATTCCTCTCGTTCTTTAACGGATTGCAACTCAACGGAAATAGCTTTCACACTTGCTGTTTGCTTAGTAGGAAATGAAGTCATTGAGAGCTGCGGGAAAGGGCTCTGTCTGGAAGATGCGATAGCGTGCGCGGTGTCGAGACTGTGTGTTCAACCCATTCGCATGAAACACCAACGAGTGCATTTGCAGCAAGATGGACAACATCAGTGTATTGTGGCCATCGAAGAAACCGTCCAGGAATCGAGGAATTCGCCTCGTGCAGGGGTGGGGCGCTATGTTGCGGAGACCGTCGAATTAGGTTTGGCCGTTGCAACGCTTCGGGCCGTCAATCACGCAGGCTTGTTCAAGTCGGAGTATCGCACCAACAACCAGAAGACGTTGCGGATTTGGTCGCGACAATTGATGGAGGAACTGAACGAAGCGATTGGATTGGGATCCTTGAGCGAGTTGAAACGCTTGGAGGCGGACTCGGTGGTTCTCGATCACTTCAATCGAGTGGCATCTGCCGCAGTAATCACCGCTGCAAATTCACCGAGGCCTGACTCCATTTTGAGCCTGTTTGACACCAGCGCATGGCTTTACGATTCTCAAGGTCGCAAGCGAAACTCGTTTACCGATACGGCCCTTTGGTTAGCCTGGTATCCTGGTCTCGATGCTCCCGAGCGGATCGTGGATTCTGTCATAGCCACCTTACCCACAGTACCAGCGGCAAAGATTCCTTGGATTGTCGGTCTATTCGAAAGTCCAACGAGTTGGTGCAGGTTTCGTGGCGCGGTCGATTTGGAGGATCACGATGTGCTGCATGTCTTGTTGGGTCGGGGGTTGCAGGATCAGGACGAAGCCTTTGTCTTAGGGTTCGCCATGGGGACCGCGAAAAAAGTAGATTGGCTACAATATCATATCTTCCAATTTACGTTGTCGCGTCTCTACCCTGAGCCCTACCGCATTCCGCGATTCTTGCACCCGGCATTTCAGCTCGGGGTCAAGTGCGGCCAGTTGACGGGTGCTCGAGACCTTTATAAACGCCCGCTAAAGAGTCTGAGAAGTCTTTCGATACAAGAAGCGCGTCGCGAAGCCGGGATCGATTCGGACGTGCTTCGGGAGTTCTACCGTCGTGAACAACTCGCCATTCCGATTACCATCGCAAGTCTTAGGCTACCTTGACAGAGTGCACCAGGAAGTGGAAGGTCATCCCCATGTTGGCTAGGAGAGCGAATAGGCATGAGTCTAGTGCTTTGTCAAACAGGAAAACGTGGGTAGCCACGCTTGCCAAAGCGTGGGTGAACTGTGAGAAACGATCTCGCTCCCCACGGTCTCCGCGACCGTGGCTACCCTCGGTTATCAACTTGACAAAGCACTAGGTCTCAAAGATAGCGGTTGAAAATATTTTCCAACATTTCTTGGCGTCCGCTTTCGTTTGGAGCCGCTTCCCCTTTTTCGAGCATGTACTTTTCGAGGCTTTCTAGAGAAGACTTGTTCGCTTCGATTTCGGCACCAATGCCGCTATCCCAACTTCGGTAGCGGTTCGATACGAATTGACCGATGACACCATCCTTGCGAATGTCGGCGGCGATTCGAAGTCCTCGAGCAAACGCATCCATTCCGCCAACGTGAGCGTGGAAAAGGTCGATGGGTTCAAAGCTTTCGCGTCGCACTTTCGCATCGAAATTGACGCCACCGGTTGTCAACCCGCCGTGCTTCAGGATGGCCAACATGCATTGAGCTGTCAAATAATAGTCCGTTGGGAATTGATCCGTATCCCACCCGAGAAGCAAATCGCCGGTGTTTGCATCGATCGATCCCAGCGCTCCTTGCATGCCCGCGTAATCAAGCTCGTGCATCATGGTATGACCGGCCAACGTTGCGTGGTTGGTCTCAATGTTCAGTTTGAAATAAGGTAGCAAATCGTAGTTTCGCAAGAAATTGAGGCAAGCGGCAGCATCGCTATCGTACTGGTGCTTGGTTGGTTCTTTTGGCTTGGGCTCGATCAGGAAAGGACCCTTGAAGCCGATTTTCTTGGCATAGTCGACCGCCAAATGGAAGAATCGGGCGAGGTTGTCCAATTCGCGTTTCATGTCGGTGTTGTAGAGGCACTGATAGCCTTCGCGTCCGCCCCAGAAGACGTAGTTTTCTCCTCCCAGTTCTTTGGTCACTTCCAAACACTTTTTCACTTGTGCTGCCGCGAAAGCGAAAACGTCTGCGTTGCAGGTTGTGGCTGCTCCGTGCATAAATCGCGGGTGGCTAAACATGTTCGCCGTTCCCCAAAGCAACTTGATTCCGGTCTTTTCTTGGTGCTCTTTGAGCGACTTGGCAATTCGATCAAAATTTGCATTGGTCTCACGCAATGAGCCACCTTCTGGGGATACATCGCGGTCATGGAATGCATAGAAGGGGGCATCCAATTTTTCAAATATTTCGAAGGCAACTTCGACCCGTTTCAGAGCGTTGTCGACTGAGTTGGAACCATCGTCCCACGGTCGAATTGCCGTTCCTGGTCCGAATGGGTCTGCACCGGTCCCTCGCATCGTATGCCAATAGACAATACTGAATCGCAAATGATCCTTCATCGTCTTTCCCTCGATCAACTCAGATGGGTTATACCAACGAAAAGCCAGAGGATTGTGGCTTTTTGGTCCTTCGTATTGGATCTTGCTGATATCGGAGAAATAGCTCATGCGGAGAGTTGCCTTGGGAAAGAAGTGAGCGAGAGACTTTAGGTTGCTGGGTCTCGAAAACATCGGTAGTTTAGCAATACCTTGTCCAAATCGGGAGGGGCGATCTGGGAGCAAAAAATCCGACTAGAACGTGGATAATCGACGATTGGGCGCAGAAAAATGGGAAAACAGGGTTTCTTAATGGGCCGCCGATATGCTTTGAGAGAAATTTCAGTACACTAGGAAGAGTGGTGATAAGTGAGGTAACATCGGATGCATTGATGCATGTTGCTCGCTTTTTCAAGTTCGTTGAATCGGGAACTCCCTAGAGTTGTGGCACAAGCGGAGCCTTCGAGGAACAATTTGGCATGACGCAGATCACATCGGACCGAATATTCGAGTTAATCGAAAAGAGTCGTCTTGTCGAGTCGGCTGCTCTTCATGCTCAACTCGATTTGATTCGAGCGCGACACGACGGAGTTTTGCCAGAAGATCCGGTAGTCGTTTGCAAAGAACTCGAAGACGCTGGGCTAGTGACTCGCTGGCAATGCGAAAAGATCCTTCAAGGTAAGTACAAGGGCTTCTTCTTAGGTAATCACAAGCTTTTGGGACACTTAGGGTCAGGCGGCATGAGCAGCGTCTACTTGGCGGAACACCTCGTGATGAAACACAAGCGAGCAATCAAAGTGCTTCCCAAATCGAAACTTGGAAACAACAGCTATCTTGAAAGATTCAAGCGAGAAGCGCAAGCCATTGCCTCGTTGAACCACCCTAACATTGTTCGCGCTTTCGACATCGACAACGAAAAGGACACGCACTACTTAGTCATGGAGTATGTCGATGGTGCCGACATGCAGACATTGGTTCGCAAACATGGGCCGCTTCCATATGCGGTTGCAGCAGACTACATCGCCCAATCCGCTCGTGGACTGCACCATGCCCACGAGGCTGGACTCATTCATCGCGACGTTAAGCCCGCCAATATCCTGATCAACCAAAAAGGAGTCGTAAAGGTTCTAGACCTCGGCCTGGCGCTCTTCTCCGAAGAGACCGACCCTTCGTTGACAATGGAGTACAACGACAAAGTTCTAGGGACCGCCGACTACTTGCCGCCCGAGCAGGCGATCAACAGCCACAAGATCGACAGCCGCGCCGACATGTACGGACTCGGATGCACTCTTTACTTCTTGTTGACCGGGCATGCCCCGTTCCCTGAGGGGAGTATTCCAAGTCGAATCATTCGCCATCAGAACTCCATGCCTCCCGATATCCGAAAGGACAGACCGGACTGCCCTGGTGAATTGGACGGTGTCTGCGTGAAAATGATGCAAAAGGATCCGCGATTCCGCTACACGAATTGCTTGCAAGTTGCCGAAATATTGGAAGATTGGTTGGTTAAGTATCGTAAAGAAACAGAAAACGATCCGCTCAAAGCTAGAAACAACAATCTGTCCGTGGCTGACTTGCTCGACGAAGGAAAAAGGAAATCAAAACACGATGTCGATACGGTAACCAATCGGGGCAACAGCACCAAAGTTGTCGTAGGTAGCTCCGTGGTCAGTTTGTCAGCATCCGATAGCGGCGTATTGAGGGCGATCGCCAAAAGCGAGGCCTCGACGATCGATAGCAAGATTGACCTCGTGCATGACACCAACGCACCCAACACCAAGAAATCCAAAAGCCAAGCGATCGCCAAAGCAACCTCTCCGATTTCTTCACTCCCCAAGAGCAATGCTGGCGGTTCGTCTCCTTTGCTCAAAACCATAGAAAAACCAACCGCGTCCAAGCAATTGAGAAAGCCTGAGAAACCTAGCTTGTCGCCTCAGGCCAAAACAAAACCAAGGAACAACGTCATCCTCCTGGTTGGAGTAGGTGTTGTCACGCTCGTTTTGTTCTCGGCTATCTTGTTTGTTGTGTTTGCGAATCGATAATCTCAGTGGCGAATACGGTCTCCACAAACGCACATTTTTTTCATGACGTGATGGAATAACATGCTTCAAATTGCCTTTCGTCTCTGTTGCCTTGCAATTGTATTTGGGCAATTTAACGAAAGACCAGCCCTGGCTCAAAATCAGGTCGCTCTTGCTGGCCCCGTTGACCTTGATCAAATGAAGGTTTCCATCAAAAAGGCTGGCCAACTTCTTAATGATGGAAAAGTGGTCGAATGCGTTGACGTCATCGAATTGTCAACCAAGCAGATTCAAGAGCTCGTCGAGAACGCTGCGGTCAAAGAGCTCGCGGAAATCAAAAAAATTCACTTGGAATTGGCAAAGTCGCACCAGTTATTAACAGTACAGGGGGCGGAACTAACCGAGTTGCCAACTTGGGAAGCGTTGCTCAAAGCCAAGAAAACGAACCGCCCAAAAAAGGAAGAGGAGAAAAAAACAGTACCGTTATCCACGAATACCGTCGGCATCAGTTTCACCAAAGACATTGCGCCGTGGATGGTAGAGCAATGCTCGCGCTGTCATATCAGCGCCGAACGGGGCGGTTTTTCGCTTGCAACATTTACAGCATTGGTCAAAGGATCCAAAGGAGGCGTGGTATTGTTTCCGGGCGATCCGGTTGGAAGCCGCTTGGTAGAGGCAGTGGAAACAGGCGATATGCCTCGTAACGGAAACAAAGTGTCACCCGAAAACATTGCGAAACTAAAGCAATGGGTCAAGGAAGGGGCTAAGTTCGACGGCCCCTCACCGGATGTGCCCATTGCAGCGTTGATTACGGGAAAACCAGCAGTTGGTAACGTCCCTACGAAAATAGAACCACCCAAGATCAATGCCCCTACGGGAAAGGAAACCGTAAGCTTCGCAAGCGACGTGGCACCGATCTTGATCGCCAACTGCAATGGCTGCCATTACAATGCCACGCGAGTTGCCGGTGGATTGCAGTTCAATATGTTTTCTCAGATCGTCAAAGGGGGCGATAACGGAAACATTATTGTGCCTGGAAAGCCATATGAGAGCCTTATCATTCGCAAGCTGCGTGGCATGGAAGGGGCAAGAATGCCGATGGGTAGGCCTGAATTGCCAGAAGCTCAGATTCAACTCGTCGCCACTTGGATCAAGGAGGGTGCTACGTTTGATGGACAAAACAAGGATGCTAAGCTGGATCAAGTGGTTGGCAAGGCCTTCGCCGACAGTGCAACCCACAGCGAGCTTATGGCACGACGCATGCAACGAACTCGCGATAAATGGAAAATAGCAGCTCCTAAGGGAGAAGCGGATGAAGCCATCGACCAGCAATTTCATGTCATTGGCAATATTGGCGAAGAAAATGCCAAGACTCTTTTGGCACAAGCCAACACGGCTGCCAATCAAATTCGGAAGATGTTTAACGTGCCTGGCAAAGAACCGTTGATCCGAGGCGGGATTACCATCTTTGCCTTGAAGCATCGCTACGACTATAGCGAATTCGGGAAGATGATTGAGAGTCGGGCGTTGCCCTCAGAGTGGTCGAGCCATTGGCGGAGTGAAGTCCTCGACAGCTATGTCGCTATCGTTTTCGACAAAGCCGAGGGCAAGATCAATGAAACATCGCTTTTGCAGCAGATAACCAGTCTTTGGATGAGTTCCCACGAAGGCGTGCCGCGCTGGTTTGCCGACGGAGCTGGGCGGCAAGCCTTAGCGATGACTGTTGGCGTCAAGGATGCGAGAGTTCAACCATGGCTCAAGCGTATGCCGGAGTCGATGGAGCAAATGAAGAACCTAAAGTCCCTTTTGGATGGATCGATGAACGACGAAGCTTCGGCCATCATTGGCTTCGGCGTCATTCGGACCATGTACGAAGCGAAGATGAAAACCAAGTACGAAACGATCGTCCGGTCACTTGCAAGTGGAATGACTTTTGAGCAAGCCACTGCGAAGACAATCGGCTCTATGGAAGTCTTTTTGAAGCAATTGCTCGGCAAAGCCAAGTAATTTCCTAGCCGAACACTGCCGACAACGAATAGTTGGCAGCAGTCGCATTTTTTTAAACCAGTTTCTTCATCAAACCGCCAGCCGTAGAGTGCTATCCATGGTGAATTCAGATTTGTCGCGACGTTCCTTTTTGTCCACTGCTTCGACCGCGGTAGCCGTGGCCGGCGCTACTCAATTGTCCGCCAAGAGTTATGGACGGATCATGGGTTCTAATGATCGGATCGGTGTGTCCGTCATCGGTGGAGGTGTGATTGGCAAAGCCCACTTCGGCGTAATCAATAGTTTGAAAGAAAAGAACAATTTGCTGCCGATTGCTGTAGCCGATTGCTGGAAGACTCGGGCGGACGCGGGCAAACAAAGTATTGGCGCGCTGGAATCGCATACGGACTACAGGCGATTGCTAGATAACAAAGATCTTGACTACGTAGTCGTTGCGACCCCGGAACACTGGCACTGGACCATGACCATCGACGCCATGGATGCCGGCAAAGCTGTTTACTGTGAAAAGCCGATGACGCATACGATCCCTGAGGCGCAAGCGGTAATGAAGAAGCAAAAGGAAACCAATCGACCGCTTCAGATCGGTGTCCAAGCCATGTCGGACGACAGTTACATCTCCGCACGGGATGCGATTCGCAGTGGTGTCATCGGCAAAGTCATTCATGCGCAAATCGAGTACGTTCGACGGTACGATGCAAAGAAAGGGCCTTGGCGGGAACCCGAGCAAGTGGCTGAGAACACGTCGAAACCTGCAGACCTTGACTGGAATGCCTGGTTAGGATCGGCCACGAAGATCGATTGGAATCCAAACCACTATTTCGAGTGGCGTTGCTATTCCGCCTATTCCGGCGGGATTTGTACCGACTTGTTTATTCATCGAATCACACGCATCATGCGAGCTTGTGATTTGCTTTATCCGCGTCGCGTGGTCGGTATGGGCGGCATCTGGCAATGGCCAGACGGACGCGATTTACCAGACAACATCGAGATGATTTGCGAATACCCAAGAGGCATGACCGTTTACGTCTTGGGTACGATGAGCAATCGTGTTGGGATAGATCATTTGATTCGCGGATACCGTGGAACCATGGAGTTTACAAAAACAGGTTGGGTTGCACGGGACAAGGACCTCAAGGTTTTAGCGGAGCACATAAAGACTGGCGGCGAAGACCAAAATCTTCACCACACCAACCTTCACAATCATCTCCGAAATGGAGAGGCGCTCAATTGCCCAATTGAACTTGGAATGGCGGGTGTTGTCGCGGTGAACATGGCCAATGAAAGTTGGCGATCGAGCCAGATGATGGGCTGGGACCCAGTTAACGAGAAAATGGTACCTGCCAATACACTGAAGTTAAGTCACGAGCCCGACGAAAAAGCCTAGTGCTTTTTTTACGGCTAAGAATTACAGTTGGCCATGTTGCGAAAGTCGCCTAGACTTTCGGTTATTGCCAAGCAGTCCGAAACTCTTGAAGAGTTTAGCTACGCGAAAGTTGCGCTGTCACAAAGTCACAAAGTATTTACCATCCCTCTAGAATTGATGGCCGCGACACCGCCTCGAATGTCATGGCTTCGTATACTCAGCTTTTTCCTTAGAATACTTCTCCCACAGTTGATCGAGGCGCATTGCAATGGAGGTTGCATCGCCAACGACAAGCCAGTAACGAAAGCGGTATGTGGATTGGGCGGCTAGGCTGACTTGATCGAGTGGTGCGACGTGCATACAAGGTCCAGCCAACGGTTCGTCGCTCAAACCTCCACCGTGCGGACCGAAATTCCAATGTTGCGTGGCGGACGGGCTGAACAACGCGATTCCTTGTCCGTTTTTACAGAAAAAGGCCATGGCATTGCGAGGCGGTTGCGTTCGTCCCCAAGGGGGACCAGGCGGATGTTTTTCTTCTCGCCACTGCCCATCTCCCAGATAGCTCTTCGCTTCGGCAAAATTTCGAGTGAAATAGCAAGCTGGTATTTCTTGATGTCGTGATAGAGGCGGTCCCCATCGGTCCTTATCCTTACGTTGAGATACGAACTCACAACGTACAACGACGACCTCAGGCATAGTCGGTTCGAAAGCCGTCCACTGACGCATGAGGGCGGTTGCTTCTTCATTTGGCATGTCCCAGAGTTTTGGGATGGTTTCCGAATAGAGAGTTTGTTCATCGACTCGTTTGAACTCATTCACTCGAGCCCAGGAACCAACACCACCACCCTGAATCGGATTCCAAGACCAAGGACTCCAAGATTTACTTTGCCCTTCCTCACGTCGATCGAGCGATTTGCCGGCGTAGAAGGATTGTTGGATGAGTCGGCCAGGATCGGTCGAGTTGACGATGTTTTTCGGATAGACCTGCCAACTAAGCCAAGTGACCGCAGCTCCCTTCTCGCGATCGATCCCAATTTTCACAGTGCCGTTGTCGATCGAAATCAAATCCTCGGAACGTATTGACTGTGTCATTCCAAGGACAAGCGTAAGAAGTGCCATGCGGAAAATGGGCAGGGCATAACTCTGGGTGAGCATAGTGGGTAGTAATTAGTGTAGGGTCGAAAAAACACCATGGCGAAAAGCGGGGGATGCAATGGAATTCAGTTTGTTCGTGAGTTCGCAAACATTTCCTGATGTTACGAGGCTTTTCATTTTAGCGTAGGCTACTTGCAAAGGACTTGCGTTTGAGGCCACAATGCAGCATTTTATCGAGGATGAACGAATGTTACACGAGTTATCAAAGCTTTTTCCAGTTCCAGGCCTGACTTTTGAGAAAGGAAGTGAAGGTCTTCTGCGAGCGGTTGTCGACACACCTTCCAGCCAGGGAGAAGTGATGTTGCAAGGGGCGCACATCACGTTGTGGAAACCGACAGGGCAAAAGCCAGTACTGTGGCTAAGTCAAAAGTCGCATTTTGAAAAAGGGAAACCCATTCGAGGCGGCGTTCCAATTTGCTTTCCTTGGTTTGGCCCCAATGCCAAAGATGGGACATTGCCGGCACACGGTTTTGCTCGCCTTGTCGAATGGAAATTGGTTGGAGCGCACGCGAACGAGGATGGATCTATTGTGCTTCGTTTGGAAACTTCGATCGAGCCCTTTGCGGTGAGCTTTCAGATCGAGTTTGGCCGTGAGTTGAAAATGACTTTGACAACGCAATTGTCTGCGAACGAAAAGTCAGGTCAGTCGTTCGAAGATGCCTTGCACACGTACCTTGCGGTTAGCGATGTTCGATTCATTTCGATCGAAGGCTTGGAGGAATCAGCCTTCGTGGACAAGGTCGATCAGGCGTTACTCAAGGTTGCATCGGGGATCCCCATACGATGCACGGGGGAGACCGATCGTGTTTACGTAGGAACTCAGGCTGATTGCCGTTTGCTAGATGAGGGCATGCGTCGCATCATTCGTATTGCCAAATCGGGGTCGTCTTCGACTGTGGTTTGGAACCCTTGGACCGACAAAAGCAAGCGAATGGCTGACTTTGGGGATGACGAGTGGCCTTCGATGGTTTGCATCGAAACGGCCAACGTCGGAATGAACCTCATCGAGCTATTGCCCGGCGAGTCTCATTCGACGACAAGTATCATTTCGGTAGAGCCCTTAGTCAATTCCGTTGAATGAGACTCAATTTCGCAAAACTTGCCTAACGGGTAGCCGTAGGCGTACGTTAGTGGTATCGAGTACGCCTTCGGCTGACTGTTAAACAAATAATGGAACGGTATTGCCGTTAAACAAATGATTGAACGGTTTAATGTTACATTAAATCTTATCTGCGAATCGTAACTTGGGAGCCGCGGCTAAGCATACCGAAGATGTCGTTTGCATCCATGGGTGAAAGGCTGATACACCCGAGTTTCGAGTCTGCTTGCCCGCTGCTAGACGAACCGTGAATACATAGTTCCTGGCCTAAATCGATCCAATAACCGCCAAAGGGATTTCTAGGATCGGTGTATTGGATCTGTACCCCGTTACCGTAGTAGTTTCGATTCTTCTGCTTATCGATGACTTGAAAGACGCCAGGCGACGGTGACGGTTCCGCCCCAAATGTGACTGGGTATCGGCCTGCGTAAAGGTCCCCCAAAAACAGGGTGAGTTCGTTTTTAACCAAATCGACCTCGGCTCGGAATGGTCCCGGAACGACTTTGAGCTTCTCGCCACTTCGGAGTGGTGTCGTGGTGTCGATCGAGTTGATACGAGCTAGAATCTCAGGTGGTAAGTCATATCGTTTGGCTACTTGCTCAAGCGTTTCGCCAGGAGCAACTATATAGGGCATGTCTAAGAGGTGTTGGCGAGAGAAGACCACTTCTCGCGACAACGCGTCCAGCAGATCCAGCAGATCCTGACGTTGTTCCGTGGTGATTTCCGGTGCATTGTAGAAGACAGAGAGCGTGGCAAGAGCGTCCTTTAAATTGCGGCGATCAATCTGTTCCATAGCCAGGTCTTTGGCGTTCTCATAGGACTTGCTGGCGGATGATTTGATCGACATAGGACTGGAACCAATCGAATTCAATATGGCGCTAGGATCATTCGACAAGTCCAGTGGGGGAAGTGACTTGGCGGAGGACGGGAATTCGGTCGCGGTTTCTGGGAAATCCTCAGGATATTTGGAATCGGCAATGTTCATGCCAAAATTTGGTGTGTTGGTCGGAACGGGGCTCGACGATTCACGCAAGCTCGGCGGGAATTTTTCATCGTTGCTCTGAGGAAGGGCAGAATTGAATGCGGATGACGGAGTGCTGGCCAGAGGTGGCAGCGTGCTGGGAAGCGAATTACCCAGCGCGGAGACGGCACTGGGCGGGGTCAGAAGGGGGGCCGGCTGCAATGTTGGGTTGATCGAGGCTGGGAATGCGGGCGGTAGAGATGACTCGGAAGTGTTCGAGTTTGCAAACGGAGAAGCGTTCGAGTTGGAGGCGAATCCTTTGGAAGGTGTATTAGAGAACATGTTGAAAGCATTTGCAGTATTTCCTGGACTGGTAGACGCGATGGGGCCAGGGCCAGAGACGTCGGGTTGGGTTTGGTTCAGTAGGGCGAAATCCAATTCCGGCTTGAGGGGCGTATTAGTCCCATTCATAGCGATGTAGCCTCCGTATAGAACGAACAGCAACAAGACAACGACGATGGCGGTTTTGATAGTTTGCACTGCGGTCCTCCCTGACCGATGTCCATTCTTAAACACAATTAATCGGGCTTGGATCGATTGATTCACTACGGAGTGAATTGTTATTGAGCGATTCTTAGCGATCTCGCACAACAAAATCAATCTTTCTTCAAGTCCGAGCGGAATGCTAGGAAATGTTAGATAGGTAAGTCAATCTCAATTTGACCATCGGATTCCTGGATTTTGTAGGTTTTCAGCATTGGTTTGCAGGTTGGGGCATGATTACCCGTCGCGAGTTCATACTGCCACCCATGCCAAGGGCAGGTGACGGTTCCGTTGGCCAAACGTCCGCGAGCCAAAGGCCCCCCCTGGTGCATGCAGATTCCGTCGATCGCGTATAGAACATTGCAATGACGATAAACGGCAATAATATCCCCGCGGAAAACAACCTCAATGGACTGACCTTCGTCGAGATCACTCGACTCGCAGACAGTTTGCCATGTCATTCTATTACCCAACCTGTTTATTCTGTTACTTCGATGGATGTCCAATCTACGAACTCCGCAAATTGTATTACAATATTGGCCTTCAAAGAACCGACCGCGAACCATCGCGAGCCTCAGGACCATTTCACGATGCGATTAGTCTACCCACACGTGGTATTCCTAGCCTGCCTGTTTTTGGCCTGCAACGGCCTGTTTGGCCCTTTTCCTTATTCTGTAGCGGGCGATAAGATGCCTGCCAAAATTTGTTCCGTAGAAGGCATGAATGAATTTGTCCTTGATAATGGCCTCAAAATCCTTTTCTTTGCAGACAAGAGCCAGCCAAAAGTAACGGTCAACTGCACGATTTTTGTAGGTTCACGCCACGAAGGTTACGGCGAAACAGGAATGGCACATCTTTTGGAGCACATGCTGTTCAAAGGGACGGAGATGCACCCAAAAATTCCTGACGTTTTGCGAGACCATGGTGCGGACTTTAATGGCTCAACAGGTCTAGACCAAACTAGATACTACGAGACTCTTGCGGCATCGGATGAAAACTTAGAATTTGCTATTCGACTGGAAGCCGACCGCATGGTGAATAGTCGAATTCTAAATGACGATTTGCAAAAAGAGTTTACCGTCGTAAGAAGCGAATTTGAACGAGCCGAACACAGCCCAATTCGAGTTTTGCAGCAGCGCATGTTTTCGGCAGCATATCAATGGCACAACTACCGTAACTCGACCATTGGAAACCGCAGTGATATAGAACGCGTGCCAATCGATAGCTTGCGAGCGTTTTATCGCAAGTTTTATCGACCGGACAATGCGATGCTCGTGATAGCCGGTAGCTTTGACGAAAAAAAGACGCTGGGCTACGTTCGCAAGTATTTTGGAGTACTCGAAAAGCCAAAAGCTTCCTTGGTTCAAACCTACACGGTCGAACCGCCACAGGATGGAGAACGCACGACCGTCGTAAACCGGGTAGGTGATGTCCAAGTCGTTGGAACGATGTATCACATTCCGTGTGGTAGCGATTCGGAGTTTGCGTCCGTGGATCTACTGGCGTCGATACTGACGGATGAACCGAGCGGTCGACTTTATAAATCGTTGATTGATACGAAAAAGGCCGCCGAAATGTTCGGCGGTGCATTTGGACAGCATGATCCAGGAACCATCTTCTTCTTTGCTGAAGTCCCCAAGAATAGGGCAATTGACGATGCGCAATCTGTCATGATCGATACGCTTGAAAATTTGAGCAACACTCCCATCAATAGCGAAGAAGTAAATCGAGCACGGCAACAGATTCTTAATGCTAGGGAAATGGCAGCATCCAAAACGGATAGCCTCGTCTCGAAACTTAGCTATTGGGCTTCGCAAGGTGATTGGCGTCTGTACTTCCTGTATCGAGATGGAATCGAAAGTGCGACGCCAGAACAAGTGCAGCGAGTTGCACAAAAGTACTTAGTCCGGAACAACCGTACTGTTGGTCTTTACCTGTCTACCGAGATATCGGAACGCATAAACATTCCAGATCGCGCAAGCGTTGCGGCATTGGTAAAGGACTATGTGGGACGAGAATCAATCAGTGAAGGGGAACAGTTTGATCCCTCGCCAAAAAATATCGAAGAGCGACTAGTACGCGGTGAACTCAAGACAGGAATCCCTTTTGCTTTTTTGCCTAAAAAGACACGGGGCAACACCGTCAACTTGACTCTCAACCTCCGGTTCGGCGACGAAAAGTCATTGATGGGTAAGACGTCGGCTTGTGAGTTGTTGGGCAGCTTAATGGAGCGAGGAACCAAGACACTCACGTTGCAGCAGGTCAATGATCGAAAGGACCAACTCAAGGCTGATATTCGTATCAGCTCAATTCCGCAAATCCTCAGAATCTCTGTCGAAACAAAAAAGGAAAAGTTGATTGAGGTTCTGGCCTTGATGGAAGATATTCTCCGCAATCCTCTTTTGGATGAAATGGAGTTCTCCCTTTTGAAGGACCAAACTTATACGCGATTGGAAAACCAAAAACGGGAGCCAAGTATCTTAGTTGAGAAGCGCGTCAATAGAATTCTTAGTCCTTACAAGCGAGGGGATGTGCGATACGTGCCTACTACTGAGGAAGAATTAGAGGACTATCGCAATCTTAAGCTTGCCGATGTCAAAGAGATTCATGCGAAGTTCTTGTCGGGCACAGAAGGCGAGGTCACCGTGGTTGGTGATTTCGACGCAAAAGAAGTCGAGGAAAAACTGTCCGTAATGCTATCGAAGTGGAAGTCGAAAATTGCTTATCAGCGCATTGCGACGTCCGCGACTTCTGACGTAAAGGTGCCAATAAATTTTATCGAGACTCCGAACAAGGCAAATTCCAATTACTACGCGAGTCAGCAATATGCAATTCGAGACGATCATCCAAAGTATCCTGCATTGCTCTTGGCGAATAACATTCTTGGTGGTGACACACTGGCATCTCGACTTGGCAACCGGGTGCGACAGGAAGAAGGACTTTCCTTCGGAGTTTCAAGTACTTTCGAAGCGAGTCCAATCGACGAGCGAGCATCGCTTTCGATTAGCGCGATAACCAACCCAGCAAACCGTGAAAAACTCATCAAAGTCATTGATGAGGAAATTCAAAAATTCGTAAAGGACGGCGTGACGGAAAAGGAGTTAAAGGATAACATTCAAGGCTTCCTGCAATCCCGAAGATTGCAGCGGTCTCGCGATGAAAAATTGGCTCGCATACTGGCTGATAACCTGTTTACCGGCCGGAATTTGGGGTACTTCGAAAAGCTTGAGGCCGACGTCTCGAAATTGACCGTGAAAGACGTAAATGAAGCAATCAACGAGTATGTTTCGCCTGACACCTTTGTCGTTGCGACTGCAGGTGACTTGGCTAAGACTACGCCCCTTAAACCTTAGGTGCAACGGCACGTTTCCAGGCATCAATCCGATTTTCCTTCGTCAGTGTTTTTATCTATGGCTGCTTTTCGTAAACTGCTTGCTGCCAACCGCAGCGAAATCGCAACTCGAATTTTCCGAAGTGCTCACGAACTAAAAATCAGAACGGTCGCTCTTTACTCGCATGAGGACCGGTTCGCACTTCACCGATTCAAAGCAGACGAAGCGTACCAGATCGGAAAGACAGGTGAGCCTATTCGATCCTATCTCGATATCGACGGTATCGTTCGCCTTTGCCTCGAAAACGGAATCGATGCTGTTCATCCAGGCTATGGTTTCTTGTCCGAAAATGCAGAATTTGCTAAGGCCTTGGCTGCCGCTGGAATCACATTCGTCGGACCGAGCGTTCTCGCACTTGAGTTGCTTGGAGACAAGGTCGCAGCTCGGTCGATCGCAAAAAAAGTTGGCGTACCAGTTCTTGAGGGATCTGCGCATGCGGTAGCATCGCTCGATGAAGCCATTGCCACAGCCAAGAGCATGGGATATCCAATTATGCTAAAAGCTTCCAAAGGGGGTGGCGGGCGCGGAATGCGAGTTGTGGAATCCGAATCGGAACTGGCGCCCAATTTGGAACAGGCTCAACGTGAATCAAAGAACGCGTTTGGGAGCGACGAAGTGTTTCTCGAAAAACTTGTTGGGAAAGCTCGTCACCTCGAAGTACAAATCTTGGGCGACCAACACGGTAACATCATCCATCTACACGAGCGCGATTGTTCGGTACAACGTCGACATCAAAAGGTCGTTGAAATAGCGCCTGCTCCTAACATAAGCAAAAAAACCGCGTCCGAACTTCACGAAGCTGCTATCGCAATCGCTAAAGAAGTTGGCTACTACTGCGCTGGTACGGTCGAGTTCCTGCTGGACACTGAGACGAACCAGTTTTACTTCATCGAAGTCAACCCAAGGATCCAAGTGGAGCATACGGTTACGGAGGAAGTAACTGGCATCGATTTAGTCCGAGCGCAGATTTTGGTCTCCTGCGGCGAAAAACTGGGTGATGACACTCTGGGGTTGCCGCTGCAAAAAGATGTGCAAGTTGTCGGCACGGCTATTCAATGCCGAGTCACCACTGAGGATCCCACCAACCAATTCCGTCCTGACTACGGGCGAATCACTCATTATCGAAGTGCCGGTGGCATGGGCATTCGGCTGGATGCTGGCAGCGCATTTAGCGGCGCTGTTGTGAATCCGTTTTACGATTCTTTGTTGGTAAAGGTGACTGCCCGCGGTCGCAATCTAGGTGAAGCCGCAGGACGGATGGAACGCTGTCTTCAGGAGTTTCGCATTCGAGGCGTGAAAACGAATATCCCATTCTTGATTTCACTCATCACCCACAAGACGTTTTTGGCGGGTCATGCAACCACACGGATGATCGACAAAACTCCGGAGCTGTTCGCCTTGCAAAGACGTCGTGATCGGGCCACTCGATTGCTCAGTTTTATTGCCGAGACGTTGGTTAACGGTAACCGAATGGTTGGCGATTCGGACCAGACCATTCGTCGCGAGCCTGCACTACTTCCGAAACTGGATATCACCAAACCAATGCCGGAGAGCTACCGGAATCAGTTCCTGAAATTGGGTGCAAAAAAATTCTGCGACTCAATTCGTGGTAGCAAAGAACTTTTGCTAACTGACACGACCATGCGCGATGCACACCAGTCGCTCTTGGCAACGCGGGTTCGCACATTCGACATGATGAAAATTGCGGAGGCGTACGCTAGACTAACTCCACAGTTTTTTAGTTTGGAAATGTGGGGTGGAGCAACGTTTGATACCACCATGCGATTCTTGAAGGAGAGTCCATGGCAGCGTCTAGCCGACCTCCGCTCAAAGATTCCAAATATGCTTTTCCAAATGTTGCTACGGGCTTCGAATGCAGTCGGATACACGAATTACCCAGACAACGTCGTTTGCGCCTTTGTGAAAGAAGCAGCAGACGCTGGCATCGATATTTTCCGTGTTTTCGACGCGCTCAATTGGACCGAAAACATGCGAGTTGCGATGGATGCAGTCGTGGAATCTGGCATGATTTGCGAAGCAGCCATTTGCTACACCGGCGACATCCTCAATCCAAATCGTCAGAAGTATTCCTTGAAATACTATGTCGACTTGGCAAAAGATCTCGAGAGAATGGGAGCTCACATTCTTGCGATCAAGGACATGGCTGGCTTGTGCAAACCGGCGGCCGCGAAAAAACTGGTCGCAACGCTCAAACAAGAGATCGGCATCCCAATCCATTTTCATACGCATGATACAGCAGGCATTCAAGCTGCTTCGATACTCAATGCTGCCGAGGAAGGACTTGAAATTGCAGACGGTGCCTTTGCCTCGATGTCGGGCGGTACTTCGCAAGTCAATTTAAACACGTTGGTGGAATCCCTCCGGTTTTCTCCCCGCGACAGTCAACTCAATACCGATGCGTTGACGGAGTTGTCTGAATATTGGAAAGCGGCCAGGCAATTCTACGCTCCGTTCGAAAGCGAGTCGCTGGTCGCAGCTGGCGACTTGTACCAACACGAAATGCCAGGTGGACAATACACCAATCTGTACCAACAAGCCAAGGCGCTTGGGTTGTCGGATCAGTGGTCGGATATTTGCAAACGTTACGCGCAAGCAAACCAATTGCTAGGCGACATCGTCAAGGTAACGCCGACAAGCAAAGCAGTTGGCGATCTGGCACTGTTCATGGTAGCCAATCAATTGTCTGCCGAAGACGTAGTTTCGGGAACGCGAGAAATCGACTATCCGGGTTCGGTCTTGGATTTGGTAGGTGGAATGATGGGCCAACCTCCTGGTGGCTTCCCGACACAGGCAAAGAAGTCGATTCTTAAAAACAACCCGGAAGTGATACAACGTCCCGGCGAAACCTTGCCTCCAACGGATCTGAATGCAATTGGTGTTCAATTGAAGTCGAAGATGGGCCGCGACGCGACGATGCGAGAGATCGTTACTAGTGCGCTCTACCCTAAGGTTTTCGACGAGTATGTGAAGCATGTTCGAAGTTATGGCGATGTGTCGTTGTTACCGACATCCGCCTTCTTCTTTGGACCATCGATCGGCGAAGAATTCTTCGTCGATATCGAGCCTGGCAAGCGACTTATTATTAAGTTTCTAGCGATCGGTGAAGCGCGTCCAAATGGTACCCGTACGGTGTTCTTTGAGCTCAACGGCCAGCCTCGCGAAGTGGAAGTCGTTGACAGATCGATCGAATCCAAAGCGGCGACGCGAGTCAAAGCAGATATGGCTGATCCAACACACGTGGCAGCAGGTATGCCCGGCATGGTAATTGGAGTTGCGGTGACTCAAGGTGCAAAAGTGACAAAGGGCCAAAAGCTATTGGCTTTGGAGGCGATGAAAATGGAGACAGTCATTAACGCGGAGCGGGATGGTGAGATCGTGCAATTGTTGGTGCAATCGGGCAGTCAAGTTGAAACCGGCGATTTATTGTTCGTACTTAAGTAAAGCAGCTAGCGGCGGCATTTTATGCGTTAAAGTACTAGCAGCTAAATGGCACCTAAAGAAGAAAGTCACGTTGCTCTGCTCAACGTGGTTTTGGCACGCTCTTCCATCGAGCGAATTTCGGTAGCGCCTATTGGTGAGGCAACACGTACACTGGCGCCAGTGCCAAATTCGAAAGTGACATCCACTGGGGGAAAACAAAGGCCCGTTTCGTCATTCGGCAGATTCGCAAAGTTATGGATGATGGCCAAGTGAAGGAAATTGCTCACGCCATCGAGTCGCAGAACTTCCAGGTTGATGACGAGAGCGAACCACTGCTGTCCGAAGCGGACATCCTGTTGTTCGTGAGCATTGATGACACAGCAGTTCTCTGGCTTTCGTACGCAGGAAACCTGACCGACCTGACCGATTATGCATGTCGGAGTTTGCTGTGCCAAAAGCCATAAAAAAAGTAGATGGCAAGACCGACTAGCAACCAGATGACCAATCGCAACCAATTTTCGCTTGGCAGTGAAAGCATTAGCAGCACGCATAGGAAGATTCCAAGCGAAGGAAAGACCGGTGAAAACGGACATCGGAAAGGGCGGATCCGGTCTGGATCCGTGTATCTCAGCAGCAATACAGAGGTGCAAACCAATGCAAAAGCAAAGAGCGTTCCAATATTCGTCAAATCTGCCAAGATATTAAGTGGCAAAAGGCTTGCCGCAGCCGCAACGATGATGCCCGTTAAAATTGTCGCCTTGTAGGGTGTTTGAAATTTGGAGTGGATTGCACCAAAAAAACGGTAAGGGAGCAGTCCGTCACGGGACATGGCCAGAAATATTCGAGGTTGTCCCATCATCATAACGAGCAACACCGAAGTGATTCCTGCGATTGCGCCGACCGTGACAATAAATTGTGCTGAAACGAAACCAACTCTCTCAAACGCACTCGCGACAGGTGCCTTGATATCGATATCTTTGTAATTGACCATACCCGTGAGTACGGCCGCGACGGCGATATAGAGTACTGTACATATCAGAAGCGAACCGATAATTCCAATTGGCAAATCTCGCTTTGGATTCTTCGCTTCCTCGGCTTGAGTTGATACAGCGTCAAATCCCAGATACGCGAAAATGACCCCCGCAGCCCCCGCCATCATGCCTTTGTCGCCTCCTCCAAATATGTCCATGCCGAAAAATGTTATCCCGCCGTAGCCATAAGGAGCGAAGTCCTTCGTCCAGTTCTCGACGTTGATATAAGATATTCCAGCCACGATTACAAACAGAACCACACTAACCTTGATCGCAACCATGATCGCATTGGTAATTGCGCTTTCGGATACGCCTCGCACTAGAATGCAGGTGACCAAAGCAGTAATTACAATCGCAGGCAAGTCAAAGAAATAGCCCGTTGGGAAAAAGGATCCTGCGTTGACGGCCAAAGTCCCGCCGGTAGCAAGAGTGTAGTCGATCGCTTTGTCTTTGCCGTTGTAATCGAACGGAGCGTCGGCGAACCGATGCAATGCGCCACCAGAATCAAAGACCGTAACACCAGACTGATGAAGCAATTTCTGAAGGTAACTGGACCATCCATGCGCAACCGTAGACGAAGCGACAGCGTATTCCAGAATCAAGTCCCATCCGATAATCCAGGCCATCAACTCACCCATGGTTGCATAAGCGTAGTTGTACGCGGAGCCTGCCACAGGAGCCATCGATGCAAACTCTGCGTAGCAAAGCGCCGCGAAGACGCAAGCCAAACCTGCAACCACAAAGGAAAGAATGATTGCCGGCCCGGCTTGATTGGCAGCAGCTTTTCCGACGAGCACGAAAATGCCCGTTCCGATAATAGCACCGACACCAAGCGCTGTTAGCGATACGGGTCCAAGAGATCGCTTCAACCCGTGTCCCTTCTCCATTTCGCCGACCATGGAGTTAAGCGACTTTTTTTGATACAACTGATTCCAACCCATACTACAATACTTTCCGATATAGCCAATTTAAGACTGCTTGCTCAAGAGGAGGTCAGATTCTAAAGGGTGGGACCCAACGTTCAACATTCCAAATCACGGCAAACCAAAAGTATTTTGAAAAAACACGTTCGATTTGGGAATCTGAAGCGGATTGCCTAACCTATACCGCTTTGTTTGGAAGTTCGTTATCAGGGTCACTTCGCAAGGGGATCACCGCAATCAACGCCGCGGAAAGGATGCTCGTGCAGCTCAAGAAACACAATCCGTAGGTGTACGACCCGAGATTTTTGTCTACGTATCCCATTACCGTCGGGCCGAGGAATCCGCCCAGATTTCCTATGGAATTGATCATGCCGACACTCCCTGCGGCAGCGGAGGAAGTAAGGAACAAACTCGGCAACGCCCAAAATGCAGGCATGTAGGATTTCATTCCCGCGGCGGCAATCGAAAAGCAAACCATGGATAGATAGATATTGCCCCGCGTCAGCGTGGAAAGCACCAACAACGATGCGCCTATCAAGACGGGCAAAACAGAGTGCCAACGACGTTCATGGAAATGGTCTGAACTCCAACCGATCCATAGTTGCCCGGGTATGACCAATAAGGATGGGATCATCACCAACACAGCAACATTGGCTGGCTCAAGTGCATACCATTGACTCAGAATGCTTGGTAAGAAAAATTCGATCCCATAGTTGGCGGTGACGATCCCGAAGTAGGCCAAGGATAGCAACAGGACTCTCGGACTAGTAAGGGCGGACCAAACCGAATGGTGCTGCGCATTGACTCGCAATGCCTTCTCGCGAGCCAATTCTTTCTCCAACGCGTCGCGTTCTTCCACTGTTAACCACTTTGCATGCCTTGGCCGATCTGTAAGGTAAAAGAGCACTACGATTCCAGCGATGACGGCTGGAATGCCCCAGAAAATGTAAATCAATTGCCATCCTCTAAGGCCTAAAAACATTGGATTTGTCACGGTGACGCCATCAACCAAATGGGTGCGACCGATATCGATGAACAATCGTGAGACGGCTGGTCCTATGATCATAGCAAGGGGCGACGCAACTAAAAAATAGGAGATCGCGCGAGCCCTATCCTTCGAAGCGAACCAGTGTGTCAGATAGACGATTACCCCAGGAAAGAAACCGGCTTCCGCAACTCCCAAAAGGAATCGAACAATATAGAACTGCATCGGAGTCGTGACAAACGCGGTGGCAGCCGCCATGATACCCCAAGTGACCATTATTCTGCATATCCACTTTCTCGCGCTCCAACATTCGACGATCAGTGAACCAGGAATCTCAAGAAGAAAATAGCCCAGGAAAAAGATTCCACCTCCAAAGCCAAAAACCCAACTATCGAAAAGAGGTAAATCTTCGCCCATTGTCAGTTTCGCAACCGCCACGTTGGTTCGATCCACATACGCGATGATGTAACACACAAACAACAGGGGCAGCAAGCGCAAAAAGGCTTTGATCCTCGCGGTCTCCAATGGACTTCGATTTCGCTCACGGGAATCGATCGACGAGAGGGCAAAAGGATGATCGTTGTCGTTGATGATATTGGACTTTCTATGAAAGAGCGGAGAGGATGCAGTACGGCAGGCACGCCTAGGCTCCAACAAAATCGAATCCGTCGTGAAACTCATTCGACTGAGAGCAGAGGTCTCGGTGCGTATTGTAATGGAATGTGCTAAGCTGAGTGCAATCGTCCGAGACGATTCACAGGATTTGCTATTGCATCCCGAGTCCCGGCTGTAGCAACGCAAATCGACCGCGAAGCAAGAGATCCATCGTTTGGAACAACCGCCTATTCAACTAAAAAAATGGGAGACTTTAACTAAATACTTGATTGCATTGGTGGCCATTGTTGCTGCCACATTGTTTCGCATGCTCGTGGATCCTATCGTCGGTGACCGACACCCATTCGTTACCTACATATTAGCGATCATCTTTACGTCATGGTATTGTGGCATGTGGCCCGCAGTACTTGCGCTAGTGTGCGGGTTCCTGGCGGCAGCCTATTTCTTTGCGACACCGAGAGGCTCAATTGCCATTTATGGGCTTGATATGCAGGTTGGACTTGTACTTTATTCCGTCGTGGGTTTTTCAAGCATTTTGTTTAGCGAGCTGATGCATTCGGCAAACCGACGCGCAGAGGCCATTGCAAACGAATTGAAAAGCAAACAAATGAATCTCGAACAAGAAATTTTACTCCGGCAGACTGTGGAAGAAGAACGCATTTCGTTACTGCGACGGTTTGTAAGTCTCCAGGAAGAAGAGCGGCGCCACATTTCTCGAGAACTTCATGACCATTGCGGGCAAGAAATCATTGCATTGCAGCTTGGGATAAAACGTGCTGTCAACATCATCGAAACCGAAGATCAAAAGGAAGCAATCGCGTGCTTTCAAGAAGTAATCGAAAACCTCGACAGGTTGTCGCGTGAAATTCACGATTTAGCATTCGACTTGCGGCCGCCCTCTCTCGATGAACTTGGGCTTCATACTGCCATAGGCAGTTTCTTGGAACTCTGGAGTCAGCGAGTACAAATCACCGTTGATTTCGAATGCAGAAACTGGGACGAGCAAAGGCTTACTTCGGAGACGTCCCTTACACTTTACCGCGTACTGCAGGAAGCCCTCACTAACGTAGTCAAGCATTCTAAGAGCACACACGTTAGTATCGTCCTGGAAATCCAAAGAGACTTGGCTATCGAGATTGTGGAAGACCAAGGGATAGGATTTGACATCGATGCCTTAGGAGAAAAATCATTGATTCGCCAGCCACTCGGACTGCTTGGAATGAAGGAACGACTTGCATCCGTGGGCGGAAGTCTCGAGATTGAAGCCGCGTCTGGCAAGGGCACAACGCTATTTGCACGAGTCCCGATAAAGCCGAACAAGGATTAGTCCGTTGAATCCCATTTTTGTACTACTGGTTGAGGACCATCAAATTGTTCGACAGGGATTGAAATTGCTCATCGATACACAGTCCGATATGAAGGTCGTTGGCGAAGCTTCCAATGGCAAGGATGCCATTGCAGCGATTCTGGAAACCAGTCCACATGTCGTCGTTTTTGACATCAGCATGCCTGAAATGAATGGCATTGAAATGGTAAAGGAACTGCGCCGTGGGGGAAACGAAAGTAGACTTCTTGCACTCACCGCAAATTCGGACCGCGCCTATCTCAATGCCCTGGTCCAATTGGGGATTTCGGGATATCTACTAAAACGATCCGCCGCCACGGACTTGATCGCAGCCATTCGCAAGATCGCGAGTGACGGAAACTTTCTAGACTTGGGGATTGCACGCGATTTTGCCCATGACGTTTTTTATCCCAAACGATTTTCAGCGACAACTGTCGGTGGTGTTATCAGCGAACGTGAAGAGGAAGTCATCCGATTGATCGCGTGCGGATTTAGTAACAAGGAGGTCGCAGCAAAACTAGAGATCAGCGTCAAAACGATCGAAACTCACAAAGCGCGTGCCATGGCAAAGTTGCAGTTGAATAGTCGTTCCGAGCTTTTGCGTTTTGCGGTAGCGAATCGCTGGTTAGAATTCGATCAATAGACAGCAATTTTCAATCAAAACTCTCGACCGCAAACAATTGAAAGTCGCTAAATCCAGCTTCTCTTGCCGCATCCATGCATCCAACTGTCGCGCCATGGAAACTGTCTACATGGGCTTGAATCACGATACGCGGCAATTGATCCCCGGCCCGAACCCGAAAATCCCTAAGTATCGAGATTAGCTCTTGCTTGCTAGAAGCATCATTGGTTTCCCCATCGTCAAAAACTACCGTGTAGGCGTTGAACTCGTCAACATGAACGACAAGTTTTTCGATTCTTTCATCCAGTTGTTGCTGTACTGAATTCTTACTCGGTTGGTCTGTTTGCGGAACGGATGTGCGTATGACCTTTTGAATGCTGAAGGATGCTGTCAGCATAAAGAAAATCAACAAAAGAAAAGCGACATCGACCATTGGGGTGATGTCCCATTCCAAGTCTTCCTCGTCGTCGCCATGTTCCTTTTGGATGGATCGGGAACGTCGCTTCTTTGGCAGTTCGGACGGAAGCTCGCTTTTCGCATCGCAAGTTGTTTTTCTCCCTTCCGACATCGCCGGCGTGAATGATTTGGTTGCTTCCGTTTTGGACAGATCTACGACTGCTTCAGATAAAGGTAGTCGTTGCTCCTCTGCCAATTTCAATTTCTTGGGAACGATGACCTCGAAGCCACATACCGGACAACGAACGTTCCGTCCCTCAAATCGATCGTGAACGACCAAGTTTTTGTTGCAACCAACGCAATCGAAACGAATACTCATGGCCGCTGACTAATGCTCCACCGCTATCATGATATCTTGGCCAGAGTTCAGAACACTCCCGACGGCCTGTTGCACTCGCATCATTTCGGAGGTCAAGACTCTGGGTTCGCCTTGTATCAAAACGTATTTCTTTTTGACATCCAGGAAGGCATTTTCAACATACTCAGCTATTTCCGCGGACTGAACTTCTTGTTCGGCCGAGAATTTTCGCCCTGTTGGAGTGCTCACGGATGCTACATCGGATGGTCCAGGCTTGACGACGAGCACAATTGCATCATGCATCGCAGCCATATCGCCATTCTTTGCACTCGGGAGTTTTACGACGTTTTGCGGTGCCATTCTGGCCGAAACCATAAAGAAAATCAGCAAAAGCAGGACTACGTCGATCATCGGAGTGATATCGAACTCACCATCAAAGCCTTTCTTCTTGTGTTTCTTGGTACGGAGCATCTTTTCGTTTTGCGGCTTCTTGAAGCATTACGGAATACAGGTCAGCGTGCGCGAAACTTGCGAAGCTGGTGGGCTTCTCTAAGTACATCGAAAAATCGATTCATTCCGAATACGGCGAGTTCCTCCAATTGTCGAATCCGATTGTTGATGAATGCCATGCCGGTCAATAAAGTCACGGTGATCAGCAAACCGTACAACGTGTGTTCCAACGCCATTCGGATGTCCCCGAGCAACTTCTTGGTTGGTTCTTCCGCTGTCGCCATCTCCAGTGTTTCAAACGCCCCCATCATGCCTGCCACCGTGCCAATGAGTCCAAGCATAGGAGACGCTTTGATCAGTGTAGAAATCCATGTAATTCTAGAGTCGATATCCGTCAGCACATCGAATTGAAATCGATCCATGACCCAACTCTCGAGCTTGTCTTGCTCAAGGTTGCGGTTCTTTACTGCCAGCGAAACCATCATGGGAACAGCACGCATATCACCGTCGCAAAGGGATTGTACCGATTCAAAGTCTCCTTGGCGAAGATGCTGTTCGACAGTATCCAAAAACTGTTCTTGGTCTGCCTCAGTCCGAAATCGCTTCTGTGCCACACGAGTCCAAACCAGAATCATGCAGTAGATTCCCCAAAACGCAGCCGCACCCAAAACATAGTAGTCTGCGTGTCCTACAAAATTGTAAATACTCCCCATCTGCGACTCCAGCAAAACTCGTGTTCGTCTCTTGTCTGTCTCGCTTCCCGACTACGCTAAGACTGGATGATAAAACAAAACAACGCAAAGTCAATGACAACACCCGAGCGGGGTAAGGCTCTAGCCTGTCAGGTTTTTCCTGATTGCCCACGCGACTACTTAACATACACTTCGATTGTTGGGGCAAGATGGGTTTGACTATAGCCGTTGCGACTAGCCGTTTTTATTGGGAGCCAGTATGGGATTCGATTGCCAAACAGCATGCGGAAGAATTGCGGCGCGATTTTCATGCAACTGCATCGCGCGAAGAGCGTCGCCTTTGCTTATTCTATTTGTTTGGTCGACCCTATGCTTGGCGGATCCTTGTTGGGCTCAGCAAGTGAACGGAGAAGCCAAGCCAAAGACCATAAGTTTCTTGTATTGGCTATTGCAAGTATCGGGCCCCATTGGAATCCTTATCTTCGTTCTTTCGATCTATTTTGTTGCAGTCGCTTTCAAGCAGGCTTTCGAACTTCGCTTAGCAGTTGCTGCTCCGCCGGAGGTAGTTGATCTAGCGACCAAGTTGATTGAAGAGAAGAAACCGAAAGAGTTAATGGCCTTAGTAAACGACGACGACTCGTATTTTAGTCGAGCGCTGGTGGCAGGAATCTCGGAGTTGCGATTTGGAATTGATGAGGCTCGAGAAAAGCTAGATCGCAAAGCAGAGGCATTGACCGTTCAGATGGAGCGGTCAATCAGCATTCTCGCGGTTATCGGGACTCTTGGGCCGATGATCGGTTTGCTTGGGACGCTCAAGGGAATGATAAGCAGTTTTAGCGTGATTGCGATGTCGGGGGTTGCACTCGATGCCGCCAAAGTCGCTGAAGGTATTTCCGAAGCCTTGGTAATTACCTTTGAAGGGGTTTTGCTATCGGTACCAGCAATTTTCTTGTACTCCATTTTCAGAAATCGAATCTCGCAAATATCCGTCGAAACAACAATGCTGGCCGACGACTGTTTGAGATCCGTATATCGTTTGCTCAAGTCCAAGCAGATTTCACAGGAAACTTCCACTTAGCAACTGTCCTTGCTTGGCGTTCACTGTTGAAAAGTGTCCTTATCCCATGTCTACATCCCATAGCCCAGAACAATGTGAGCCAAATCTCGTGCCGATTCTGGATATGGTTTTCCAGCTAATCACCTTTTTCATGTTGGTGATCAATTTCAAAGCGGTGGACGTCGATAAAGAGTTGGTGCTGCCAGTTGTTGGGGCAGCGGATCCAGCCGCTCAAGGGGACCAAGGCGACTTGCTCGTTCTCAATATCCGCAGCGACGGAACAGTTCAAGTGCGAGGGGCAATCCAGCAAAGCATCGATGTTTTTCTGCGAGGGGAGTCACGCGTGGTAGTAGCCTTGCGCGATGTCAAGCCTGGCCAACCGCTTCCTGTAACAGCGGTTTTGCGGGCGGACAAAAAAGTGGCCTTTGAAACGCTAATGAAAGTCGTGGATACCTGCAAAGCAAATCGATTCAGTAAAATTGACTTCGTGGTCGTTCGAAAAAAAGACGAATTCACCCCCAAAAGTTTGGCAGAGTAACTGTGATGATACGGAGATCCCGTCGTCGAAAAAGAAGGCATGCGGAAGCGGAAGTTCAATTGAATATGGCAGCCATGCTGGATATGGCGTTTCAGTTGCTGGCGTTTTTTATTCTAACTTTTCGAGCATCTCCAATCGAAGCGCAAATCGCGTTGAGGCTTCCAGATAGTCCCCAAGCGACCACGAGCACGAGCGTACAAATCGATTCCAGTCCTCATGACATCATGGACGATCTGAATTTCCCCTTACCAATAGAACTCCATTCTCAACCAAACGGGGAACTAGAAAAAATTATGATCGGTTCGCGGATAATGAAGTCGAATGATCCAACCGAAACGATGCAATTGTTTCGACAAGAAATGGTTAGCTTATTCGAGAAGCCCACTTTTGATTCCGTCGTAATTCGAGTTGGAAAAGAGTTGCATTACGAACCACTCATGCAAGTTGTTGATTTATGTACAAGGCAAAAGGCGAAAGATGGATCGCCCATGACAAAAATCTCCATCGTTCCACTCAAATAGCGACTTTGACAGTCAACACAACTCATGGCAAGCCCTCATTTTCGATCCTTTTGGAACGGTCAATCGGCAATTCCACGACTCGGCTTCTTGCTCTTTATTCTTGCCTTGGCAATCGTCGGATGGCCAAAACTGCGTCTCGCCCACGAGGCTGTGGAGCCGAGGATTCCAGACTTGGAAGGGGCACCACGACTTTCTTCGGCTGACGTTCGTTTGTCGACACGTGTTACGGCGGAAGAAATTCCTGAAGGGTTCGACTCTGAAAAGAACCATGAATTGACAAATACCACCAGCATGCACGAGAAAGGTCTCGCCATGGATGGGCAAACAAAAGACTTGCTGTCGCTCGTGACGGACAACTCTCTCCGGATGGCCAAACGTGAAATGCCAGCCTATTGGGAGTTAGTTCGGAAGACCGCGAACTCCTCGTTCAACCAACTACGCGAGGAAGCCAACTCAAGTACTAAGTTCAATGATTTCTTTAGCGACCCTGCAAAGCATCGAGGTGAATTGGTTTCTCTCGATATTATCGTTCGACGCGTAACTCGATTTGACGCGGAAGTTGGAAACTCAGCAGGAGTCAATAGCGTTTACGAAATATGGGGATCAACCGATGAGTCACATGCATGGTTGTATGTTTTCATTACTAATGCGTTGCCCAAAGGCTTCGATGAGGAAACTCTTTTGAGAAAAAAAACCGAATTCGCCGGCTACTTTCTGAAGTTGCTCGCTTATCACCCTGGGAGTGCTCCACCTAATGCAAAACCGCTGCTTGCACCTTTGCTGGTTGGTCGATTTAATGACGTTCAGCAAACAACGCAAACTTCGAAAAGCAACACGTCTGAATGGGCTTCCTGGGGAATGACCGCAATTGTCGTCGTGACCGCGGTGTTTTTTACCGTCCGCGTCTTCTTGAATGCCGAGCAAAAAAAGCGCAGAAGACGCGACCATGGCAATGGACTGAAAAACGTTGATCCGACGTGGTTCGAATCGGACCAGGTTTGATCGATTGTGGAACAACAGGCGACGAAGGCTAGAAGCTTACACTGGCATCCGATTTACTGGAGGAATTCCGCAGAATGACTAAGAGCTCGTCGAGCGTCTTCTTCGCATCGCCAAAGAGCATCCTGTTGTTCGCTTTATGGAATAAGGGATTATCGACACCAGTATAGGCAGAATCCATGCTCCTTTTCAGTCGAGCGAATTTGGTCTGCCACTTCAATCACACCGCGATAACCTGCGATATTAGCCATTGAGGTCAATGCGTCCATTCTCTACGCACGCGAGATGCGAGGAACACAATCCATTGCGAGAACGGTTGATCGCTGGGAGGCAAACTGCTTCATCGCCTGAAAGGCGAGCGGCAGAGTGGAGTATCCCAACCCGAAGTGTAAGCGAGGGACAATTTCGCAGGTCCCTCACTTACGTATCGGGTTATGATGGGTAGTTTTCACATCGCCGCTCACCTAAACGACTCTCGGGGGATGCCAATCTTCATGGAGCTCAATTCAATGATGGCTGCGAAGCAATTTCGAAAAACTTTTTCGACTGCGAAACCATCGAACCGGGTGGACGACGCGTTGGTCCTGACGAGCCGACGATTCGCCGCGCTGCCTGGAGGAAAATAAAAGTGCTTCTGTCAGGTTTCTCCTGATTACTCCCGGAATTCCTGTCAATAGACTATGTCATTCAACCACCTCACCAACAGGACGTCGCCAAATGCATTACGTCGCAAGGAAAAAAGTCGATCGACCTTAGTGTTTAATGGATTTCGATAATGGATCGTGGCACAAACAAATTGGTAGGACAACCAGATGATATCATTTTCATTTCGAAAACGGGGCGGTGGATCAAGTGCATTCCTGATCGGCATGGGAATCAGTGGGGCCTATTACCTGATCGTACACCTGCCGTTTATGCGGGACTCGATCCTTCACGCTTACACGACTCACCACGCTACAGAATACGCGATTGTTCTGCTATTTTTCTGGGCAAGCGCTGAGCACC
>JAYTVM010000082.1:0-7872 GCA_043743995.1 Pirellula sp. | reverse complement strand
GGGAAAACGTCCGCTTCCAGCAAAACGGCCAGACCCACTTGGTTCACTTGGCGGTCATTCCGCTCAAGAATTTGCCCGAAACATTCTTTTTAATCCTTTTCCTGAATGCGAATGACGCAGTTCAATCACCGGTGCTGGAATCGCAATCTAAGAGTCCGATGACAGTTCAGGAGGAAGCCAGCCGCATCAACGAACTGGAAGCCGACCTTTCCGAAACACGCGAATATCTGCTAGCCAACCAGGAACAACACGAGGCTGCAAGCGACGAGCTTCAGGCAGCCAGCGAAGAGGTTCAGTCGGCAAACGAAGAGCTGCAAAGCATCAACGAAGAATTAGAAACATCCAAGGAAGAGCTTGAATCAGCCAATGAAGAATTAACCACACTCAATGATGAGATGTCTCACCGCAATTCCGAGCTAAACGTCCTGAACAACGATCTCGTCAATTTTCAAAAATCGGCGAAACCGGTCGTGCTCCTTCTTGGACGTGATCTCCGAAATTGGCGATTCAGCCCGCAAGCAGAAAGGCAATTCGACCTGGTCGCTGGTGGATGACAACGTAGACACGGTACTTAGCTTCTCGCTTCTTCTACGCGCCATCGGGCACGATGTCCGTACAGCTCATGACGGAATGATGGCTGTTCAAACGGCAGTTGAACATAAGCCAGACGTTGTTCTGCTGGACATCGGTTTGCCTATCTTGAATGGCTACGAAGTTGCAAAGCGAATACGAGTAGAGTCCACGCTCAAAAACGTTGTTCTGATAGCCCTGACCGGTTACGGCCAGGACGCAGATCGGCAGAGAGCACTTCAAGCGGGATTCAATCACCATTTGGTCAAACCCGCTCGTTTGGAGCAGTTGCAACAAATCTTGTCAGCGGTTCCAATTCAATTGTAAAAGGGGTATTTGCCTGCACTGCTGCTTACCGAACCCGTCTTACGTCGGAACGTACTTGCTCTCGGAGGTTACGGCAGGTAGTCTTTTCAGTTGTTAGTCCAGAACCCGATTTGGTAGCATTGTAAATCTAAGTAAAACAACGGGAGCACAAACGCAAATGCACTATAGTTTCAAAGAAAAGAATGCATTGGTGACCGGATCCTCGAAGGGCATTGGGAGGGCTGTCGCCATTGCTCTAGCACAAGGTGGTGCAAATGTAACAGTCAATTGTAGCTCGAGCAAAGATCAAGCCGAAGAGGTCGCCCAAGAGATTCGTAAGCTTGGACGTAGAGCACTTGTCGTGGCCTGCGACGTGTCGGATTTGGCTGCCGTAGAGGATATGGTTCAACGGACCGTGAGTGAGTTTGGAAGCTTGGATGTTTTCGTATCCAATGCGGTTTATAGCGATCGCCAGTTGATGGTCGATGCCGACATGGTTGGTTTTCGCCGGACGATTGAAGTGAGTATGTGGGGTGCGTTGCATGGAGTTCGAGCGTCAGCTCAGCAAATGATTGAGCAGGGCAAGGGTGGCAGTATCACCGTGGTCAGTTCTCCCCACTCGATCATTCCGTTTCCAACCGCCATGGCATACAACATGGCCAAAGCCGCGATTGACCATATGGCCCGAACCGCGGCTATTGAATTGATTCAGCATGGAATTCGAGTCAACGTCTTTCATCCAGGCTGGATCGATACCCCTGGAGAGAGAAAGTTCTTTTCGGAAGAACAACTTGCCAACGGCGCACAACAAATACCCATGAAGCGTCTAGGGACTTCGGAAGAAATGGCGCATGGCATCTGCTTTACGCTAAGCGAGGAAGCCGCTTACATGACAGGAACAACGTTGACGATGGACGGCGGAGTGGGATTACCGTGGTGGTCCAAACGGACCGAAGGTGGGCAGTAAGAAGTTTGAAGTTTGAAGTAAGAAGTTTGAAGGCTGAAGTTTGAAGGCTGAAGGCTTAAGCCTGTCCAACACGCCTCCACCGACCCCGTGTCGGTGGAGCGGTGATTGGCAGCTACCTCGTTACCCACATGGATTGCTCTCCACCGACCCCGTGTCGGTGGAAGCAGCGTGAATCAACGAGCCAGCTTATTTCTTTTCGCCGGCTTTAGAGATCGGCGTTTCTTTGTTGCCGTCTCGGAGGAATGGTTCCCGTTCCTGCACTCCTTGTACTGGCTTAATCTCTCGAATCCAGATATTTCGAAATCGCACTGGGTTTCCATGATCTTGGATAGAAATGGGTCCCTTTGGTGGGTGTGCCTTGTATTGAGGCGGACGATTGAACGGGGTGTCTCCCAGCAATTGGAAGTGGTTGAGGATTAGAGCGCCGTTGTGGACGGCAGTGATATAAGCAGGAGTGTCCAACGAGGCATCTTCTTTGAAACGTGGTCCGGTCCAGAAGATGTCATAGGTATTCCATTCGCCGGGACGCCGCATAGCGTTTACCAAGGGAGGTGTTTGTTTGTAGATGGCGCCAGCTTGGCCATCAAAATAAGTGAGGTTGTCAAACGAGTCGAGGACTTGCAGTTCGTACTTGCCCATCATGAAGATGCCGCTGTTGCCTCTGCCTTGGCCACTTCCTACGGCAGGTGTGGGAGCGGACCATTCGATGTGAAGTTGGCAATCTCCAAACTCAGCCTTGGTTGAGATTTGGGCTTTGCCACAAATCAATACGCCATCTTTCACGTCCCAGGTGTCGGCATTCTTCCATTGCGACTTATCTTTTCCGTCAAAGAGCACAACGGCATCGGACGGGGGATCGGCGTTTTGAGTACCAGGCGTAACGATAGCTGGGGCCGTCCACTTGATACCATTGAGATACTCTTGACTGTTAGCGTATGAGGCGCAACCGAACAAATAGGAAATGGCTAGAAGTCGAGAAGATACTTGGCTCAATAGGGCTGGGCGGATAAAACAGGTAGGCATTTCGAAAACTCTCGTTTTGGGGAGAAAGGATACTTCGCCGGATAGAAGCAAAATGCATTGCGCAGAACCCGGCGGATCTTGCATTGTAACTCAAAACCGGATCCGCTCGGTAGACTAGCGATGGATCATAAAGTATCGTAGTGGAACGCGTGCGAATTCCCTCAATTCCTGAATTCTTGCGGACGCTGCAACTGCCTTTTACTTCCGCGACTCACCAATGAAATCAATCCGCATTTTAATTGCGATCATCGCCTTAAGTTTCGTTCGATCGTCGGCTGCAGAGCCCCATCCGAATGTCCTTTTTATCGCGATTGACGATTCGCGAAACGACTTGGGCTCACTCGGTGTTGCGCATGCAAAAACACCGCAATTGGATGGTTTTGCCAGGACCGCACGCGTGTTCAGCCAGCATTACGTACAAGTTCCTACTTGCGGTGCCTCGCGATGTGCATTGCTGCGAGGACGGTATCCAACCGTTCCATCGCAAGTCGGTAATGACGGCATCAAGCAAACGCAAAGGGAATGGGGCTCGCAAAGCCTGCCCGCCGTGTTTCGTCAAAATGGTTATCGCACGCTTGCGCTGGGCAAGATAACTCATTATCCCGGGGGTTTAACGGGCAAGTCTTGGGCGGAAGGACCGGAGGAGTTGCCTGGCGCATGGGACCGGGCTTGGATTCCAGATGGTCCTTGGAAAACGCCAGAGGCCATCATGCACGGCTACGCGAACGGTGTTGCGAGACAGCCTGGCAAATCACCGCCGTGGGAAGCAAACAACGGTCCCGATGATGCTTATCCGGACGCATGGGTGGCGGCCGAAGCGATCAAGACGCTTAAGGAATTGGCAGCACAAAAACAGCCCTGGTTTTTCGGCGTTGGATTCTTCAAACCGCATCTGCCGTTCGCCGCCCCCAAACAATGGCATGACTTACACGCAGCAGGCATACCTGATCTGGCACCCGAAGCCGCCGCCAAACCAACATGGCCTTCTGGCTGGCACAACAGCAGTGAGTTTCGGGGCAACTACGGCCACGAGGCAAAACGCGATCCAGATACCGACCTAGAATATGCGCGGTTGATGCGCCGCGCTTACTCAGCGAGTATGAGTTATATGGACGCTCAAGTAGGTCGAGTGTTGGCCACTTTGCAAGAGTTAGGTTTGGAAAAAAACACGATCGTCGTGGTATGGAGCGACCACGGTTTCTTGCTCGGTGAACACGCTATTTGGGGCAAGCACTGTCTGTACGAAAAAGCGCTTCGTTCACCGTTGTTGATCCGTCATCCTGGCCTCGAAGCACCGGGCCTTACCAGTCTTGCGACGGTCGAGACTGTGGATCTATTTCCGACACTCACCGATCTATGTGGTCTGCCTTCGCCGTCTGGACTCGATGGCCGCAGTTTACGCCCACAATTAGCTGATCCAGCAGCGCCTGCGGGCAAGCACTCGCATGGATTTTGGAGCGGAGGCCAACGCACCGTTCGCACGGAGCGCTGGCGTCTCATCGCTAAGCTCGACAAAAATGGTGACGCAGCGCAGGTCGAGTTATTCGACTATCAAACAGACCCAGATGAGACACGCAACCATGCAGAAACACGACCCGATGTTGTTCAAGATTTGCTCGCACGCCTCAAGAGCTTGCCCGAACAAAAATTATGACGCGACACATTATTTATGATTAGGCGAGCGGCAGACCGAATTTTATTTGCCTAGGATTCGAATGGGAGAGCGAGGCGCCTCTCCCTCCCAGTACAAACCACTTTTTCACTCGCCTTAACCTGCCCTAACAGTCATCAACAATTAACACTTTAATGCGAATCGAATCGAAGCGATCATGAAACAACTCTTCACTTTCTTCGTGCTTCTATCGTTATTGGGAGGTCAAGTCTCGGCAGCAGAGCGCCCCAACATCCTCTTCGCCATTGCCGACGACTGGGGACTTCATGCAGGCGCTTATGGCACTACGTGGGTAAAGACACCTGCATTCGATCGGGTCGCCAAAGAAGGACTGTTATTCAAAAACGCGTATACGCCGATGGCCAAGTGTGCACCGTCGCGAGCGATCGTCTTGACCGGACGTCATCTTTGGCAGAACGAAGAGGCAGGTAACCACCTGTCTTTTTTTCCTGCAAAGCTAAAAAGCTGGCCTGAGGTGCTTACCGAGAAAGGCTGGCACATGGGCATCACAGGAAAAGGCTGGGGACCTGGCGTCGCCAAGGACGCGAATGGAAATCAACGCCAAATTACAGGCAAACCGTTTAACTCGCACAAGTCACCGTCCCCCACCAAGGAAATGGGCAACAATGACTACGCTGCCAATTTCAAAGAATTCCTCGACACGGCACCCAAGGATGCAGCGTGGTGTTTCTGGTATGGCAGCGCAGAGCCCCATCGCGGATATGAATTTCAGTCCGGCATGAAAAAGGGAGGAAAGAAGCTTAGTGACATTGATAAGGTGCCCGATTACTTGCCCGACGACGACATCGTTCGGCACGATTTGCTCGACTATGCATTCGAAGTCGAGCACACCGACAATCATCTTGCCCGCATGATCGCTGAGCTGGAAAAGCGAGGCAAGCTAGACAACACGTTGATCATCGTCACGAGCGACCACGGTATGCCTTTCCCTCGGAGCAAAGGATATGCCTATGAAGACTCAAATCATATCCCGCTGGCTATTCGTTGGCCGGCAGGTTTAAACAAACCGGGCCGCCTGATCGATGACTTTGTCAACTTCACGGATATTGCGCCTACCATCCTTGACTACACCGGCATTGATCCTAAAGACAGCGGCATGATGCCCATCACAGGCCAGAGTTGGCGTCCCATTTTGGAAAGCGACAAAGCCGGTCAAGTCATCGCAGAGCGGGATCACACCCTGATTGGCAAGGAGCGAACGGACGTCGGTCGTCCAAACGACTGGGGCTATCCAATCCGAGGAATTGTGACTAGCACACATCTCTTCTTGAAAAACTACGAACCGACACGCTGGCCGGCCGGGAATCCTGAAACTGGCTATACCGACACGGATGCAAGTCCCTCCAAAACACTAATTCTTGAACTTGGACGGAAGGACCGAGAGAACAGGTTTTGGCAGCTCAACTTTGGAATGCGACCAGCTGAGGAATTCTACGATCGGTCCAACGACGCGGGGTGCGTAAACAACCTCGCCATTGATGGGGTGAACGTGACGGGAATGAAGCTGTTGCGAGATCGCATGGAGAAAGAGCTCAGAAGTCAAAGCGACCCGCGCATGGCTGGAAATGGTCACGTCTTTGACAACTACCCTGCGACCAGCGGCGCGGGTTTCTACGACAAGTATCAACGAGGCGAGAAGCCCACGGCCGGCTGGATCGAAGAAACCGACATTGAGCGCGAACCCATCCAACTGCCGTAAGTCGATCAGCAGGCTGAAAACTACTAGGCCAGGCCCCCGTGTGGCACGCCCAAAGCGATTAGCGATGGGTGTGGGAAGTGAGGCAAATGACTCTAGTTCGACGGTACTAGATAGGTACTTATTCGAACGGGAGGGCGAGGCTCCTGCCGAGCTTTCGCAGGAATTTGGCTCGGCAGGAGCCTCGCTCTGCCGCTAATTCCGGTCGCGAAAACCAATCTGGGACATTGAACTAGCGATTCACCACGCCCTTCGTACCTCAGAGCGTGCCACCCGTGCCACCCGTGCCACCCGTGCCACCCGGTTTACAGGTAAATTTCAAACAGCCCCTCGCCTAAGTGTCATGCGACCGGTAGCGTCCGCGAGAAAATTGGGCCGGACCTGTCCAATTTGATCCGTCGCGACGCGGTGGAACTCATGCGGAGCAAAAGGCGTCAATGCAAAAGCCACGCATTGAAGCTATCGAATTTGAAACAGTTTCCGCAATGCGGAAACCAACGTGTCGCGTTGTTCGCTTTGAGTGACATCCCGAATGGATTGCAATGGCGAATGCAACATTTTGTTAATCAAACGATCAAAAGCCGCTCCAATCTCGTCGTGCATTTCGGATGTTAAGGATGCCATCGATTGCTTGCCAAGCAGTCGAGCTAATTCCGATTTTTTCATTGCTTCCGCTTGCTCGCGCAATGCCCGAATGGTTGCGCCCGACGATCGATGGTTCCAATCTCCAAGCAACCGATCCGATTCCTCTCGAATGATTTTCTGTGCCTTAGGCAATTGCTGTTCGCGAAAGGATCGATTGCGATCGCAAACCGCTTCCAAATCATCGACAGAATAGAGATACACACCTGGCAATCGACCGATGGCGGCCTCAAAATCTCGCGGTACCGCTAGGTCGAGGATCAATAGTGTTCCTTTCTTGCGATGATGTGCGATCGACCGAAATCGACTTTCCGTCATGATGGGATGGGCAGCGCCAGTGGTACTCACAACGAGATCCGCATCCGTCAGCAGCGAATCGAGAGTTTCCCAGGGCATGGCTTTGATGGCGAATTTCTCGGCAACCCGTTGTGCTTTGTCGATCGAACGATTGACGATCGTGATTTTGGTTGCACCGGCGCTTTTGAGATACTGCAACGTCTCTACGCCCATCTCACCGCTACCGATAACGACGATCTGTTTGTCGTCGAAGCGTTCGAAAAATTCGGAAGCGATTTCGCTGACGGCGACACTTGGGACGCTGATGCGTCGACGGTGGATTTCGGTTTCGTTGGTAACGCGTTTGGCGACTTGATTGGCGTGTTGAAAGGCAGCATGCATGGTAGGGCCAGTGTAGCCCCCCTGGGTAGCCCGTTCGTAAGCTTCGTGCACTTGGGCTGCGATTTGAGTTTCACCAATAACCAAGGAATCGATGCTGCTGGCCACAGAAAATAAGTGGTCGACGGCGGGTTTGGATTCCAATTTCAAAAAATGCGGTTCGAATTCGCTCAGAGGTTGATGATGAAAGCTGGTAATGAATTCCACCAACTCCGCGGTCGAAGGCAATTCGATCTCCATTGCGCTCCCGACGTAGAGTTCAACTCGATTGCAAGTGTTGAGCAAAACGCATTCGCAGTC
>JAYTVM010000081.1:0-2405 GCA_043743995.1 Pirellula sp. | reverse complement strand
ACAAAAAACGTTCAATGGAAAGTCGAAATCCCCGGCCGCGGCTCTGCCTCACCTGTCGTTTGGAACGATTCCGTCTTCGTCTCGACGGCTGTACCTTCGGGAAAAAATTCGGGACGGCTCCCCAATCTAGAATTCAAGTTGCTTTGTTACGACCGAAACAATGGAAAACTCAAATGGCAACAAACGGCAGTCGTGGCGACGCCTCATGAAGACACGCACAAAACCAACGGTTTTGCCTCCGCTTCTCCCTGCACGGATGGCGTTCACGTTTACGCTCATTTCGGTTCGCGTGGTCTGTATTGCTACAGCATGGATGGCAAACTGGTCTGGAAACGGGACGATTTCGGGCAAATGCAAACACGCAACAGTTTCGGCGAGGGGAGTTCCCCGACCTTGGAAGGGGGCAAAATTCTGGTGCCCTGGGATCACGATGGACAGTCGGCGCTGTACGCTTTGGATAAATTGACTGGCAAGACGATTTGGAAAACGCCTCGAGACGAACCCACTTGCTGGGCAACTCCCTTGGTCGCAGAGCACGCTGGCAAGAAGCAAGTCATTATGAACGGTCAGAGCTTTGCCAGATCCTACGACCTGGAGACCGGGAAAGAACTTTGGCGCTGTTCCGGACAAACGGAACGTCCGGTTGCTTCAGCGGTCGCTGACAAAGGGCTGGCTTTCGTTGGCAGCGGGCACCGCGGTTCATTTCTCGGAGCTTTTCGCATGGATGGAAAAGGAGATATCAAGGGCACGGACAAAGTCGCCTGGACCATCGATCGCGATACACCCGATATCGGATCGCCACTTCTTTCGTCGGGACGAATCTACTTTTACAAAGGAAAGGACGGCCTGCTGACCTGCGTGGATGCGATGACGGGCAAGCCACACTACATGGCTTCCAGGATCCCTGGCGTTGAATCGACCTACGCATCACCCGTTGCTGCTGGCGGCTACGTGTATTTGACCGCGAGAAATGGCACCACCGTGGTCATCAAAGATGCAGCCCAACTAAGCATTTTGGAAACCAATTCGGTAGGGGAACCTGTCGACGCGACACCGGCCCCGGCTGGAAACGATTTGTTTTTGCGAGGTGAAAAACACCTGTTTTGCATCGCCAATTCAAAATAACCACTCCACCACTCCTCCACTACTCCACCCTACTCTACTCTACTCTACTCTACTCTACTCTACTCTACTCTACTCTACTCTACTCTACTCCGACGCATGCTAACCGAGTCCAAGCCAATTTCCACACCGTCACCGAACGTCTCGAAATGTGCATTGATAACAGGCATCACAGGCCAGGATGGCTCGTATCTTTCTGAATTACTTTTGGAAAAGGGCTACTCGGTACATGGAATTGTTCGCCGAAGTAGTTCTTTGGATCGTCCTCGACTACTTGAACAGTACAACGACCCAGCAATTTACGGGAAGAGGTTATTTCTGCATTACGCGGACCTTTCCGATACGACATCGATTCGCCGGATCCTTGCCAGTTCCCAGCCCGACGAAGTTTATCATTTGGCAGGCCAATCGCACGTTGGACTTAGTTTTGAAATCCCGGAGAGTACGTGCGAACTGACAGCCATGGGGACGCTTAGAATCATGGAGATTCTTCGGGACCAACCGAACCAACCCAAATTTCTCCATGCAAGCAGCCGCGAAATTTTCGGCACGCCAGCGGTTAGTCCACAAAACGAATCGACCCCGCTAAATCCGAATTCGCCCTACGGTTGCGCCAAGTCGTTTGCGACTCAGATGGTCCGAATCTACCGAGAATCGCATGGGTTGTTTTTTTGCAATGCGATTTTGTACAACCACGAAAGCCCGCGTCGGGCTGAGAATTTTGTGACACGAAAAATCACCTTGGCTGCGGCCAGAATCAAGCTTGGGTTGCAATCGAAATTGATGCTTGGGTCCATCGATTCGGCGCGAGATTGGGGCTATGCCAAGGAGTACGCGGAAGCCATGTGGTTAATACTGCAGCACGACAGTCCGGACGACTACTTGCTCGCGACTGGCACCAGCTACACGGTCAGGGAGTTCACTCAAGCAGCGTTCGAACATGTAGGGCTTAACTGGGAGCAATATGTAGAGCTGGATCCAAGGTTTATTCGGCCTGCCGACCCAGAGTCACTTTTGGGAGATGCGACCAAGGCAAAAAAAATTCTCGGTTGGACAGCCAAAACGAAAATGCCGGAACTAGTAAAGATGATGGTCGATCACGATCTAAAGGCGTTCGCGACGAAATAAGACTTGGGAGATAATGTTGTTTTATTCATCATTAATGCGATCCGATGGTGTATTTTGGCGTCGATCACAAGTCGGGCCGGGTTTAGAATAGCAGCATTTAATGGAGAATGCGATTGTTTTCTGGGGATTGGTACGTACCGGTAGCCATCCATCGA
>JAYTVM010000080.1:0-7935 GCA_043743995.1 Pirellula sp. | reverse complement strand
AAATCCAGCGATCCCGCAGCTCACCTGCCGATCATTCACGACGATAATGCCGGTCCCACATGCCGTCGCGACCCCGAGGGAAGACTTCGACTGACTTCCCAATGCACCATGCTGCTTGGAGTGGTAGGACTATGCTCTGGCATTCTCTCGGGCATGTTTGGCGTCGGCGGCGGTTTCATTATTGTTCCAGCTTTAATCACATTCAGTTGCATGGGAATGCAGCGAGCCATCGGTACCTCGTTACTTGTCATTACTCTGGTGAGTATCTCAGGCACTGCGAGTCATCTAATTGCGGGCAAAGAGCTCTCGCTTCAAACAGCAGGGCTCTTCGGGCTCGGCAGTTTGGCAGGCCTATTCTTGGGAGGTTCAATTGCCAACCGTCTGAAGGGTCCAACGCTTCAACAAGTCTTCGCCGTTGCCATCCTTTTGGTTGCGATTTATGTCATCTTTAAATCGGTATGGAGTACCTAACCCAAGCTTAAAGAGAATCTTATGAGTGTATCGCAAAATAGAGATCATTATCAAATACTTGTCCTCGGTGGAGGTACGGCTGGAATCACGGTCGCAGCTCAGCTTCGGCGTAAACCTCAAGATTATGACTTGGCAATAGTTGAACCATCTACCAAGCATTACTACCAGCTTTTAGCGATTCAATCGCTACTTGACGCAATTACCAGCGAAGCCTATCGTTGATAGACGATAGGCGAAACAAATTAACCTTTTCGGCCCAGGAATTGCTGAGTTTTCATACAATGGTCAAAACACTTTCGAAAAGCAAAACGAAATGCTGCGGTGAAGAAGTCACTTTGTCGTTGCCGCAGCACACATCCGCTGACCAGTTAGCCAAGCTGACATGGGCAATCGCCCATCCTGCACGTGTGCGGATCGTGCAACTTTTACTCAGCCGCACATCTTGTGTGTGCGGCGAGATTGTCGATCAGATGCCCTTGGCCCAATCGACTGTCTCGCAGCACCTAAAAATCCTAAAGGAATCGGGTTTGGTTCAAGGAGATATCGATGGGCCCCGTATTTGCTACTGCATTAATCAAAAAGTGATGAAGCAACTAAAGCGGCTCGTCGCTGATTTGTAGTTCGCGGAATTTTTTTAAGACAATTCATCGTCCTTCGACGATGCGCGATAAAGCGAGGATCTTATGAGAGACGAGTCGATAATGAATCAAAGAACAGTGATCGACGATGTACGAGACCAATACGCCGAAGTTGCAAAAAGTGGTCTTTCGAATGACTCGGTTGCAGTGCGATCGGTAGCTGCTGCTTTCGGATACTCACAAGATGAATTGGCGTCACTACCCGATCAAGCAAATATGGGATTGTCCTGCGGCAATCCTTTGGCACTCGCGTGTGTTTCATTAGGCGAGGTCGTCGTTGATTTGGGCTGTGGAGGTGGTATGGATGTATTCCTAGCCGCCAAAAAAGTCGGTCCGACAGGCAAAGTGATAGGCATCGACATGACCAACGAAATGCTCGATCGCGCTCGGGCGGGTGTTGCCAAACTCGGTTTGTTGAATGTTGAACTTCACCAATCTACTATCGATCGCTTGCCTATCGAGGATAACACCGTCGATTGCATTATCAGCAATTGCGTTATCAATTTGGTCCCCGATAAGCCAGCAGTCTTTCGCGAGATACTGCGCGTTCTCAAGCCCGGCGGCCGATTAGCAATTAGCGATATTGCCCTCAAAAGGCCTCTGCCTCCGAATGTAAAAGCAAGTGTCGAAGCTTATGTTGGCTGCATCTCAGGAGCAATTCTTATGGAGGACTATCGAAAAGGGTTGCTAGACGCGGGCTTCGAGTCCGCTGTCGTCACCGATACGGGCGTCGATCTTAACGCATACGCAAACGCAAGTAGCACGGGGTGCTGCGGTTCGAGCGACAATCTTGAATCCATTTCGACATTGCATGATGGTCTCGCTGCCGTGATGAAGTCATTCGATGCAAACGCCTTTGCTGCGAGCGTGCGTGTACATGCCATCAAACATTCAGAAAAATTGCAATCCCAACCAATTCTTGAGGAAAGACTTATGAAGAACGTTCAGGTCTACGACAAACCAATGTGCTGCTCGACCGGAGTTTGTGGTCCACAAGTAGATCCGGTATTGCCTCGGTTCGCAGCCGACCTTGACTGGCTCAAGTCGCAAGGAAATCAAGTGGAACGCTTTAACCTAGCGCAGCAGCCGATGGCTTTCATTGAAAACAAAGACGTACACCAACTTTTGGGGAGCGAGGGTACAGACTGTCTACCACTGATTTTGGTCAATGGAAAAATCGTTAGTCGCAAAGAGTACCCAACGCGTGAAGTGATGGCGAATTGGGTTGACACAACTGCTCCAAAGCAATTGCTACCCGTTGCAAAGTCTGGTGGATGCTGTGGATCAACGGGTTCTTGCTAGGAAACTGCCAATATCTGCTAGAAAGTACAACGATGAAATTCCTCGAACAGACAACTCGCAATCTTTTCTTCACTGGCAAAGGTGGGGTCGGCAAAACGTCCGTCGCATGCGCCGCAGCTGTTCGATTGGCCGACGCTGGCAAGAAAGTTCTGCTAGTATCGACCGACCCAGCGTCCAATCTCGATGAAGTTCTAGGCACTCCGCTCGGGCATCATCCGACTGTTGTTCCTTCTGTTCAGGGACTTTCAGCGATGAACCTCGATCCTGAGAAGTCCGCAGCAGAGTATCGCGAGCGAATGGTTGGTCCCTTTCGAGATAAGTTACCCGCAGCGGCGGTCGCAAGCATGGAAGAACAATTCTCCGGTTCGTGTACGTTAGAAATTGCTGCGTTCGACGAGTTTTCAAGACTCTTGGGTGATGCATCAGCCACGAGTGATTTTGACCACGTGATCTTTGATACGGCACCGACAGGTCACACCTTGCGATTGTTGACCTTGCCTTCTGCGTGGGCTGGTTTCATGGACAAGAACACTACAGGCACCTCTTGCCTCGGCCCACTCGCAGGTTTGCAAGCTCAACAGAAGCTCTACAAAGACACGGTAAAAGCACTCGGCGATCCCAAGGTAACGACGCTTGTTCTGGTTGCTCGTGCCGAAGAAACAGCCTTTCGTGAAGCGGCACGCACGAGCAACGAGCTCGCTGGTCTTGGTGTGAAGAACCAGCATCTCGTTATCAATGGAGTCTTTCAAGCGATCGACACGAATGATCCGTATGCGCTGGCGATGCAAAGGCGTGGCGAAAGCGCGATGGAATCGATCCCCAAGGAACTTGTGAATTTGCCAAGAACGATCATTCCATTGACGGGAGGTGGAATCCTTGGCGTTGAAGCACTTCGAAGCTTAGGCTCCCCTTCGATAACGTCAAAAAGTGCCAGGGCAAACGCGTCTATTGCAGTAATCGAACCGAAGTTACAGACACTTCCACCGCTTCTCGGCGAACTAATCGATGAACTAGCCGAAAAGAAACATGGTGTGATCCTTGCAATGGGCAAGGGAGGCGTTGGGAAAACCACGGTCGCAGCTGCAGTTGCAGTCGCATTGGCAGAAAGAGGCTTCACCGTCCACCTCTCGACGACAGATCCGGCGGCCCACATCGCGGCCGCAGTCGCGGGTGAAACGTTTGCGAATCTATCCGTTAGTCGAATCGATCCCGTTGCGGAGACCGTTAAGTATTCGGCTGAGGTGATGAGTAACGCTGGCAGCGGACTTGATGAACAAGGCAAGTCGCTACTGGCCGAAGACTTGCGTTCGCCCTGCACCGAAGAGATCGCAGTCTTTCGCGCTTTTGCGAATGCGGTCGCTCAGGGTAGCGATGGTTTTGTGGTGCTTGATACGGCACCAACGGGACACACGGTATTGCTTCTCGATTCGGCCTTAGCTTATCACCGTGAAGTTACCCGCCAATCGAATCAAATGCCCGAATCCGTAGAACAATTATTACCGAGGCTTCGCGATCCGGATTTTACTAGGGTCTTAATCGTGACCCTTCCGGAAGCGACTCCAGTGCACGAGGCGGCGGCGTTACAACGCGACCTGCGTCGAGCCGAGATCGAGCCCTACGCGTGGGTCATCAATCAATGTTTGTCGTCACTATCCATTTCCGATCCACTTTTGCAAGAACGCCAACAGCACGAACAATCTTACATTCGCGAAGTCATGGAAAAGCAATCGCATCGTACGGTGATCATTCCGTGGCAGATTGATCCGCCCGTCGGAAAAATTGGACTCGAACACCTTTTGCAAAATACCGACCTATCGATCGCGAAAGCATAGACCAGTGCAATGACGACAATGCATTCGTTGCGTCCGCAGTTCGAATCGTGGCTGGAGTTGGATGGCGAGCACGCGCTCCTCATGGTTCGTTTCGGACACGGCCCGACGGCACCTTTCAGTCTGCGCCGCCCAATGGATGACGTCATTGTTGTTGAATAAACTCCTGGGCTTACAGGCGATGCCCTTCTCGATCCAAGGCTGCAGAGGCTATGCCTGCGAAACTGGATGTGCTTTTTCGCACTGCATCAACTTCGTGATTGCATGCTCCTCACCATAGAGGGTAACCACGTCGTTAGGGTAGATAAACTCCGCTCGATTGGGGATGCCCGGCATGAAGTCTTCATTGCGTCGGATAGCCAAGACCACAACACCATGGTCCCAAGGTCTCGATTCTCCCAATGATTTATTGGCGATCGGACACGAGTTCTCGACCACGTACTCGGAAACGCAATAACCCCGTTCGATTCGTAGCAATAGCTCGTAGTCCATCGCCCGCACGAGGCCAGCCCTCTGCAATGAATGCTGAATCCAATAGTCTAGCGTTCGTCGGATAAAACTCAGCTTAGAGATGTGCACGACAGCGACAATCCCAGTAACCGCAATGGCAATTACGAGTAGGGAATTAATACTATTTGGGTGCTGTAGCATCGTCGCAACCAAAGTTGCTAGCGACGATGTCAAGCCGATGTTTCCTGCCAAAATCAGGTCACGTATGATACGTCGGCGCACAGGATGGTTCACAACCAGTTCCGCTTCACGTGTTGTAAAGCCGACTCCGAAGAATGCCGAATAGCATTGGAAGCTGGCCGTGTCAGAACTTAGGCCCGTCATCACGAGCGCCATCGTGGCAACTCGAATCGCCAGGAGTGAAAATGCTGCGATAACGAGGAGCGTTGCGATAGCAGTCATAGAGATTCGAGGTCAATCAATGGGACGGATTTAGGGACGACTTCTGAGGATTTCCAGTCTAGCATACTTCGACACGATTCTCGTTTCGTCACTCAATGACAATCGCTTGCTCATGGTCGAATCCACCATATCCTGAATGGTGCGATCTGTAATTGCCCAGATCGGATCCTCGATTTACGATTTGATCCTAAAACGCATTGCCAAACCGCCCGTACTACTTGACGAGTGCATCGAAAACACACCTCGTATTCATTACGTTAGAATGAAAACGAAACAATTCTGGAATCCCAGACCCTGGAGCTGAAAAATGAAAGTGATTCTCGCGACCGACGGTTCTCAACATGCTGAAGAAGCGGCTTGGCTGTTGGCTCATTTGCCACATGCAGACAAGCATGAGTTGACGGTGGTTTATGTCAGTAACACCGTCGGTGCAAGATCGGTAGTCGTGCTTTTGAGGCCAAATCGGCAGAAAGGCTGCCAGGACTGACCCTGTGACCAACACGATACCCGACTCAGTTTCTCCATCGCATCGCAACAAGAATCATCGTCGGTTGGAGTGCTGGCTGCCGGCAATCGACGTCGTTCGCAATTACACAATAGCGAAGTTGTTAAAAGATACTATCGCGGGAATTGCCTTGACGGCTGTTATTCTGCCGGTTGGAATGGCTTATTCCCAGGCGGCAGGCTTGCCTGCTATCCATGGTCTCTATGCAACGATCTCAACGTTGATTGCCTACGCGATCTTCGGTCCGAGCAGGATTCTGATACTGGGACCGGACTCATCGCTCGCGGCTTTGATCGCCGCAACGATCTTGCCATTGGCGGCAGGCAATGCGGATCTAGCCTTGTCACTGGCGGGGATGTTGGCCATCCTGTCCGGCGTATTATGTATTGCCGCCGGTCTTGCAAAGCTTGGCTTTATCACCGAATTGATCTCCAAGCCCATTCGTTACGGATACATCAACGGCATTGCATTCCTAGTCATAGCCGGGCAGTTGCCAGCTTTCTTCGGCTTTCATGCGACGGGTCAAGGTTTCATACATGAGGTGTTCGCATTTGGAGATGGGCTTCTGCAAGGACGAGTTAATGGAATTGCGCTGTACATCAGTTTACTATGCGCGATCGCAATTCTAGGTTGCAAACATTGGGCACCTAAGATTCCCGGTGTGCTGCTCGCCGTCGTCGGAGCAACGGTTGCAGTCAGTGTTGGGGACTTGGTGGTGACGGCCAACCTTTCCGTGGTGAGCACATTGCCTCAAGGCCTGCCGGCTCTGCGATTGCCAATTGTATCCCAAGCGGATTTCCAGTCACTGTTTACCGGCGCGATTGCGATCGCCCTGGTTTCATTTGCAGATACAAGTGTACTTTCGAGGGTTTACTCCCAGCGCGGCGGTTACAAAGTTAACTCGAATCAAGAACTTGTATCGCTCGGCATCGCGAACGTTGCGACTGGTCTTTTCCAAGGATTCCCGGTGAGTGGAAGCGCATCGCGAACGCCGGTAGCGGAGCAAGCGGGAGCAAAAACGCAAGTGGCTGGATTGGTGGGCGCGTTGTTAGTCATGCTCCTATTGCTCTTTTCCCCGACAATCCTCAAAAATCTGCCACACGCCGCATTGAGTGCCGTCGTTATCTGCGCGTGCCTTGGGCAGATCGAGATCGTGCAGTTAGTTCGCTTGTATCAGCTTCGCCGCAGCGAACTCCTATTTTCAATTGTATGTTTTCTCGGAGTCGTATTGCTAGGTGCCATTGAAGGGATCTTTATCGCAGTCGGCCTAGCACTGCTCGCATTTATCTGGCGAGCCTGGCGACCTTACGATGCCGTATTGGGCCGAGTCGATGGCCTCAAGGGTTATCATGATGTTTCGCGGCATCCTGAAGCACGACGCATTCCTGGCCTCGTACTTTTTCGATGGGACGCTCCGCTCTTCTTTGCCAACGCGGCTGTATTCGAAGAACATGTGCTACAGGCAGTCGCACTTGCACCAACGCCCACGAAGTGGGTCGTGGTCGCTGCCGAACCAGTGACGGACATCGATATCACGGCCGCAGATATGCTAGCGGATCTCGACCAAAAATTGCATCAAGCCAACATGGATATTTGCTTCGCTGAGATGAAGGGTCCGGTGAAGGATGTTCTCAAGCGATACGGTCTATTCGACTCGTTAGGAACGGAGAATTTCTTTCCGACGATTGGCCAAGCCGTTGATCGATATCTGGAATTACATAAAGTGAGTTGGCGGGATTGGGATGAGCCAGTTTGATCGTGTTCTAGCTCAACCATCAAGAAAAAAATGGTCATCTAGCCGTCATTGACCCACCCGCTTGCTCACTTTCAAAAAACTCGCGGAATAGCTTCGTGGATTTTATTTTCATTTAGACTTAGTGCATACGTGACTCACTTATGCATCAAGATGTTTTGATGTGCTCCGTCACTTAAAAAAGTAGAGTTGGATAGTGAATCCATTGACCCCAGAAGTAGTGACGAACATGGACGCCCATTGGCGAGCGGCCAACTATCTTTCGGTCGGTCAGATTTATCTTTACGACAACCCGTTGCTGCGAGAGCCGCTGAACGATGCGGCGGCAAACCGCTGAAGATCGCCGAGCGCGAGGGATTACAGGAGGCGGCCGGGCAGTGGGCGTTGCGGAACACTCCGCTCGCGGCGAGGCGATCCAAGTTCGGTGTTATCGTCTGCGGATGCCCACCCAGACAACCGATCCAGTCATTGAGATCATCGAATCTCCACATCATTCTGCTGCATTGCACCGGGCGTGCTACGGCC
>JAYTVM010000079.1:0-30600 GCA_043743995.1 Pirellula sp. | reverse complement strand
ACCCATCACGCTCCGCGTGATGTTGCCTCAGAAACCAAAGGTTTTTGAACTGCGAAAATCACGCGGAGCGTGATTGGTACTATAAAATCACAGCCTCTTTGTTTGCCACACGTTCGTTTCCGTGGTTGAGCGAGGCCCTTGCTCAAGTCCGTAAAAATAAGACGAGAAAAGGGCCTCGCTCGTCCACATAAGCAAATCAAAGCCACCGGGGGATGCCACCATTCGGCTCATTTGCTAACTATGATAGCGAAGTGGATTCTGACTATTGCTTCAAAACTTATGGACATGGAACAAATGCCAAGAGTGTACGACAGATCGCCTTTGAGCCTCCTTTTCTTGACGTTCCTGACGGTCAGCGGCTTTCCACCAGCCAGCGCCGCGGACGTCTCGCGCGCCATTCGACTCGTCGAGCGTCCGGCTCTTTCACCTGACGGTAGCAAAATCGCATTTTCCTGGAATGGCGAACTTTGGTCGGCAAACAGTGACGGTGGAAACCTGGCGCGGTTGACCAGCAACCCGGCGAGCGATACTCAGCCCCTATTTTCGCCGGACGGCAACCGTATCGCTTTCGTCAGCACACGAACTGGATCACCTCAAATATTTGTGATGCAAGCGGACGGAACACTGCCAAAGCAGGTCAGCTTTCATTCGGCTGGCTACAGTTTGGCCGATTGGTTTCCAGACGGCAAATCCGTTTTGGCGATTGGAGCTCGCGACCATTTTCATCGCGATGCGGAACGACTAATTCAATTGGATATTACCGAACGCCGGGCTGAAAAAATCCTTGTCAATGCTGCCGTCGAAAACGCAAAACTTTCTCCGAATGGCAAACAGATCCTGCTGAATCGCGAAGGGGAGCGTTGGTGGCGAAAAGGCTATACGGGCGAACGCTCCTCGCAAGTCTGGTTGTTCGATTTGGAGTCAGGCGAATTCAAAGAGCTACTGCACGAAGGGGTCGAGTGCATGTGGCCTCTTTGGATGGCCAATGGAAAGGGTTTTTACTTTACCAAAGGGGATGCCCACGGGTTCGACCTTTGGCGCTATCGATTTGCTAAAAACGAGAACAAGCCCGCTTCGCAAAAAAAGATCACAGGCTTTGAGGAGGATTCTATTGTCTACCCAGCGATCTCTCGCAATGGAAAAACTATTGTCTTTCGTCACCTGTTCGACCTATATCGGTTCCAACCGGGCGTTGACGAACGTCCAATCAAAATTGAATTGACGTTACAGCAGGATGCGGATCTGCCGGAAGATATTTTGCGACGCAAATTCACGACCGTGGACGACATAGCGTTTACGGACGACGGCTTAGAAATCGCGTTGATCGCTGGCGGCGATGTGTGGGTCATGGATACGAAGTTGCGAGAACCGCAAAGAGTCACCAAGACCGATGGTTATGAACAGAATGTGGCGTTTTCTTCAGACGGCCAGAGCCTGCTCTTTACTTCCAACCACGCTGGACAGACGGATATTTGGAAAGCCACGAGAAAGAACCCAGAAAAGTTTTGGTGGCAGAACAAGGAGTTTAGCCTTGAGAAACAGACGGACGACGTGCAGGTCGAAAGCGAGCTGCGATTCACGCCGGACGCAAAACACCTAATCTTCCAGCAGGGGCGTGGTGATCTGGTAATCATGAACCTGGCATCCAAAGAGAAACGCACTTTAGCCACCGGGTTCAGCGGTATCGGTTTCGATGTATCACCGGATAGCCGTTGGGTAGCCTATTCTTCACAGGACAACGACTTCAATAGTGAAATATGGATCACTCCTCTACAAGGTGACGCGAAGCCGGTGAATATTTCTCGTCATCCGGACAACGACCAGAATCCCAAGTTTTCCCCGGATGGCAAATTGCTCGCATTCACTGGCCGTCGCGTCGACGAAGAAGTCGATATCTACTACGTGTATTTGAAGGAAGCCGATGACGAGCAAACATCGCGAGAGCGTCGCATCGATGAAGCTATGGAATGGATGAAAAAGAAACGCAAGGCTGAGGGAAAGGAAGCTATCGCTAAGAAGGCGGATAGCGAGAAAGGCAAAGAAGAGAAGAGCGTCGACGAAAAGGGGGATAAGCCAGCCGATGGCGACGCAAAGGACGAAAACAAGAAAGAGGACGCCCAAAAGAAAAGCGAACCAAAGCCGGTTGTTATCGATTTTAAGAACATACATGAACGCTTGCGAAGGCTATCGGTCCCAAACAGCACTGAGGGTGCTTTGGTCTTTTCACCGGACGGAAAGAAACTAGCCTTTGCCGCCACGGTCGACGGAAAACGTGGTTGGTACACCGTCGAATTTCCGGCTGAGTTGACACCCAAGCTGTTGTCCAGCACAACCGGTGCTCGCGCGGTTTGGACGGAAAAAGCGGGTGGCATCTTGTTTTCGCAGAACGGCATACCCGCCAAACTCGAACCTAGTGGAAAACTCGAAAGCTACTCAGTTGCCATATCGCAGGAATCTTCGCGATCTGGCTGGTTGCGAGCGGGATTTGAAAAAGCTTGGCTCGTCATGCGGGATACGTGGTACGACGAACGATTGGCCAATCGCAATTGGGACGAAATTCGACGAAAGTATTTGCCCGTAGCTGCTGAGCTCCGAAGCGTTGACGCACTCGGAGACGTGGTTGAACTGATGCTGGGCGAGTTGAATGGATCGCACCTTGGATTCACTCCTAACCTTGCAGCCAGAATCAGTGCGGTAGAAGGGTGGCGAGATGAAACCGCGCATTTGGGAGTTCGCTTCGTCGAAAATCACAAAGGCCCGGGGCTATTGGTTCGCGACATCGTACCGGGCGGGCCAGCCGACCGAGAGACGAGCAAGCTACAAGCGGGAGATGTTATCCTCGCCTTGGATGGCCATCCCGTGGATCCATCGATCGACCTAACCACAATCCTCAATGGACCGATGGACCGCGACATCGCCGTCCGCATTTCGCGTAAAACGGATGTCGATGGAAAACCCATCGATCCGAAAGAGATGGAGTTCGTAATCCGCCCGATATCATACGCTCAAGCTCGTTCGCTGCTCTACGATCGGTGGCTTGAGAGCAATCGCAATGCAGTTGACAAAGCTAGCCAGGGAAAACTGGGATACCTTCATATACGTGCGATGGACATGGGCAGTTTCTACGAATTCGAGCGACAGCTCTACAACGTAGGCTACGGCCGCGAAGGACTTGTTATCGATGTACGAGATAATGGCGGCGGATCGACAACCGACCATTTATTGACCGCGCTGACTCAGCCCAAGCATGCCATCACCGTTCCGCGTGGAGGCGGCCAAGGTTATCCCCACGATCGGATCGTGTATGCCTCCTGGGTCAAGCCGATCATTGTAATATGCAATCAGAACAGCTACAGCAATGCAGAGATTTTCAGTCACGCTGTGAAGACCTTAAAACGCGGCAAGGTAGTTGGGGTTCAGACCGCTGGCGGAGTCGTTAGCACCGGCTCGGCTGCCGTCAACGATGTTGGTCGGTTACGCACCCCGTTTCGCGGGTGGTTCCTGCCCGACACGGGCCAGGACATGGAACTCAACGGTTGTGTGCCTGACGCCATCGTTTGGCCCAAGCCGTCCGAGCTGCCTGAAGGGATCGATCGTCAGTTGGATAAGGCAATCGAACTCCTGTTGCAGGAGGTCGGCCAGGAAACGTCTGCGAAAGAACTCATCTATGCAACCGAACGCGCTAAGAAGTGATCCATTTGGAGCACTCCCCATCCGCTAAACCAATTCTGCAATTTCCTGTTTGCTTGGTTGTGACAAGATCACCCAGACGGTTGATGCAACCACCAGCCCCATCCCGATCATACTACCTGCGGTCGGGATGCGTTGATCCATAAACCATTTCACCATCGCTGCCACTACGACTTGTGAGAGCCCAATGACACTTACTCTGGCCGGCGAACCCGTCGCGAAAGCTTTTGTTAGACAAAGTTGGCCGACCGTAGCGGCAATCCCAACCCCTATCAACCGCATCACACTTGCCAAATCGATAAGCCGTGTTGGCTGCGATACAGGAATAACCAACCATACTACAAGACTACAAACGGTCGCGACGCCGGAGAAGTGTGCGACCACGGCTCGCGTGTCGACATGCTTAATACGATGCAAGTTGATCAAAGCCACACCGCTTAACATTCCTGCTAGGATGGCCATCGGGATCGCGGTCCTAGGGTTGGAATAGCTGCTTTGCGGTGCATCGGCGACGACGCTACTTGCGTACACCATCCACATTCCGAGACAGCTAATCACCAACGCGATCCAGGTCTTTTTCGATGGTAGAATTCCTAGTAATGGCCAAGACAAGATGGCAACCCAGAGCGGGTACATATTCGTCAAGGACAAGACGATTTCAACGTCGTAGTGCGTCAACGCATAGAATCCACAAATCATGCTGGCCCAGCCCGAAAGCGACCTAATCCAGAGCGTTAACGGCTTGAAAAAGACGAGCTTTGCTCCCGCACCAAGGGCTAAGGTTATTGCAAGAAAGGTAGCCACACCCGACCGCACCATCGTAATCCATGGGTAACTAAACTGTTCCTTGAGCGATTCGGCCAGTAAAGCCATAAATGCAAAGAAAATTGACCCAACCAGCATCCATATGTAAGCCAAAAAAGTCTCCTCGAGGTTATTCTATTTAGCCATAAGCTACAGAATTAGCCGCATATGGTAAATGTCCGCAGTCCCTTTCTTTGCCCCGTACGCATTATTCCCTTTCACTATTTGCGAAAGAATGGTTCCGATGAAGTCTGCAGTTACGCTTTCTCTGGTCGAAGAGGCACGCGGCGGTCCATTCGTGTTTTGGGGCGATTCAAAGAATGCCATTTCGCAAGCCCACCAACTGGGTTTTGACGCGATAGAAATCTTTCCTCCAGATGCAGATACATTGCGACATTTGTTCCTGGCAAAACAATTGGCAGACCATGGCCTGTCGGTGGCTGCTGTGGGCACGGGTGCTGGCTGGGTCAAGCACCGCTTGCAGTTAGCCGACGAAGACCAGATCGTGCGGCAGCGGGCGATCGATTTCATTAAAACGATTATCGATGGCGCCGCCGAGTTGGGCGCACCGGCCATCATCGGTTCCATGCAAGGTAAATCCAGCCAAGCGGTCAAACGGGAAACAGCCAACGCTTATCTTCGGGAAGGGCTTGAGGTATTGAGCGAACATGCCAGCCAATATCGGACGGTACTACTCTTCGAGCCATTAAACCGATATGAAACCGATCAAGCGAACACGTTGGAGCAGGGCCAGAGGTTGGTCGAAGGTATCCCCAATGTTCGACTACTTGCCGATTTGTTTCACATGAACATCGAGGAGGCCAACTTGGCCGATGCGATCCGCCGAGCAGGTAGGTCGATTGGACATGTGCATTTCGCGGATTCCAACCGAATGGCAGTCGGCTTGGGGCACCTGGATGTTCCTCCGGTTATCGCTGCATTGAGGGAAATTGGTTACACAGGTTACCTTAGCGCCGAAGTTTTTTCAAAACCCGACGCTCTGAAAGCAGCCCAGCAAACCATCAACTCGTTCCGTGTCGCCCTGGATCGGTAGCGTTGTGCTTCGGTCGATGCACGACAGGATCGGCAGCCCCGAAACTACTCTTTGGGAGTCTCTTTGCTTGGCTCGTTCGCTGCGGGTTCCGGTGCTGTACTAGCGTCGAGTTTTATTTCCGCAGTCGGAGAGTCGGCTGGCGGATTGGAGCCGCTACCGCTCGGGGCCTGTCGGCTTGCAATCGCCGCAAGAAATTCTTCTTTGGATACCGCGCCATCTGCGTCTTTATCTATTTCAGCCAGTCGGCCTTGCATCCGTTCGCTGATCTCGGTTCCCTCTAGTTTTCCGTTGCCATCTTTGTCCCGACCATTGAACATTTCTTCGGGATCCTGCCTGCCGCCACCAGGGCCGCCCTGGCCGCCAGGAGCGCCTGGAGTGCTCGCTGTAACCATCGGGGGTACCTCTGGGCTCGAGACGGCATCACTTGTGGGCAATTTTGTTTTTCCGATTTCGGAATTAATTCTATTGTGCTTCCTTTGCTCTTGAAAGAACAGAGCGTACTTCATTACGGTCGGCCCAGCCAAGTAAGCTAGTACACCAAGAATTCCGAATCCAATCAACAAGAAGATCGAAGTGCCACGTTTTTTTACTTGGTTAGCAGGAGGGGTTGATTCTGTCATGAATAGCTCGCTTTGGATGGATTGCATTCGTTGGAAGGTGAAAACGCATTGAGTTTGTCAGCCGGAACAGACCCTGACAAAAGGCTAGTGGTGCCCTCGTGACGCGATTCTGATGATCATAGCATTCTCCCGCTAGGCTTGGGAATAATGAATAGAAATAATTGAATTCGCAGCGAAATCGTGCCGGAAATGCAAGCCGACCCTAGCGGTGGCGTTCGTCGACAAGTGTCAAAATTGCTTTTTGACCCTTGTGCCCCTAGATTAGTGTTCGTCTACATTTCCAAGGCTACGTCTCTCCGAAAGGCAAATCAAATGCGTCTCGGCGCGACACCGCTAAGTGCTGCCCAAAGAAACAGGTTATTTGTGAAGGAACGTTTTGCAATGCGTCGACGAAAATTTGTTGGAAGCGTGGCATTCGGAGCGGTTGCCTTCACCGAGTGGAAACTGGCCGGAATGTCCTCTTTTGGTCAAGAGGCAGGGTCGCTAGAGCCATGGAAGTCAGGTGAAGACATCTTTGCCTATATCGATCGGCTGGGTGGGAAATTCTCTCGCGACATGTATTTGCGCATCCTTGGAAATGCCAACGAGTTTAAGGAAGGGGATCAGATCGTGGGCGTGGCAGCCACCGATGCGATCTCGCGAGCCAGTGCAAGAACCCTGCTGGCCAACACGCTGCTGGCAGATATCGATGCCAACCCGCCAATATCGGATGAACTTCATGGAATAAATCTCCGAGCGACTGCTTCAGCGACTCCGGCGCTGCAAGGCATGAAGGTGGGCATGCTCAAGGACGCACTTTTATCGTGGAGCGAGGACGAAATCCATGCGGTGAAAGGCTCGCTGTCGAGCGACTGCATCGCGTGTGTCGTAAAGCTGATGAGCAACGAAGAACTGATTGCGATCGGTTCCAAAGTGTTCAATCCACTCCCGAATAGTCGTATCGGGGCAAAAGGCTATTTGGGAGCGAGAATTCAGCCGAATTCGCCAACCGACCATCTCGACGATATTCAATGGCAAGTCTTCGATGGCTTCGCGTACGCAGTTGGCGACGTTCTTCTTGGCAACAACCCTGTATCCAGCGATCTAGAGTCGGTGGCGGCTATCGAGCGTGCATTGCAGGACATCCTAGTCACGTTTGGAATCGCCGATGCCATGCCACATTGCGTCTTGGCACATATCGACATCCAGGCAGCAGTCGAAGATCGATATCCAAAGTCAACAGAGCTTTGGTTTCAGAGCATTGCAGGCAATGACGCTGCCAACAAAACCTTTGACATCAGCATAGACAAGATGGTGCGGCACGCCAAAGCTCGATCCTCAGGAAACTATGGCCTCTATTTTGAGACGGGGCAAGGTGCGGACTTTACCAATGGACATGGTCATGGATTCGATATGCTGATCCACGAGTCGCGTAAGTACGGATTGGCTCGCGCGTTGACTCATGTTCTGCGCGAGGCGCGGGTTGCGAATGGGCTTTCACCGAATGCTTGGGTCCATGTCAACGACGTAGCTGGCTTTATTGGGCCGGAGGTCTTTCGTACGAAAGAGCAGTTGGTGCGTTGCTGCTTGGAAGACATCGTTATGGGCAAGCTACATGGTCTGACCATTGGCCTGGATGTTTGTTCGACCCTGCATATGGATGTTTCGTTGGATGATCTCGATTGGTGCTTGGATCAAGTGGCACCGGCCAATCCTGCCTATTTGATGGCGTTGCCGACCAAAATTGACCCGATGTTGGGTTATTTGACGACCGGCTTTCAAGATCACGTCCGGCTTCGTGAAAAGTTTGGTTTTCGCGTGAATGATCGAATGTGGCGCTTTTTCAAAACGCTTGGCGTCATCGATCAATACGGCAAGCCAACGGAGCGATTTGGTGATCCCAATTGGGTTTTTCTACAATACCGACGCAGGAAGGGGGACCGTCGCTCCGATGAATCGATTCTGCAAGAAGGAAAGAAACGCCTTACGGAAATCCGAGAGAGAGGCATTTTCGTTGCGGAAGGATTTGGTCAACGACCATGGCAACTTACAGAAAAACTTGACACAGATATCCGAACCATTTACACCGACTCCAAGAAATGCATCTGGCGAGAATGGGACGAAGCATTTATCCGACAACTGCCGAAGGTCATTCGGGTACGCACTCGATCCTTCGATCGGAACGATTACATACTTCATCCGGTATCTGGCGAACAACTCTCGGACCAATCGCGAGACACACTGCTAGGCCTCAGGCAAGAGATCAGCGAATCGTTTGATTGTGTGCTAATCGTATCGGAAGGGCTAAACGCACTGGCCGCTATGGATGACGGACAATTGATGCCGCTGGTAGAAGGCATTCGTGAGGGATTAAAAAAGGCTGGACGGCGAGTTTCGCCTCAGTTGATTGTGGTGAACTCTGGCCGCGTTAGGGCTGGGTATCGAATAGGGGAACTGCTCTATCAAGGGAGCACGGGCAAGAGGACCATCATGCATGTGATTGGAGAACGGCCAGGCAGCGGACATCACACGTTATCGGTCTACATTACGACCGCGGAAGGTTCCGTTTGGAGCGTTGCCGACCAAGTGGACCACAACATAACCAAGGTTGTATCAGGAATCGCAACCACCACATTAAAACCCGAACAGGCAGCGGTAGAGTGCGTTAAGATGATAGTGTAGTTCGACACACCGAGGAAGTGATTTTGTCATTGTCGCCTTTCGCTCTGCGAAAGTGCGCTAGCGCATTCGGACGACGCGTTCCGCCAATATCTGCTTGGCTGCCAAGTTTGGGATGTAGCCGCGTACGCCGTAAACGGTGACGGGCTGCTGTAGATAACGCCTTAGGTTCAGAGATGCGGTCGATTGTACGTAGGTAATCACCTTGCCTGCGTCGTCGGTCAAAGCAAATTCCGGTTGCCCCTTGATGGAAGTGTGAACTTGAACTAGCCAACCCGACGCGTCTCCTTCTGTCATAGCGTTGGTGGCGACCGCGTTGGAAACCAAATTTCCGTTGGCACCTGTGTTAGCTGAGGCGGGCGAAACATTGCTGGCCGGTCGCACGCTCGCTAGGGCAGCACTGTCAAAAGACTGTTGGGCGACCCTAGACGTATCCTGTGCGAAGCCCAACGTGCGCTGACGAAGCGATTCAAAGCGTTCGATTCTTTCCACCAGCAATCTGGCCTCGCCTCGCACCATGGCCGTGGCTCCGTTTTCAACCCATGAAGCAGCCTGATTTCTCAATGCCGAAAAATTCCAACCCTCAGTCGGGCTCGCTACCTCTCTGGTCAATTGTACAAGTGCCGATTGAATTTCTGGCGTTTGGAATTCTTCTGGATCCTCTTCGTGGTTGGAGTTGTCGTAATTTGAGTTGTCCGGACTCAGAACGGCCAGAGTTCTAAGCGATGGGTTCAGTCCATGCCATGCGGTTGTATCGAGAGTGACTGGATTCGCTTGAACTGGAGATGCGTAGGGGTTGCCGAGGCCATTCGTTTGAGGGGCGAATTGCGGTCCAGTGCCTGCGGACATGGAGGGCATGGGTTGGAGAGGGCTCGGAGACGACCCGAAAAGTGGTTCGCGAGAATTGAGCCAACGTGAAAAAGTGGTTTCTCCCGGATTTAAAGGCGCGCCGGATGGAACGGGAATTGTGTACGACCCATCACCGTTCATCCCCATCGAGCCCCCCATGGTCGTTGAAGCGTCGGGGGGCAACGTCCTATTCGGTCGATGCTGACCGGGACGCGGCAAGCGATCAAGACGGCTGTTCCCGACTTGACCGACCCGTCCGATGTTTCCTTGTGATGGATTGGCGTGATACTGTTGAGCGATGCGAGTAGTGGCCGGTGCTCGATCGGCTTCAACAACACTGAGACCGATTAAGCCGAGCAGACTACTGACAGGTCTGATACGAAGTTTGGGATCGGTCGTTTGCATCGCTTCCCACTGTCGCTGGCCATCCAGTTGATGCTCGGTCGAATTCGCCGATACGACCGTTCGCTTGGGTTTGGGGTGTGCGACCATAGGACGGATGCGCGTGGTTTGTGCGGTTGGGAAATCTGTTTCCTCATTATCGACCAGCACGGATTCTGGTTCACCACTGCCAAATTCCTTCGTTGCGTAGCTGATTTGCTTTGCATGAATGCTTCGAGGCTGAACCTCAATCTTGGGCGAACCCATGTTCACATGAACACCATCGGCTGCCATCTTGCTTTGAATTTCAGATTGCTCACGTTGAATCTGTTGTTCGACTTGATCCAACGCCTGCTGTTCATCCGACCAGACGACTTTGCCAGATTGAGCGGTAGGCTTGGCGGCCTGTGTAGGCTTACCTACGATTGGCATAGTGTCCTCGACGTGGTTTGCCAATTGAACACTTCGATCCATTGACTTGACCGGTGGCGAGTCGGATAGCTGAGAAGTCTTAATCCACCGAAACTCTCCTTGGGGTGGCGAGATGCGATACCATAGCTGTTTCTTTCCATCGTCGGTCATTTGCAACTCTTCGCCGAGCACTTGAACCTGTTGCGATTTGACCAATTCCATTTGCCACATGAACTCGGACACGTCAGGGGAATCGCTCCCAACCCAGGCAGGTGACTTATCTTCGATGATTTCTGCCGACTTGCCACCGGGTAATAAATAAGCGATGTTGGAAGGGATCCAATCGTGGCTTCCCGCAGGCGGACGAATCCCGGACCATCCATCTGAAGTTTCCATGTACACGTCGACGGTTGCACCGCTCGTCAGAGTGGACGTTGCATAATAACGCTCCGAGGGCCCGGATCGGATCGTCGCCTTATTTGTGTGGATCGATCGCACTTTTGGCTTATCGAATTGAGCCGCCACATACGCTGGAACCTGCTTGGTTTTTTCTTTTGCTGAGGGGCCGTCTGCGAGAGCGCATTGCCCTGGTACGAAAAGTGGACATCCGAGGAGCAAGGCGATTGCTATCGATCTTCGACGCATGCATTTGGTCTGGATTGGCATTTTGGTTATGTCCTTTATCGAACACTGATGGATGCGGTTCCGGAAGCTAACAAAACTTGACTAATTTGATCGGCGATCGCGCTGTCTGGTTCGCGGGCTTGCAAAATTCGAAGCTTGCGCCTTGCATCTGGATCCGTCATGGACCCCAGCAATACGATGGCACGACGTCGAACGCTACGATCAGCACTCTCCGCCATCCAAACCAGCCAAGGAATGGCGTTGAGCTTTGGATCGCGTACGATCGAATCCATGGACTTGAGTCGTTGCTCGATATCGCCTTGAGCCAGCGAGATCGCGATCTCAAGTTGCGACTGTGTCATTCCTCGCCGTAGGAGTTCGCTCGATGCTTGCTGCACAAATCTCGATTGGGAGCTCGCGAGAAATGGAAGCAGCTCTTCCAATGGTCGTTTCTCGAAGCCCCTAATGACGTTCGAGTCTTGTGCAAAGTTAGTCGCAATCGCACTACTCGGATCCATGGGTGCCACTGGTTCCGAAGAAACGGCGGGCGCAGGGACGACCATTGCCTTAGAGATGGTTCTGGGAATGGAGATATTCAGGTTGGGCAGTTGCGAGACGGTTTTCGTTTCGGCTTGATCGATAAGGGTGCGCATACTGGTAAGGACAGGCCCTGATTCCATGGCTGTCCGTTCGTCGTCTTGCCTTGAACTCTGCGAACTCTGCAGTTGTCGTATGCTGGGCGGGTCCAGCGGATTTGAGGTATCAGGTCCGCTGTCACGGATGCGAAACTGGGTGGCTGTGACAGGCGATTTGGTCGCAGGACTTGCCGTCGCAACCGCAATGGTCATCGGCGCAGACGGCTCGGCCTGTGTTATCATCGCGTCAATCGATGCAAGTATTATTGAAGCGTCAGGTGCATCCCTCTGGATAAATGGCCGCAACTGTGCTGCAAGTTTGCCTCGCAAATTAATGGATTCTGGGAGCCGAAGCCGATCGGAGCTGAGAGCGTCGACGAGCGAGATCAATTCCGCTGCGGTCGGCTTGGTCGGTCCGCTCCACTGTTGGATGCGTTGTTCCAATAAATGGAATGCAATGGCTCGATTGCGTGTGTCGGCACTTCCCAATTGTTGGACGATTTCATCGCTTCGATTGGGATTGAGCTCGTTCAGAGCGAACAGGATAGGCAATACGTCCTCGGATGGCTTCCCCGATGGGTTTGCAAGCTGTTGCTGCCACTCCCAGTTGAGCCAACGTTTGGAGGCGTACGGCCAACTCCATACGACTCCCAGGATGCAAATCAGGGAGACAATAACCCGTCGAAACCACGAAAAATCGCGAACCGATGGATGGACGGATTCGCCTAACAGCCAATCCACATCGATTCGATCGAATTCCTTTTTTCGGTTTCGTCTGCCTGACATCAATTCAACCGCGATCGCCATATTTGGGAGTACGGGCAGCAACTTGCCACCAAACTTTTTTCCACAATCTAGGCATATAGATTAAAGGTGCAATGCGCAACAAGACCAATCGAGGTTCGTTTCAAACTCGAACTCGATTCGAATCACTTCTGCGTGCGCGAGTACGAGTGCCATTTCATCGCAATACGGTTCAATTATTTGTTTAACAGTCAGCCGAAGGCGTACTCGATACCAGTAACGTACGCCTACGGCTAACGGTTAAACGAAATTAAGGCTTCGCGTGTCGTGCCTCGTTGAGGTCCAAAAGGAACCAATCCTCTGCGGTGGCTCGGTCTGAGATCGAAGGCGCAAGCGAGTGCGTGGCTACACCCGGGATGGTCCGAATTGCGTTGAACGCCCACACTTCATTGGTCCAGTCCTTGCGGACCGCATTGCCCGATAACACGAGTTGATCCAAGGGGATTGCGATCTCTGTCGACCAAGACTTGTCATCGTTTGAGGTCTCCCTGTACCACGTTGGATTCCAACGAAGCATATCGTTCAATGTATCGCAGGACTCACCGGTGGCTGACCAACCGATTTCAAACCAGCTCGCGTAGTCTCTATCCAAATCGATGCGAAGCCTTATCTGGTCGCTCTCCGGTTTGATACTATCCCTCTGCTTTTCTTTGCTCGCTTGGGTAGTCGACGCGCCCGGTGCAAAACTGAAAATGTATAGGAATTGATTATCCCGGGCGAGCTTTATTGAGGTTTTGCGAGTGGTTTCCGCTGCCCAAGGATCACGCAACTCGATTTGCGTAGCGGATTGCCAAAACGCTTCGTCCGCTTTTCCATCCAAATACGGACGATCCGTCGTCCAGCTTAATGCGGGAATACCATTTGCAGGTAACGCGGCCGTTGGAGGTGAGGGTTGATGCGATGAAAGTTGCAGAGATGATAGTTGAGGGGGAACCATGCTTGCGTTGTAGATTTGGCGTTCGGCTTTCGCAATCGGATTCCAGTCGGGTAGATACGGAGACAGTATTGGCCAATACTCGGCGTAGCTTCGACCTAGATTCACCGTAGCATTGGCTGATTCGTTTCGTTGCTGCATCTCTCGATAACGCGAGGCGATCAACCATCCCCAACGCGGTTCGCTTCGTCTCGGCGTGAAAGCGTCAGGCCATTTCGAAAGAAGTCTTGTAAACTCAGGCAAATCGCGATCCGAGGAAATCGGAATGCGCCGAACGGATTCGGAAAACGAGGCGGGCTGAACCGATGTAGACTCCGACTGCAATCGTGCAAAAGGCGAGGCTTGTTGCAGTGTTGTAGCGGAGCCGCTTAGACGGTCCGCGTTGCGTTTTTCCAGGGTCAGCAATTGATTTGCAAGGTGGCGTTTTACTTCAGTGCTCCCGGTATGCGTCATCAACTCCCAGTAGGCCGCCTCAGCTGCGGGGGATTCGTTATCTCGTTCTAGCAGGAACTCGAGGGCTGCTTGCCATCGATTCCAATCCCCATTGCGACGACACTGAACTGCGATCTCAATCAAAACGGGAGAAACCGAAGTTAATGCTACCTCCTTCGACGCCGAACGAAGGTTGGAGTCCCAAACTCCGTCGGGTGTCAGTGGGTTGCCGGATTCCGAATCGGTAAACTGTTTCCAGTCGAACCACTGGGGGGTCGCCATGACGGACGAGAGTCGCGGGGTAGTCTTTTTCCGACCGGACAGTTGTGTCGTTTGATCGAGCACTATCCCCTTCAACGGCGGGTCCCCAATGACGCCGTTTCGGGAGCCTGCAACGCGATACGAGAACTTCTTGTCCGAAGAAACGACGGAGCCGCGAGTCTCCACGAGTGGCCTAATGCTCGACATTACGCTTCCTAGAACCATGTTGGATTCCAGAAGCATCGATGGCGAGTATTGTAACCCTGGATTGGTACCCCGAATAACAATTCGCTGTGGCTCCCAAGCTTCTTCTGGGATTCCACTGCTGGAGGAAAACACTTTAAAATCCTTTCTTCCAGCCAGCGTCGCGGCTTGTTCCACCGCCTGCGCGGACTTCACCTCGAGCGCGCGGCCAGTCAGGCTACAGTTAGAAACAATCACGTCAGGGCGAGCGTTTCGAATCTCGACCACAAGTCGCTTTACCAAGGGCGTAATTTCTATTTTTGCCATTGAGTTTGACGCTTTTTCTTGAACCATGCCTGCATAGTAACCAAGATCACTGTCCCGAACGCCTGAGTAAAGATTGCCGACGGGCAGTCCTGCGAACACGCGGGCTTGTGTCAAACCAATCGATTTACCTGCAATCTCGAATCGCGATGCTAATTCCGGCAGATGGCTTGTCCGCTGCTCAAAACACTGATCGTGTAATACAAACGCGGACGCATGACGCCTGTTTTCATGAATGACTTGGGCCATTAAATCCCAAGCAACGCCTGAGCAAGTACTCGAAATGTTCAGAACCGAGTTACGGGACCCGGATTGATGCTGGGCCCACCAAGCTTTGCCACCGTTTCGACTCGCAAAAATGTTTGCCATTGGCCCACAAGTCAGCAGCAAGTCACCATCCAACACGGAGATGGCATTGATGGTGGTGCGATTGGACGTGGTCACAACTGTCCAAGTGTTGCCTTGATCCTCAGACATCCAAACAACGTTTCCGGGCTGGCCTACGATCCATATGCGATTTCCAACACCACTCGCATCATCCAGTGAATACAACGATCGATCGCTGGCAGTGCCAGGCAATTCCAGTTGCTCCCATCGAACCGCATCGCGGGAACGATAAAGTTTTCCTGCTTCGCCCCCCATCCACCACATTCCCGCGATGACTTTGCAAAAGCGAATCGGATCAAAGGGAGTAACCGGCAATTGGACCGATTCGAAATCCAGACCCGTCATGGACCTGTGGATTTTGCCCGCCCGATCTACCACGACTAGTACTCCGTCCAGTCCAACAGCAGCGCACTGAATGTGACCGCAAGGAATGGGTCTGCCTGCCCAAGACTGGCCACCGTCAGTGCTTTCGAATAAAGCCGATTGGTGGAGATTGGACCAATCGCCCCAAGCCAATAGATGTCCTGGTCCGACGAGCTGCGCCCCTATTAAACGAGGGAGCTCATTGGCCACTTTTTCCCATGTCTTGCCACCATCGAAGGTGATCCGCACAACACCTACGCTGCGATGCGAGTATGGCTCAATGCTTCCACCAACGACGCAGCCGTTGAGTTCATCCGAAAAACAAACGGCATAGTGAATTGCCTCGGACCGTTGATGTTGAATTTCCCAGTGTTTGCCTGCATCGCCAGTAAACAGAATTAGTCCTCGATCGCCGACGGCCCATGCATTGTCAACGCTTACTATTTGGCAGGCGTAAAGCTCTCCGTCAGCCACCGAATTAGTGTTGTCACAAGCAGTAGCGACCAGCGTGAATGCTTGGACGGAGATTAGGATTAAGATTACGAGTTTGAATGAGGTCATCATTGACTGTTTGAGGTTACTGCTGGAGCTGAGAAATGTCCTTTGATCCAGGGATGTCTTCCGGCCATTTGGTCCAGATAGGAGTTTCCTCCCGCACCTTCTTGATGAAGTCAACTCGTTGTTTCGAGATCTTTTTCTGAACGAGCAGTTTTCGAATATCGGCTTGTGCTTGGGCGAACGTTTGCGTGTACGCTTGCTCCCGCTCTAGTACTTCGACAATGTGGTATCCCTCGCTGTTTTCGATGATAGCGCTCAGTCGTCGAATTGGATCCTGGAAATTAAAAATAGCTTTGTCGACTTCCTTGCTCTTGAGTTCCCCCAGGATCGTCCAGTCAAAGAGTCCTCCGTCGGAGGCACCCAGGCCGGTAGATTGGCGTTTTGCGACGGCGCTGAACGGGGCTCCACCAAAGAGGATTTGGTTACCCATGTCCGCAATAGCTTGATAGGCAGCTTCCTTGGTCGGGAATCTTGAGAAGTCTGCGGACAGCATTTGGAAGCGAGCTCGGGCAGGACGCTTGAACTCGTCGATGTGCTCGTTGTAATAGTCGCTTAACTCGCTCAGCTCAACGTTGGGATGTTCCGAAACTTTTTCTCGCACATGTTCTTGAGCCCAAGTGTTCTCGGCAAAGTCTCGCATCATGGATGGAAGCGTTTTTCCGGCTTCTGCGAGCTTTTCCGCAAACTCCAGATCGGACTGACAATTCATCTTTTCCATCTGCATCGGCTTCCATTTTTGATGGAAGATCTTTGCCGTTTGCGTCTTCATGTGCTTTTTTGCATCGGCTCGATCTTTCACGGGTTTGCCTGAAACTTTGTCGTTTAGGAATCGTTGCGCCAACGACATACGCGTCACTTTCTCCATCAGTTCTTTACGCAACTGCATTTCGAATTGACTGTGGCCAAGAATCTTGGGTGTCAATTTATCGGGCGGAAATAAATCGCCAACCAGAACCGGCTCTTCGCCAACAACTGCGACTATGATGCCCGCTTCAAAACGGTCCATCTTGGCCGCAGTCGGTACTATTTTGGTTTCATCGAAGCCAAGACTGCCTGCGGACAGAAAATCGGGGGCAGCGCCCGACGTGTCTACAGACTGGTTTGCTAGTACTCGATCCGCAACGTAAACTGGCTGTTCGAGCCCTTTCGATCCCGGCGGCAGTCCGCCCACAACGGTAGGAACGTATGGCTGGTAGCGGTTTGCATCCTGTTGTGCGATCACGCTACGGCTCGTAGCGAGCAGTCCGAGCACAAGCGTAGCAATGAGATTCTTCATTTCAACCATCATCCATGAATGAATTGTCGGGTGGTGCAAATGCAAACCACGGGCGTTCGAAACCTTCCTGGTTTCCACCCGAAGTATAGGAAGTTTCGCTCGTCCACTGCAATAGAGTTCGCGAACTGCTAGCTAATAGCCCATCCGTTCGGGGCTTGCCCCCGACGGATGCGTTTTGGCGTACTATATTACAATTGGGCGTCCCAACACCGGTTTCCCTTTGCTTTGCTCGCCGGAGGCGAGCAAAGCAAAGGGAAACCGGTCGATACGCGAGTGCCGGCCGTCGATATAGTACGCCAAAACAAGGTTGGTAGGGGACAAGCCCCCGACCAACCTGAATGGCATTCATTCGCTTTATACAAGCGAACTCACGCAATCTCGAGAATCTTCCACCATGAGACCAATGCTATCGGGAATCATTCCGCCTCTTGTTTCGCCACTACAAGCTCGAGACGAGCTCGATCAAGTGGGGCTCGCCAGGTTGATTGAACATGTGCTGGCCGGCGGTGTGCATGGCTTGTTCTTGCTCGGGACCACTGGCGAAGCTCCGAGCTTGAGTTACCGACTGCGGCGAGAACTGATTGATCGAGTCGCCACCTTGGTGGCTGGACGAGTTCCAATCCTGGTTGGCATAACGGACACATCGTTCGTCGAGTCGGTACGTCTAGCGGAGCATGCGGCCAAGGCTGGCGCGAAGGCGCTCGTCCTTTCGACTCCGTACTACTTTCCAGCCGGCCAAACGGAATTAACTGGTTATGTTGAGAACTTGGTGCCTGAACTGCCACTCCCATTGGTCCTCTACAACATGCCGAGTTTGACCAAGGTCTGGTTCGAAATTCCAACTCTTGAAAAGTTGTCCGCTATCCCACAAATTATCGGCTTGAAGGATAGCAGTGGCGATATGAGATATTTTGAAGAAGCCGTTGCGCTTAAAAAATTGAGACCCGACTGGTCCATCATGGTTGGACCAGAGGCCAAGTTGCCTGAGGCGATGCGACTGGGTGGCGATGGCGGCGTGGCCGGTGGTGCCAACGTTTTTCCAAAGCTTTTTGTGGAATGCTATGAAGCATGTGTGGCTGGTAACCAGCCGCGTATTGATGCGCTACAAAACGCCATCAACGCACTGCAACAAATCTACGAAGTGGGTAAGTACGCTTCGAAGTACATCAAAGCGACCAAATGCTGCTTGTCGTTGCTAGGGATTTGCGATGATTTCATGGCGGAGCCGTTCCATCGCTTTCGAGCACCGGAACGAGAACGCGTGCGTGCCATCTTGGAGTCGTTAAAGTGAGTTTTCTTCAGCCGCTTAATGTCGCCTTTCTCTCTGCGAAAGTGCGCAACGCAACATCTCTTTTGCGGAGCGAAAGTGTAGCTCGACGCTCCCTGTGGCGAATCACGTCGAGAATTGCGGCACGGAGTGCCGTGCTGCAATGTTTCTGTTTCTTGGCTTTGTTTGCCACCGCCCGGGCCGATGAATTGGAACCGCTTGGGTACAACCACCCTGGCTTGGTCGTCGATTTGGGAGTGGGGCTCTGGGCTTGGCCCATTCCGTGCGATGCGGATGGGGACGGTGATTTCGATTTGATTGTGTCGTGCCCCGACAAGCCTTCGAATGGTGTTTGGCTCTTTGAGAATACGAGTGGAGACGCGTCGACACACAAAATGCCCGTGTTCAAGCCTGGGCGGCTGCTCAGCAAAACGGTGCATTACGTCATGCCGAGCTATGTCGACGGAGGAATGCGAGTTCTGTCGCCGGGACAGGAGTATCTCGACTTTACCCGGAGCGGCACAACCGAAAAGCGGACGCTCCCGATCGATCCCAAGTTTCATAAACCGCTGGGGAAGCAGACCAAAGGCCCGAAAGTGCGGCACAACCAATGGCGATACGCGGACTACGATGGCGACGACAGCTTGGATATGATCGTAGGTGTCGAGGACTGGAGCTACTACGGATGGGATGATGCTTGGAATGAGGAAGGGAATTGGCAGAATGGGCCGTTGCACGGGTGGATCTATTTGTTTCGCAATCGAGGGACAACCGACAGACCAGACTATGAGGAGCCGGTCTTCGTCGAAGCGGACGGCAAACGGATCGACGTCTTCGGTTGCCCATCCCCCAACTTTGGTGACTTCGATAACGACGGCGACCTCGATTTGATTTGCGGCGAGTTTTTGGACTCGTTTACTTATTTTGAAAACACCGGTTCGCGAACGACGCCAATGTATGCGGCGGGGCAAAGGCTCAAAACGGACGAGGGCAAGCTGCTGGCAATGGATTTGCAGATGATTGTGCCTGTCGCCTTGGATTGGGATAAGGATGGCGATCTGGATTTGATCGTGGGGGATGAAGACGGACGCGTAGCATTCCTCGAAAACATCGCTCGCAAAGACGCCGCAACAAAAGCACCCCTCTTCGCTTCGCCGCGTTATTTTCAACAAGAAGCCGATACGCTCAAGTGCGGTGCCTTGGCGACTCCGGTCGGTTTTGATTGGGATGGGGACGGCGATATGGATATCTTGAGCGGCAACACGGCGGGCTTCATCGAAGTTTTCGAGAACATGAGCGGACCCAACGTTGCTAGTCCGAAATGGAATCGACCTGTTGCGATCCAAGTCGAAGGCAAAGATTTTCGTGTCATGGCTGGACCCAATGGCAGCATCCAAGGGCCTGCCGAGTCCAAATGGGGATACACCACGCTGAATGTGGCGGACTGGGATAGCGATGGACTGCCCGATATCATTCTGAACTCGATCTTGGGTAGAGTGGTTTGGCTCAGGAATGTCGGAACACGCCAGACTCCACTCATGGCCGCGCCGCAGGGAGTTGAAGTGGAGTGGCCGGGCGAGCAGCCTAGACTGGCTTGGGGTTGGCTCCGGCCTTCTGGCGCAGAACTTTTGACTCAGTGGCGCACAACCCCCGTCGTCTATGACTTCAACGCGGACGGTTTGTTAGACATTGGGATGCTGGATCAGGAAGGTTATTTAGGGTTTTTCGAGAGAGTGCGACAAGATGGCAAACTCAAGCTGCGGGCCCCTCGCCGGGCATTCGTCGATGAGCAGGGACAACCGATTCAACTCAACGCTGGAGCCGCAGGCAAAAGTGGACGGCGTAAACTCTGCATAACGGATTGGGACGGCGATGGAAAATTTGATTTTCTCTTGAATTCGGCCAATGCAGACTTCTTGAAGCAAGTCGATTTTCAGGCTGGAAAGTGGAGGATGAAAAACGTTGGTAGCTTAGCCAAGAGGAATATCGAAGGGCACGACGTAAGTCCGGCGGTAGTGGACTTCGACGGCGATGGAGTACCGGATTTTTTGGGTGGGGCGGAAGACGGGCGATTGTATTTCATGAAGAATCCACGCCACGCAAAAAACTAAGGCAATCGGCGGTGCGCTTAAAAACGAATTCTTCTCGATTTTGATACTCTGGAATGCATCGCACCACACGGGGCGGTTTAGAATAGGATCGGTGACAACAGGCTGTTAGCCGATCCTATTCTTATGCTTCTCCTATTCTTAACTCTGCCAGTGACGATGCCCCATGTTCTACCAACTTATCCTTCAGAATCACGTCGATGATCTAGACAAGTCCTCTTGGACTATAAAGCCGCCAGGCGTAGTTGGGCGAGACTCCACCTGTCAAGTTTGCATCGAGCACCCGTCCATCAGTCGACAGCATTGTCAGTTTTCGCTCAATGGCGAGGGAACGCTGGTGGTAAAGGACCTCGAGTCCATGAACGGGATTTACATCGATGACTCGCGCGTCAAGCAAGCAGCGTTGATGCCTGGACAAGTTCTTCAAATTGGCGCATTAAGGCTGCAAGTCGAATTCACTACCGGGGGCGATGTGATGCCCAAACCGATTTCCAGACCCAAAGGGAGTGTTACGGCGACTCAGCCAATGAAAACAATTAGACCAGAACCGACACCACCCGCGCCTCTCGAAAAACCTTGGTGGCGACGCCTGTTCGACTGAAACCATGTGTATACTGCTTAGTCAGTGCAATAACATCTGCACGCTCGTCGAAGTAACCATCCCAATCCAACTCTGTATCATGGAGCAGTCATGAGCAATGACTTTCAACCGGGCAACCAATTCAATCCGTATCAGAGCACGCCTGCAAGCTTCGAGCCCAACGTGCCCCAGTTCAACAAAGTTAAGGTTCAGGCTCCGGCCATTGCGTTAATGGTGTGTGGTGGCTTGAGCCTACTCGCATCGATTTGGGGTGTTGTCAACGCATTGATTAGTCCACCGCCACAGGTTCCGCCCAACGCTCCTGAGTTCATGAGCGAGATGATGAAAAGCAGTGTGGGACCGACGGCCGCTGTAATTCAGGCTGTTTTTATTTTTGTAGGCTTATTCGTTCTCTTTGGCGGAATCCAAATGTTGCGAATCAAAACGTGGGGTGTGGCCATTGCTGCTTCCATTGTTTCGATGTTCAATGTTGGTTCCTGTTGCTGTTTCATTGGGTTGCCCATCGGCATCTGGGCACTTGTGATTTTGCTCATGGGGGATGTGAAACGCGCCTTCGAGTTCAGCGCCAAAAGTTCGATGTAGTTTCAAGTCTTGGCGTTTGGCCATTGCGAAGCATCTCGACGATACCGTTGATGGCTTCGTCAATCAATTGCTTTGGGGCATTGACCTCTCCGTCGCCATTCGGCTGAGCTTGATTCATCGATGTTTCCTAGTTCGAACTCTTGATGTAGCTGAGCGAGGCTCTCGCTCAGGTTTGACAGGAACCCCAAGGCGACACTGTCTACGCCTCTATAAAATCCTTGAGCTCGTCGGCTGTAATCGATAGCAGCTCGCTTCGATTGGTTTGTTTGTTTTTGACCACATGCAGATACGTTCCAACGTAGGGCTCCGTAACGCGGGCCTTTGCATCCAACGGCGCGACAATGAGCAGTTGCAATCCAAAGCGTGCAAAGAGATCCAGCGCGTACTCCGCGTGCGCGTCGTCGCTTCTCGAAAACATCTCGTCCACCATGACGAACTGAAATCGCTCGCTTTGGGTCGCATCCGGATCGAGATCGTATTGATAAGCGATGGCCGCTACCAAAACCAAGAACGCGAGCTTGCCTTTTTCACCCCCAGACTGCCCCGTCCCGCCGTCGTAGAAACTGCGCGGCTCCCCCGTCTCCTTGATAATCTCGCGGGCTGCAAAGTTAAACCAATTCCGCACGTCCACCACCTTCTCGCGCCAACGTGTGTTGCCATCGTCTCGCAATTTTGCCACGAATTTTTCGATGCGGACGAACGTGGCCTCGTTGGCTTCTGGGGAACCGTCCAGCGTTCCGGTCAAACATCCCGCCAAATCGCGTCGGAAATCTTGAATCTCGCGATCCTGGACATCCGTCGGCTCCAATCGCATGAATGTCCCAGTTTTCCACTCCAGCAACTTCAATGCGGTGTTGAGCTGCTCGATCTTGTCGCGAATCTCCTGACGTTCGTCTTCCAAGCCACCGTGCAAGAGGCCTATTTCGTTCAGCACATTCTCATTGAGCCGACGCTTGAATCGCTCCTCATGTTTGGGTAAGTCGTCGACCGAAATGCGTTCAAAAAGGGCCACGAAACTCGAAAGTGCAGCCACGTCGGCATCCAAATCAATTTGCTCATCCGGGAATTTTTTCAAAAACCTAGTCATGCCACTGGTCATGTCTCGAGCGATCGGGACCAGCCGTTCCTGCAAACTGTCGACCTGTTCTCTTTGCAACCTTTCGGTATCCGCAGGCAAGGTTCCTAAGTTTTGTATCGACAACGGTTCTTTGAGTGAATCGTTGAGCGAGTCGAACTGTTCCGAGGCTTGTACCAAGACTCCCTCCGTTCCGGCCCGGCGAAGCGTGACCCTTGCACTCTCCAATAACCGATTGCCGTCATTCAGCTCCCGCTCACGCATCGTCCGCTGCGCGATCGCTTGATCTCGATCCTGTTGATGACCCATGGCCTCAGCTTTACGATCCGCGGACTGCTTCTTGAGCTCGCGAATGCGATCGTCCGATTCCTCGATGCGTTGGCGTTCCATTTTCAATTGCGACGCTTCGAATTCATGCCGCGAGTTATCGATCGCATCAAACTCCTCGGTCTTGAGTGCTTGGTCCAAAGCTTCTACAGCACTCGTAATGCGATCGGTCTCTGCGTTGAGTCTTTGCGAACGCGTCTGCAACTGCTGGAGATCTTCGCTGCCTCGTCGAATCGCATCGGCCAGGCTCAATCGCTTCTGTCGATTGTCCCAGCCTAAGACAAAGTGCCGACGGTCGTCAGGCATCTGTCGGTCGTCCTTTTCGTGACGCGCGTTTCCCGACTTGATGTGGCGGTTCTTAGTCATGGCTGCCGAATCCAGCTTTTGAAACTCATCTATGGTTTCGCAAGCTACGTAGTCAAACCGCTGCTGAATTTCGGATCGAACCCATGGCGTTAGAGGGTGATCGGGGAATTCCAGCTTTTGGATCAGCGTCGGCTGTGCTTTGGTAGGCTGCGCACCCGAGGTGGGTTGACCTGTCTTGAACTTGGAGCCAACTCGCAAATACACCAGCCTTTGGCCTTGGCCACGTCCGTCTATCAAGCGGGTTCGATCGACGTAACCTGCAACGCGTGCGTAGTAATCCGGCGACACCAACAAGCTGCGTGCAAAAGAATGGAGCACTTGTTCGACCGACGATTCCCATTCTCGCTCCTTGGGATTCACCGCAATCAATTCGGCTGCGAAAGGCAAATCGCTCGGTGCCAATTTCAAGTCACGGCAAATCGCATCTCGCACTGCGATAAACGATTCAGGCAAATTGCCCTTGCGCTTTTCTAGGGCCTCAGCCTCCGACCGATCCTCAACCAATTGACGTGTTAGCGAACCGATTTCAAATTGCAAGGCACTTTCTTGGGACCGTTTTTGTTGACGCTCTTCGAGCAATTTAACCCGTCTGGCATGGCTCTCCTTGCGAACTTTGGCAAATTGGTCTGGCGAGGTCACCTGCACCGTGATACCCGCAGTCATCAATTGCGACTCAAATCGTGCTCGGTAGTTCGCCTTGACTTTCGCGATCGCTTCCGCCTGTTCAATGAGTCCGGGCAACTGTCGCAGTCGATCCCCGCCCGCGTTTTCGATTTCCAGTTCTAGCCTCGCCATTTCATTGCGAAGGCGGTCTTGCAGTTTTTCCAATCGTACGATGTCTTCATTGAGATTCTGGATCTGCTGTTGCCACTGACTGCACATAGGCTCCAAAAGTTGAACAGTGCGGTCGGCAAAGAAATAGCGAATCGCACTCAGCCGAAGTTTGGCTAGGTCCAGTTCCTCAATTCTCAACTGGTAGCGTCGGCCAGCTTCGACGATCGGCCGCAGCAATTCATCTTGCTGTCGGACTCGCACTAACATGCGGTGCGCTTCGCTGAGTTCTGCAAAGTGGGTAAGCAAACGTCCTACGCGTTCGTTCCAAGGCTTGCGTTCGAGCATATGCTGGCGGATGAAATCGTCGAGCCGCTGAACATCCTTCACCGCCACCGTTTGGTTGAAGATATCCATGGCCTTGGCCAGGAAGCCCGTTTTGCGTTGTAGCCATTGAAAATACTCTTTGTAGCTGCTCGTCGTCTTGAAACCTCGATCCTTGAGGGTGCGTGCGATGGAACTGCCAGTCCCTAATTCGCCGAGATCGCGAACGATACCCCGTTCCGATTCGCAATACGCATAGACTTTTTCGACTGCGTTTTCATTGTTGAGATACAGCACTTGGCAGATAGTAAAGACGGTTCCAGCGGCCGCGTTCGAAAAACACGCGAGCAAGGCGGTGTAGTGCCCGGTGCCATTGCGCAGGTATTGAATTTGCGGTCGTCCCCCTTCGCCAATCGTACGATCGTAGGCACCTCGAATGTAAGTCTTTTCATCGCGTTCATTTTTGGTTGCTCCGGCTGCGACGTTGTAGTTGCGAGTTTGCGGTCGTACTAGGAGCGTCAATAGAGCATCGACCAACGTCGACTTGCCCGAGCCGTTCTCGCCAACCAGCAACGTGGTTTGACCTCGCGGCAGAACAGAGTAGACGGCACCATCGAAGGTGCCCCAATTGTAAACTTCGAGCTTGGCCAACCGATATCCTGGAAGTGGCGGTCGGTCTGAATTCGTTGGTGTCAACGTCATGCTTCGTCCGCTGGGCTATCGTCACTCTTCTTGCCAACGGCGGCCACCAGGGACAGCCGCAATCGTTCCAGATCGGAAAGAGGCAATCGAGCCTTGATGATTCTCCGAATTTCCCAGGAGGGTGGATCCTTCTCGAATTGGCGAACGAATTTGAGCTCTTCCATTTTGCGTAGTGCAGCAGTCAGCGAACGATTGAGACGAATCGAATCGGTTTGGTCAGGAAAGAACGCTTCCCAGAGTGTGAGCAAATCGCTCTGAGCAATCACACAGCGTTCGTTTTGAACGTCTTCTTCTTCGTATTGTCGCAGTTCATCCCGAAGTAGAACACAGAGCAAGGTTGCGTCGTAGCCTAGCGGGGTCCGACGAAACAGTCGCGGAACGGCAGGAAAGTCGGGTGGTATTTCTTCCTCGTCGAGTTGACGCAAATAAGCCATTGCATCGGGTTCATCGACCACGAGCAACAGCCCCAGTTTCCCAAAGTATTCAGTGATCGGGGATACGTTTTCGAGAAGTTGCTCCCACAAATCGAGGTTGTCGTCATGGTAGACTACGCCTTGCAAGAGCCGTACTGCCACAGGACTCCAATCCGCTGGGGGCGGGATGAAGTTGTTGTTTGCGTTGGGAGAATAGATGTCCACGGGCTGCTTTTAACGGGGTTTCGTGGCCATCTCGCGATTAGCCGCTTTGGGTTGGAACACGATACGCGGGATTGAGACTTGCAACACCGACGAGCGGCCTCTTGGCTGCATTATGTTGATTCGGTCGATGTGGGTTGGATCGATTTGGTGCGAATCGTCATGCGCGATTTGCAAGTAGCCAAGCAACTCGACAACGCCCCCCGTCAATGGCCAGCGATCGAGCAAATTCGCAAGCGATTCATTTTGGCCCAGCAGCGTCGCTTCGCGAATATGCCCTCGCAATTTGCGCAGGTCTAAACGCTGTAATTTGGCAAAGGCGGACGCCATGGCTTGGGCATGTTGCGGATCGATGACTTGTTCTGTCAATTGCAACTGATCGAAGTCCTGTGGCGGTACCCAAAAAGTGCGGGCCAACGGGGAAGCGATCTCGGCTTCTGCGTCGACCGAAAGCTGGATAGATTGGCACTGAGGCGCACCTCGCAGCCGAAGCGCATGCTGCCGGATATCTCGAAGCACATTAGCCAATCGAACTCGATGGGCAGCGGCTCGCGCATCAAGCAGTCGTCGTAAGGTTGCCGATAGTCGTGCCGTAGTTCGCATTACCTTTTCCGCTTCGGCTAATAACGATGGCACCATGCGTCGAACGCGTGCCAGCGATTCATGTTGGTCTGCCAATGCAGCAAGCTGTTGTATCTCCTCGATGTTCTTTCGAAGGATAGCTTGCTGGTTGGGTGAGAACAGAAAGGATACGAAGGCAAAGAAGCTGATTCCTTCGTCCTGTTGCTTTAATAGGTCCTCGGAATCCAAAGCATGGCCTAAGATCTGTCCGCGAGAATCACTGCCGGAAGCCTGCAGTTGCTGCACTTCACGTGCGATGGATTGGAAACGCTCTTCGACGGCTCGGAAGTCGGACTGAAGGGCTCGCAATAAGTCGACCGCGGTTTGAAACCGTTCGCGGATTTGAGCGGGACGGTAAACTTGCACCGATTTACCAGACTCGATGGCATCGATCTCCGCGTCGATGACAGCTCGCTGTGCTCGGAGGTATTCCAGCCGGCGATTGGGATTTGCAGAGGCTCCTCGCACGATATCCTCGAGCGTATCGATGACCAGGCGAAGTCGGCTCTCGGTACCGACCAGATTGGAACCGCGGGTGACCGCAGCATCGACAAATTGGATGGCTTCTTCCGCGTACCGAGTCAGTTGGAATTGTGGTTCGATCGAGGCTGCTTCGAGAAATCTTTGCAACCAGCCTGCGTCTGACCATTGGGTCAAATACCGTTCCGGAGGGCCCGACAGAAGGTTCGGCTCGGTTTGGTGAATTTCTTCCTGGTAGCCCGAAAGCCGGGTTCTCAGATCGGTCTGGCCGATCGAAATGAGCTCGCCCGACTTGAAAACGCGATGCAGAAAATCCAAGATGAGGGGCGCATTATCGGAACGGAGCAGCCTCGCGGTTGGGGACGCTTCAAAAAAAGTTCGGATGCTATCGCGTCGCATGGACGAAACAAATCGACTAGTTGACATAGGAATCTAAAGGTAGTTGAGAAACCCCTAAGTTAAACATTTTACGGACACCTTTGGTCACGGAATCACGAAAATCTCTCAGTTTTTGGACGAAGACAACCCTTTCCTGCCGTCCAATTCGTGCCGAATAGCAGCTAAACGTGGGCGGAAAAACACCTCTCGTATTCGGATTGAGCGAACCGCGCGGGCTTCTGGCGTGACAATTCGTTGAATTTCAACTAAACTTCGCAGTAGAAGAACACCTCAACTCATTTGGCGAACTAATGGCACAACCCGATACGGCAACGACTACCACCGTCCTCTCTCAGCAAACGCTTGCCGATAGCATCGAATGTGCGAAGCTTGCAGCGCGGGCCGCAGCCGAAAACAAAGGACAGGATATTCTGGTTTTGGATCTGTCCAAGCAGACGAGCATTTTCGATTGCTTCGTGATTGCGACCGGGACCAGCCGCCGACAACTCCAAGCGATCGCCGAGGAAATCCATCGCGTATTCAAGGCACGTGGCGAGGTAAGGCTTAGCGTGGCTGGCTACGACGAAAGTCGCTGGATCGCGCTGGACTATGGCAGTGTTGTGATCCATTTGTTCGATGAAGAGTGCCGCAAGTTCTATGATCTTGAAGGTCTATGGGCCGACAGCACGCGAATCGATTTGACGGAAGCATTGCGGGATACCAACGCCAAGGTCAGCATCTAGGGATTCGACATACCCGAGCACGGGGAAATTCACGGGGAAATTACGGAGCACGAAGCGAATGGCAATTTCGATTGAATACCTGCTGTGGCTGTTACCAATTCTTGCGGCGGTCTCCTTGGTGATGGCCGCAACTCGGCATGAACGCAACGACAAGATTCTAAGTCAAGCTTGGCGAACTGCGGTCTGGACGCTGAGTTTCTTAGGGGCGATCGCCGCGACCCTCTGGTTCGCGATCTTCTGGATCGGCTAGCCCTGGCTGAGCGAGGCCCTCGCTCAGATCCGATCGGAGCAGACCCCGACACCGGGAAGCATTTCCATCAACAATTCCTCAAGTTGAGCGGTCGCTTGCCTCCTCTCGCCAGGTTGAGTAGGAGCTTGCCTCCTCTCGCCAGGTTGAGCGGGAGCTTGCCTCCTCTCGACCTTGTTTTAGCGTACTAACGGCCAACCGTCGCGAAGCGGGAGTTGGGGCGCCCATGTGTAGTACGCCAAAACGCATCCGTCGGGGGCAAGCCCTGAACGGATGGGCTGCTATTTGTCGCACCGCCCATGCTAAGCCTTCGAAATGGGACGCTCTTGAATTCCTTCGGCATCGAGCCAGAAGCAGCGGTCAGCGAGCGAATCCGATTCAGAAACACTGTGCGTGACATGCAACGTTGTTACGCCTGTGGTCTGCTTGACCCGCTTCAGCAGCGTGTGCATTTCATACCTTGTCGTCTCATCCAGTGCACTCAGCGGTTCATCCAGCAGCAAAACCGACGGTCGGAAAGACAACGCTCGGCCCAAGGCCACACGCTGCGATTCTCCGCCGCTCAAGCCGACAATCGATCGCGACAAGAGATGACCAATCCCCAGCACCTCCGATAGTTCTTGCGTCCGTTCGGCGATCAGATTGCCAGCTTGTTTTCGAAGGCGCAGCGCGAACTCCAAATGCGCCTGCACCGTAAGCGTTGGAAACAAGGCGAAATCTTGTGGGACATACCCAATCTCGCGGTCCGGTGGTGACCATCGTGTCACGTCACGTCCATGGATCAGAATCTGACCATCCGACACATGACGTAATCCGCAAATACTCTCTAGTATGGTCGTTTTGCCACGTCCCGTCGTCCCCATCAACACGGCATACTCACCCGATTGGATCTGGAAATTAATACAAGGGAGCACGAACGACCCGCTCTTTACCGTAACATTGCGAAGCTCGATCATGCGGTCAATCCCGTTCCAAAGACACGCAAGACTAAAAGTACGACCACCGCCAGGATGACCATCAACAACGAAACGGCAACCGCAGAATCGAGACTGCCTGTGGTCAATTCTAAGTACACCGACGTCGAAAGAACTTCGGTTCGCAACCGTGTCGCCCCAGCGAATACAAGTATCGGTCCAAATTCACCTAAAGCCCGAGCCCAGGCAATCGTGAACGCAGTGACGATCCCTCGTCTGGCTTGTGGCAACGCGATTTGCCAAAACGCTTGCCCTCGGGTGCACCCAAGTGTTCTTGCTACCTCTTCTGCACGGGGGTTCATTTGGTCAAACGTGACTCGCATCGTGCGAACGGAAAATGCACAGGCCACCGAAAATTGAGCGAGCACTACCGCGGGCCAGCGATAGGTAATGGGAAACCCGATGCTATCGCGAAAGATACTCTCGACCTGCAAACCAAAAAACGGCTGATGGAACAGGATGAGTAAGCTTAAGCCCAGAACCAACGGAGGCAATACGATCGGGATGTCGACCAAGGTATCGACAAGCCATCTCCCTGGGAACGAATAACGAGACAGCAAGTAACCGAGTGGCGTTCCAACCCAGACGGAAAGAATGGCTGCAACGGTGCACGAAAGAATCGTCAACCGGAGCGCCGCACGGATTTCAGGCTTTGCTAAGGCTTCGTAAAAATTTCGCGGCGTGGTGAACATGATATCCGCCGCGAGCAGCAGAACAATGAGCAAGATGAAACAAGCCGAGAGCCCGCCCATTACAAGGAAAAACAACGCGTCCGAACGACGTCTTGGACTCCAACGGTTGTTCGCGTCTGGGTTGGCGGCGTCCGATGATGGTTGATGCATTAATATTGTCGTCGACGGGATTCAAATGGATTGTAAAGCCCCTGGAGGGCAATGTTCGGGTTTTTTGTGGTTACCCAGGGCGGCGCCTGGGCTGTGGGACAAATAGCAACCTAGCTATTTTTGTCGATATGCCTTTTGTTCCGCTCTGCGATCTGGCCATTCCGTTCTGCAGACTGGCCATTCCGTTCTGCAATCGGGTCTTTCAGGTTGGTCGGGGGCTTGTCCCAACGCCGTGAAGGACTTTTTCGAGTCTGATTGTCCGGCTCGGGCTTGCCCCGACCGGACACCGTTTTGGTGTCCTACGTACGC
>JAYTVM010000078.1:0-7948 GCA_043743995.1 Pirellula sp. | reverse complement strand
AAACACCGCTAAAATCCACGAAAAGTAACATTCAAAACGGCTGGGTTTTGGTATTCTGGAGAGCGTGCATTCCTTTTTTTCCTCGCCAATAACCTTCCTGACGCCTTAATATGAGTAATTCTGAACCGGACGTTTCTCTCCGCGACTTTCAGCAATTGATCCGCACTATGTATTTTGAAAAAGACGTGGAACGCGGAGTTTCCGGCACATTCATGTGGCTAATGGAAGAAATGGGTGAACTGGCAACGGCTTTAAGAACGGGTAATGATCAGGAAAACTTGGAGGAGGAATTTGCCGATGTCGTAGCCTGGCTGACCACCATAGCCAACGTGGCTGGCGTCGACCTGAGCGCCGCACTTCAAAAAAAATATGGCAATGGCTGCCCTGGCTGTGGCCTTTTGTCTTGCGAATGCCCCGTGGCAGAAAAGCCGTAGCCGTTCCCATTTTGTAGGATTTTCGTTTTGATGGTGGATGTTTTCCTGGCTCTCAGGCCTTACAATGCGCTCTGCGACGCGAGGTACTTCTACCCCTGCACTTTCCCAAGGAAACTGAAGCATGGACACAATCAATCGCCAGATTTCTAGGGCACGTCGGCTTCTCTGGACACAAACAATCTTAAATATTTTTGCGTGGTGTTTGATCATCGCGTTTACTGTCTGTTTTTTCGGCCTTTTGGTACCGAAGATTTGGTTCTTACCATACACCTTCGCGAGCTGGAGCAAGGTTTGGCTTATCGGTGGGGGACTGGCTGCTTTGCTAATGGCTGGCACGATTGCTCTTTTTTATCGCCCGAGCGCCTTGCACTCTGCAGTCGAAATCGATCGTCGTTTTGGATTGAGAGAACGCATCAGCAGTGCATTGCAATTGGATCCGACCGAAAAGCAGTCACCGGTTGGAGAAGCGCTGTTGAATGATGCCGCGACGAAAGCCGAACGTATCGAGGTGCGTGAGCATTTCCCTATCCGGTCCGCGCCTCAAACACCTTGGGTGGCCCTCCCCTTTCTTTCTTGCGTCGCATTGTTCTGGGTTCCAGATGCCGAACTTCCCTCGATTGAGAAGTTGCCCGGCACCACCTCCGAACGACTGACCAACATTAAAAATCAGACCAAGCCAATCCTCGCAATGATCAAGAAAATGCGAGAGGATGCGGAAGAAAAAGATCTAAAGGAAGCGGCCGATGAATTCAAAAAGATCGAAAAGAAATTGGAGGACTTCCAGAAGTCAAGCACCGTCGATTCGAAAAAGATGCTGTCCGATTTCAATGAAATCAAGAAAGAAATAGAAAGACGGAAGGAGTCCCTCGGCGGTTCCGACAGTGTCAAAAAGGCACTCGACAACTTAAAGAACATCGACAAAGGCCCCGCCGAAAAAGTTGCGGACGCGCTCAAGGATGGTAACTTCGACAAAGCCGGGGATGAGCTCGAAAAGATGCTGAATCAAATGAAGTCGGGCAACATGACCGACGATCAGAAAAAACAGTTGGCCAAGCAGTTGGATCAAATGCAAAAGGCTCTTGAAAAAGCCCAGGATCAAGAGAAACAGGCGATCGAGGAAGCGAAAAAAGAGCTGGCCAAAGCTCAAAACGGCGGTGACTTAGAGAAGGTGGCCAAGTTGCAGAAAAAAGTCGAGCAAATGGAAGCCAACGCGAAAAAGGCCAAAGCCATGGAAGCCGTCAAAGCAAGTATGCAAAAGGCCCAAAAAGCCATGCAGGAAGGGGACGAAAAAGGTGCCCAAAAAGCATTGGAAGAACTGAAAGAGGAACTTGGCGAACTGGCCGAAGACCAGGAGTCGTTAAAGGAAATGGAAGAGATGATGGAAAATCTGCAGGATGCCAAAAAGTCGTCCAATTGCAGCGAGTGCAATGGCGCCGGTTGCGGCAAATGCAAATCGGACAAAGAAGGCAAGGATTCCAAAAATGCCAAGGGAGAGGGACGAGGCGCAGGAGACAGAGAAGAGCAAGAACATGACGTAAAGAACTTTGACTCGCAAGTGCGTGACCAGATGCGCAAGGGCGAAACAACCTTCGGTGGCAAGGTTGGAGGCCCAAATCGCAAGGGAACGACCAAGGAAGAGATTCGAGATGCCGTTCTAAGCTCAAAGCCCGATGATCCGGATGCAATTGAAAACATGTCGTTGCCCAAAGCCCAACGGGACCAACAACGAGACTACTTCAACTCGCTCCGAGACAAGTAGTTGTCTCAACCGCTTCCACCGATATCCTCAAACATCGCATTCACAATCATCTCGTTCTCTGCGGCTTCTTGAACCTCTAAGTCCTGAATCAAGTCCTTCACGTTTTTGGCGAGACTTTCAAGATCGCAGGTGGCGCTGCTGGCGGCCTCTTCTGACAACTTTATCGCCCGTTCATGGAGTTTGGTATGCTGGCCTCTCAATCGTTGAGATTGTTGAAATGTCTGTGGAGCCCCCTCAACGGCCTCTTCGAAACAACCCAAAGCCTCGAAACGAAACGCCAATTGATCACGGAAAACGCCAAGTAGTTCCGTAAACTCTTTTTCGTTTGCATGGAGCTCGGCAGGGCTGCTCGTTAGTTCTTTCAAACTCTTGACAACCGATCGAAGTTCCCCTTTCGTAAACGAAATCGGAGATGCGCAATCGCGTGGAGTTAGGATTCCCATCGCGGCCGGCAATTCCGCTTTCTTGCTTCCTGCGACCGAAGTAATTGATGAAGGTGAGGCGCGACGCTTGACCATTACAACCGTATTGCCATTGCGATCAAAGTGGATGGAGTCCATGAATGCCCACATCAAAAAAAGTCCTCTTCCAGCTTCGCCGTTAAGAGCCATGTTTCGCGATCTGGTTGCGAGTTCATTGACCTTAAAGCCTGTTCCTTCGTCACCGACCGAGAATTGGGCTTCGTCTCGAGTGATGCGAATTTCCACTCGCACCTTACGATTCCTAAACGGCAATTCTCCCAACCGCTGATTAACCAACGATGCGTCCCCGGATGACTCCGTGCCGATTTCCAAATTGCCGTGAACCATTGCGTTCGAGATCGCGTGCTCAAGAGCCACACCAATTTGCATGCATCCAGTTACATCGCAAATCTTCATACCAGCACACATTCGCTGGGCGAGCTCCAACAATGGCGCAATCAGCGTAACGTCGTTTTCAAGCAAGTACTCAAAGTGACAAAGCGTAGAGGAATCAATAAGCCGCTTGAAGCTCGATTCAGAGCGAGTTAGTTCAATGATATGTTCTATCGTACTTGATAGCAGTTCGTTGCAACGCGATTTGGGTACATAGCCAGCCGCACCCCGTTGCAATGCAAGAGCTGCTAACTCTTCGCTTCCCTTGCTAGTGACCAGAATCACCGGCACATAGGGATAGTGAGCGCGGATTTTCTCAACCAATTGTAGGCCGTCCAAATTGGGCATTTGCATATCCGTAACAACCAGATCGGGAATCTTCACCTGCATCTTCTCAAATGCGATCGCACCATCTTCGGCTGTGTCGATTTCGAAATGCTCGTGTTGACTGAGTAGTCCCTTAAGTAAAATGCGGTCGGTTGCCGAATCATCAACCAAAAGTATGTTGAACATGTTGGGCTCTCGCGTGCTAAAGTTTTGACCTCCCTCGATTCTAAGCCTTTTGTTGAGGCTTCGCTTGAACTCGCCAGAACACAGCGGTTTTTTTTGCGACACTTGATTCTGTCCCCAGCTTTCGTGCCGTGGCCGACGCTGCTAGCGTCGGTTCGGATTATTTGCCGTGGTCGACGCTGCTAGCGTCGGTTCGGATTATTTGCCGTGGTCGACGCTGCTAGCGTCGGTTCGGATGCTGGCAGCATCCGCCACGGCGTGGACAGAACCACCCAGGCAGCCCTTTTCTCCCAAATTACCAATCTCGGCTCATTGGCATTGCTTGGAATCCCGCTGGATTGCTATGAACCTTTTTGAGAGATTTGTTTGAGAAATTTGATTGGTTTTTAGGATGCACTTTTACGCGGCGAGAACGATGACTTAGATGGCAGTTTGGGAATGGCAAAGCGGGAAAACGACGGATGCGTTAGGAAGCAAGGGCCATTTGGCTCGCTTTCGTTGCTGCGTTTTGCTTTTTGTGGTTTGCTTGGCAATGATCCATTCAGGCTGTGCGACTCAAAAATACGTGCAAGTTCGACAAAATCCTTTCAACCCGCTTACGGAATCTTTGAATCTGATGTCCCGGTCGGGGCCGCAAATCACTCCTCGCACGACAACATTGCTGCGGCATTACGCGCTTCTGGATGTTTACAAGCGCGACCAAGAAGAGTGCCTCGTTCAATTGCAGGAGCTTGCGATGGACGAAAAAGGGGCCGAGAAAATCTACGCCATTTCCGAACTCGCCTATATCATTGGCAAGCAGGCCGAACGGGCACACCGCGAAGGCCAAGCCCTAGACATGTATACCGTGTCGGTCAGCAATGCGTACTTGTATCTCTTTTGTCCTGAATTGGACGTTTCTCGAAATCCATACGATCCTCAGTTCCGCGGAGCTTGCGATCTGTACAACGCAGCCCTCGAGTCCACTTTGAGTATGGTTAGCAAGCAAGGAAAGCTGAGGCCAGGCAATAGCTACAGGATCACAACTTCGAAGAAGGACTACGACGTTCAAGTTGTCTCCAGAGGCAAGTGGCATGATGAAGACTTCGACGAATTGAAGTTTTGTAGCGAACTCAAAGTCAATGTATTGCAGACGGCCAATGTCAATTACGGAGTCGGTGTGCCCATGATTGCAGTCCGAAAGTCGCACGCCAACGAGAGTCCTATAGAAAAATTCTATCCAGAGGGACTGTCCTTTCCAGTGACTGCTCTGCTTCGCGTAACGTCGCCGACCGTACATACTTCGCGTGACTCCCAACATCGTCACCCGTGTGTCCTGGAATTGCACGATCCGTTGGAATCGACCGACATTGAATTGAATGCACGCAAAGTTCCCTTGCAGTCAGACTTGAGCACTCCGCTTGCATTCTTTTTGGACAACCCTAAATTTCGCGAGCAGACCGACAGTACATTGGGTCTTCGGGACCCGCACAAAACGGAGAAGCTGCGAGGAATCTACATGCTCGAGCCGTACGATCCCAATCGCATTCCGGTAGTCATGGTTCACGGTCTTTGGTCCAGTCCACTGACATGGATGCCCATGTTCAATGATCTAAGGTCTTTTCAGGAACTCCGCCGCAACTATCAATTCTGGTTCTATCAGTATCCGACTGGACAACCGTTTTGGATCAGCGCAACGCAAATGCGGAGCGATCTATTTGAGTTGCGGCGAACGCTTGATCCGAATGCCATCCATCCCGTTTTAGACCAAATGGTCTTGGTCGGACACAGCATGGGGGGACTTGTTTCGCGTTTGCAGACACTTGAGAGTGGCGAAGAGTTTTGGCGAATCCTTAGCGATGAGCCGTTTGAGAAAGTCAAAGGGGAGGAAACGGAGCGACAGCGACTGGCCGCGGCTCTCTTCTTTCACCCTAACAACTCGATCAAACGAGTTGTAACCATTGGAACGCCGCATCGTGGAAGCAACTATTCGAACGATTACACACGCTGGGTCGGACGAAAACTGATCAAACTGCCGAGCAGCATTACGGATATTGGCAATTCGCTCATTCGCCAAAATCCGAACCTATTTCGCAACACCGAGCTGGTTACCACGTCGACGAGTATCGATTCGCTCAGTCCAGAATCGCCAATTTTCCCAACCATGCTCCGAGCCCGACGAGCACCTTGGGTCAAGTACCATAATATCGTCGGAGTTGTTCACAAATCCAGTTGGTTTGGTGGTGAAGCCATTTTGAGCGACGGAGTCGTCGAGGTCGAGAGCGCTCACATGGACGACGTAGCCAGCGAGATCATGGTGGAAGCAAAACATCAGGACATACATACTAAGCCGAGGGCGATTCTTGAAGTTCGAAGCATTTTGGTTGAGCACCTACGGGAGGTTTGCACCCAGCCAGCCTTGGCCGGCATCCTAGAGGTTCCAAATCACTGGTATGATAGGAACCCAAATGAAAGGGATACCGCGAAACAGCGAATTGCAGCCACGTCCATCTTCCCAACCGATGTCGATGAGCCAGTAGTCGATCCTCGGGAACCGATTCAAACAGCCGCGGCGTTTGCTCCATTGCCCTTTCCAGCCAAACCAGCCAACAAATTGCGTTTACCACCCATCTACAGCATCAAACGTTAGCCGTTGACTCGTCATGCGTCCATTGCGACAAGGCGTACGAAACCTCCTCATAGCCTTGGTTCGATTCTATCAACGCGGTATCAGTCCGCTTCTGGGCAGCAATTGTCGGTTTTCGCCGACTTGCTCTCAGTACACGATTGAAGCGATCGAAAAGTACGGTGCCATTCGAGGACTATGGAAAGGAATGAAACGCATCGCACGCTGCCACCCTTTCACGCCAGGTGGTTACGACCCACCTTAATCACGCATTATCCTAGTAGCGGTTCTTCAATGTAAGTTTGGGGGTAGCGGATCTCGCCAAAAGTTACGGACCTAAAACCAAAGTCTGGCGACTTAGGCTACGTGCAGTCCGAATCGGATGCCCATTCGTCAGTCTACGAATTTGCTTGGTGCCGCAGGACGTCCAAAATAGTAGCCTTGGGCCATGGTAAAGCCGAGTTCGAGACAGACTTTCGCTTCGGCTTCGTTTTCGATCCCTTCCGCAAGGGGAACCACACCCAAGTCTAGAACTATATTTACTAAAGAACCGAGAACTTTGATTCGTTCCGGCGGGGCTTTGTCGATATCGCGAATCAAACCCATATCAAACTTGAGTACATCTGGAGCCGCATTGCAGAGCTCTGCCAATCGGTTTTGCCCCGCCCCAAAGTCATCGTACGCAATCTGAATATCAAGGTCTCGCAACCGGTGCTTCAACTCGAACATCTCGTCCGCACTGGTGATAGCAGACTCGTGGATTTCCAAAGTGATCGGCAATTCCGCCGTCATGTTCCGGACCTGAGCCAACGATTCTACCAACCCAGGCTTGCCCAGCTCCATCGGATGCGTATTGACATAGATTCGCGATGCGCCTGGCATCGTCATTCCCTCGCGAATTCCTTCCCATCTCAGCATTTGGCTCAATTCCACCTCCAAATTGAGCTTGGTTGCCGCGCCAAAGAGAGCAGCGCTCGATTCAAGACCGAACATGCGGCTTCTCGCCAAAACCTCATAACCATGTATTTCACTGCCATCAATGGTTACGATTGGCTGAAAGAACGGGGTAACCAGCCTTTTTTCCATCAAGCGATCGAACTGAACCAATGCCAACGCTTGATCGCACACGTCCTCGGCGAGTGTGTTCGATGCCGTGGCATGATCGTCGCAGCGGATGCGAAAAGCCATATCGGCGAACTGCACGAGGTCGTCCGCTTTGAGCGAAACCATATCGGTGATTCGTCGGCCATTCACGTACGTTCCATTCGTGCTCTGCCGATCGATCAAAACGAGGTGGCCGTCGCGACTGGTCAAGTCTGCATGATGACTGGAAACCGTCTTGGAAGGCAATTGGAGGCTACAGCCAGCCTTGCGACCGATGGAAAAAGGTACTGGGTGGATTACGGTCAGCGCATTCGAGATTTGATTTCCAACCGAAGCAAGAATCCAGACGGTTTTTGTTTCGCTGGACATGCTTCGACGGGCAGCCGTCGAGATCGGCTTGTGAGCCAGGGCATTGTCGCTATTCATGGGCGTTGCCATTTGGAAATCGATCAAATCGGATAGGACGGTCAGTCAGGGGCATGGCTTGCATAGAAAACAAGAATCAACCATTTAGTCTAGATCACAAAATGTGCGCAAAGAGAGAAATAGTTAATTTGTCGTTACGATTCCTCTTTCTGCCACCTTTCTTTCCAATTGCATGCATTCTCCCCAATTATCATTCACCGCTCCCTATTGCACCGAGCCGATGACAAGCGAAGCCCCGTTAGAATCGTCAATCGAT
>JAYTVM010000077.1:0-2431 GCA_043743995.1 Pirellula sp. | reverse complement strand
TGCTTGCCACCGCACAGCCATGAATCAAGACAGTTGCCGAGAACGCCCCCGCTTCAGCCAGATGGCCGGCCAAAACGGACAGGCCGTTGACGTTCTTGACATCTATGCCGCTACCCATAAGCAGCTCACCCGAATTGCCATGTGACGCAAAATGCAGTTTTCCAATCCGAGTTTGAGCGCCGCGCTCCGAGACTACGGCAAGTATCTCATAGGCTATGTCCGACGGTTGCCAACCCCGATCACGGACTTGAACCAATACGACGTCCGAGCGATTTGGAACATAGGTGGTCCCTGTCGGGTACCCCTGGGGTGAGACATCCACGACAAAGACATTTACGATCGGCATAGTATGTGACTCCCGGTGATTAGATGGCCAACAAAACAGTTGTCGTCAATTCGGGATATATTTTGCGGGAAAAACTTCAAGTTTCCGGAAATAGGTTAAGCAATCGCGTTCTCCATTAAACCTAGACCACTCTGTGGGGGTGAGAATTCGTGTATTTGGCCAGCACTTCGCTCCTTCCCTCCTTCCCTCCTTCGCTCCTTCCCTCTCTGCGTCTTTACGCCATTGCGTCTCTGCGCTAACTTTTCGGTTTGATAGCGGTAAAACCGATTAGAATTTAACGCAGAGGTGCAGAGTCGGAGAGACGCAGTGGACAAAAATTTAGTTACTGGCGATCCAAAAATTGGAATAGCTCGTCGAGGCACGCTTGGACGATGGTCAAATGCTCTACGTCTTTGTATTCCGTATAGTCCACCTTGCATCCGAAGGATTTCAGGGTGTCGCTAAGTCGTTTCGCACTGCTACGTCCAAAATCCCTTTCGCCAGCGGAAACAAAAAACGGAATTTTCGCGAGCGGATCGGCTTTTCGCGGACTCCCGCCACCACCGATCGCAGCAACTGCTGAGATACGTTCTTGAGACTTGCTAACTTGTTCAATCGCTTGAGCCGCACCCATGGAATGTCCGACGAAAAACACGCGGTCAAAGGATAGACCGAGTTCACTTTCAAGCATTGGAATCATGGAAGGCACTTGAATGCTGAGCCCAGTCAGCCCCTGACGTGGACAAACCACTACCCAATTCCGCGACTTGGCCAGTTCAATCAATCGGCCAGCTCCGTAGGTCTCAAAGAACATGTTTTCGCTCCCTCCCGCTCCATGGAAAGCAAACACCATTGTGTTCTTTTCCGTTTGCTTGATCGGCATCTGAATCCGGACTACTTGTTCGACCTTTCCGTCCGTTAAAACTTGCCACCGGCCGCTTGGGCCCGTAGGTCGGACGGTAGGAGTGGAGGAAGTCATGGATTCAAACTCGCTGAACCAACTGGACATGGGCAAGTCGCATTCGAAATTCTTGCCGCGATCTGCCAGGAGGAGTTGTTTACCAAACATACGAGCCGTACAAACCGATGAAGTCTTAGGGGCTCGATTGTTCTCGTCTACCCAAATACGAATCGATTGCAATCTCGCCTGCTTGTCCTTGATCATCGAAAATTGAGTTCCGACGATCGAGTTGCTCATTCCATCCTGTTGGAGTATCCCGGAAAGTTGATAGTCCCCCGGTTCCATTCCTTCGAGTTCCCATTCCATTTGAAAGGGAAGTGATTGGAGTGGCCATTTCTTGGCTCGTCGCTTGGTTGCATCGCTACCGTAGGCAGGACTCAGCGCAATTTCCACCGTGGCAGAACCGGGCCAGCTTGGGTCGGGTTGCGGGTAGATGGCTTGAAGAGTCATTGCAATCTTGGGCTGATTTGCATCGACCAACGGTGAAGAAATCGACAAGGAAACAGAGGCTGAATTGCGTTGCGGAGACGTCGGACTTGGCAACATGGCAAGCCAAGCATTATCGAGGCTCTTTGCTGCTGCAGCTAAATCCAGCCGAAAGAACTCTTGGACAGCACGTTCCACGGAATCTGTGCTTGCAGCTCGCGTTTCTTTACTGGACGTTTCCCACAGCGTTTCGTACCGTTGGACTCGCTTGCCCAGTTCGTATCTAAGGTTTTCGTCCTGGCCAATTGCATTCCCACTCCATGACGCGACCGCAACGGTCACGGCAATCCAAGGCACAAACCGCGGAAGTGTACTTTTTCCAACCAACATTGCATTTCTCCATAGCGTTTTATCGGATGTAAACATCCTAGGCCATCACGACTTGTCCCACCATGGTAAAGGTCCCGGTAAATTGGGGCAACTTAAGATTGTCGCGCGAGAGACGTCCGTACGGCCGAGCGCCCAATTTCGCAAAATTGCGTTTAACAGTTAGCCGAAGGCGTACAATAGCGGTATCCGTACGCCTTCGGCTGACTGTTCAACAAATGATTGGACGGTAGTGGGATTAACGAGAGCCCGTGTAGCCGGGGCTGCCACCTTCGACGGCGAAGAACTCTGCCCAGATCGGCATGTGCGTGCTGATCTGAAACGCTTGGTCG
>JAYTVM010000076.1:0-30883 GCA_043743995.1 Pirellula sp. | reverse complement strand
TCCTTTCTTTGCAGTATTTGATAACGACGGCGTCTTGGTAATCGATAGTGTCTCGCCACTTGGCAACGTCGGATTTCCGAGCGGATATGAAGGGAGTAAGCACATTCGGAAAATGCTGTTGGCGACACGAAATACGCTCTCGGATGCGGAAGTCGAACAACTCTTGGCAAGCTTAGGGGAGGAGTGATCAACGCGCCCGGGATTCTTGCCAAAGCCGATGCAGCGCCCCATCGGTTTGAACGGGCCGGATAAAATGCAAACGCTGGTGCTGGCTAGTTTGTCTCGCTCCTTCAGGGCAACGGCTGCATTTTGTAGCGTTAGCCCCAAGACGGCGCTGGGCAACGGTAGAGACGCTCTCGGCAAGAGCGACCTGCGTTAAGCGACCTACTGAGGCCTGTGTTACAATGGCCAACGCAATGATCGACAAAAAACGCCTCCTAAAACTCGTTCTGATGCTCTTGCTCCTCGTCCCACTTGGGTATTTGGCAGCTTGCGGTGTTCATCACACTCGCCCAGAAGGCGGATTTCAGTTCTTCTTTTCCAGGGAAGACAAAGACTACCTTACCTTTCCGTGGCCCGGCGATAGGGATGCAAATTTTGGCAAGTTTGCCACGTACGAAATCGAATCTAAGCCAGTGCCATCTCAACGAGAAGCCTTTTTGATTAAGGCCATTGGGATTGGACGTGTGTCGAAGGATGTCCGCTCTTTCGTCGAGAATGGAGTCGTAAGGGTCACGAAGCGAACGGGTGACACCAGCGCAATTCAAGCGATTTCGGCTAGATCTCAATGAAAAAGTGAATGTCGCGTGCGTCCTCAAAAAATCGGGGCTTCTCGCATTGTCCACCAACGACAAACGTGTTCATCTTTACGATTTGCAGACCGGAATTTTGGTTCGAACTATCGATCCATTCAAGTGGGGATTTCCATTGAACTGCGCTGCCGCGACATTATTCGGGCTTTGGTGCACCGTTTGGATTCGCATGTCGGCAGCGGTTCATCCCTATGGCTGGATCGATGCGTCCGTCTGCATTGGACTGTTCGTCGCGTATGCGACGTATCGTTTTGTTGTGGAATTATATAGCCCAGCGGATACGCCTTTTATTTTTGCAAGCGTGGGTGTATTGCTAGCGGCTATCCAACTGACAACGGTTTGGCTCTGCTTGGGAAGAAATCGACTTTTCCTGCGAACTTCGCCGTTCGTACTTACAATCGGTTTGACAGCCGGGTTGGTAACTTACTGGCACGCGAGACCGAATGTGGCATCGGCTATGGTGGCGGGCATTATGCCTTTAACGGTCGGCACGATGTTAGCGTTGGCAATTCTACGTTGGAGCGGTGTGAAGATTGAAAGCGTGTTGTCGCGGTCTTTTGAAGACACAGATTCCGTTCTTCAAAAGGAAAGTTCGGTCAATTTGCGAGACCTGTTTTTATTCACGCTCGTAGCAGCAATCGTGGCCGCCGCAGTTCGGTCGGTTCCTGTGAATTACTGGTACGGAATACTGTTTGACCAAAGAATGGTCAGGCAATTTCTTGCGTTAATTTGCATTTTTGCTGCATGCTTGGCCGCAGTTGTAATTGTGTCGCTATGGACAAGCTTCAGTCGGAGAAACGTCGCATTGAGATGGTTTCCTTGGCTGGTAGCTTTATCGATTTTTCAATTGTTCGAATTTGGTCCGTTCGCCCATTTCGTCTTTGGGGCAGTCGCGACCATGATGATTGGATTGCATACGTATCGTCTGAAAGGATGGCGATTCCGCCCGAAACACTTCGCGACGTCGCCTACGTAGATCCGTCGCTCCGTCGACGGATGTCCTGCATGATAAAACCCAATTGTATTTATTACGGTACACTATTTAGACAGTTGGGGTTTTTCACAAACGGGTTCGTAAGTCTATGGATGCAAAAACAATTTTGGTTTTGTTGTTGGCAGCGGGCAATGGAATATTCGCCAAAGGGCGCACGCCACGTCGCGGGTGAAACCAATGCAGCTTTTCGGGTATTCAAAACAGATCCATTGCGTCGTGCTTTTCGCCGTTTGTTTGTTGTTTGATGCGACCGCAGATCAAGTTTCCGCCCAATCTGACAAAGCCCATGCCTGGTTGGCCGATGCGCCCGGGGAGTTCGTGCGTCTAGTCGATCGTGGCAATGTCAAAATTGTCGTGGACGATGAGCGCATTCGGAAATCTGGCAAGACCGCATTAACTCTATTTCAATTCGTTGTTGACTACGATTTCAAGTTTCGCCAGCAGGTGCTTGGTTATGACCAAGAGTCACGCGTTTGGCAGGCAAAGATCATGGCGTGGATCGACCAACCCAAGGTCAGGCTGGATCACACTATTTGTATCCAGTCCAATTTCGCCCCGGCTTTGCCTTGGGAATCGAAATTGCTGCGACACGAATTCGACCACGTTGCCATCAGTACCGATCCTCGTATGCTTAAGATAATCAAGCGAGACCTTCAACAACGCCGACAATGGATTGGAAAATGGGAGCAGATCGGTGCTCCAACCGAACAGGATGTTCGAAAGAATATATTCGAGGTAATCACCGCAGAAGTGAAGTCGCTTGAACAACTTGTGCAATCGCAATACGACACCTTGGATCAAGAGTCAAACCAGGGTTTGTCGGACATCAGCAGCCGTAGGGACTTTTTTAAACGCCTGTATACCGTCGAAGGGCTTGAGCGATGCAAATACGTCTTCGACGATGGAATGCGAGAGTTCGTGAAAGATAAGTTGTCCAATGCGGCGAGCCAAAAGGAAGTTGATGGGCACTATATCTTTCTGACACCTTAGTTGGAATGTCCGTCGCCTACGGCTCGTGGGACTCGGGGGCATGTCCGCGCCACGGCTCGTGATTTAACGCAATACCCTTTAGTTAATCGTTTAACAGTCAGCCGAAGGCGTACTCGATACCATTAACGTACGCCTACGGCTAACGGTTAAACGAAATCCTTGCGAAACTGGGCTTCATTGAACGGTACGGCGATTAAACGGGTGGCTCAACTTGTGGTTCATTGCATTTTTATTTCCCAATACAAAAACGGCTGAAAAGCGCGTCGAGAATGTCGTCCGTATAAACAGTGCCTGCGACCAACCCAATTTCCTCGAGCGATAGGCGTATCTCGCTGGCAATCACCTCGTCTCCTCGCTGAAACGTGGCTGCTTCTTTCGCATGCGATAGCGCTTGAACCGCGTTGCTAAGCGAAGCCTTGCATCGAGCCGCGGTAAGTGGAACGACTTGATTGACCGTTTCCATCATTGCTGCTGCCCACTCTCGCAGTGCATTCGAAATACGGTCTACGCTTGAACTGTGCAGCGTACTGATCGAAAACTCGCGGTCGTATTTTCGTGTCTGCTTACGACCACAGGATTCGAGATCGCACTTCGTGTGAACCAGCCAAGTTGAGTCATGGCCCCGTTCCCCTTGCCACTCCTGGGATTGCGAATCCGCGACGGACAAACAGTACAAAACGAGGTCCGCGTTGTCGATTTGCAGACCGGTAAAGCCCTGTGCCAGGGCTCGCGGCGTTTCGCCGTCCGCCTCTTCAAGTCCCGCTGTATCCAGAATGTCAACAATGGCATCGTCCAGGTCCAGACGCAATCGGACATAATCACGCGTCGTCCCTGGCTCAGGACTGACGATCGAGACATGTCGTTTGGCCATCGCGTTGATCAGAGAGCTCTTGCCAGCGTTCGGAGGTCCTACAATGGCGACTTGCAATTGAACCGTCTGAGCAGCACGGGCTTCCATCTGCGTGAGTAAGTCATTCACAACTCCGGTGGCATCCTCGAGTCGAATGAGGATTTGCGACCGGCTGATGAACGAGATGTCCTCCTCGACAAAATCCAACCCAGCTTCGATATCCGCGAGCAAATGAACAAGCGACGTTCGCAATCGACTAAGTGGCTCGGAAAGTCCGCCCGCAAGTTGCGACAGTGCTATGTCGAGACTTCGATCGTTGGCGGCATGGATGACTCCCAGCACGGCCTCGCATTGAGTGAGATCCAGTCGTCCTGCCAAAAACGCCCGTAACGTGAACTCGCCTGGCTGTGCGAGGACCGCACCCATTTCAATCAGACGGGACTGTATCGATTGCAGAATGATGGTGTTGCCCAAACAATGCAATTCGACCGACGGCTGGCCAGTATAACTCCGGTCATCTGGCCAAACAAAAACATCCACGTCGATTGATCCAAGTGTTGGCAGTTCGATCGTTTGTTGCAATCGCGTAGCTCGTGACAAACGCCATGGATGACCGGAATCGTGACCGCAAACTCTTGCAACCACGGCTACCGAATCGGGACCTGAGACTCGGATCGCACCGCGGAATGCACCCTCCGCGCCCGTTGCGATGGCGCAGATGGTGGACTCGGTATCGAATCTCATGCGTCTATGAACTTGTATTTCCCAGGCATTCGGATCTCGACTTCAGGTGCTGGGCCCCAATCCGGTCTGTCCGGCCCAAGCTTCAATTCGCTTGCCAATACATCGTCCCATTTGATGATCTGGCCTGAATAAGCAGCTTCGCGCCCCATGATGGCCATGAGAGTGCTCTTGCACATGTAGTCGCCATTATTGATCGGCTTGCCTTCCCGAATGGCTTTCATGAGAGCGACGTGTTCGAGTTGATACATGCTCGGTTTCTTGCCTTCGAATTTCCAATTCGTTTCACCCTTGATCTCGTTGGCTAGGACGCGTGCTGTACCCTTGGTTCCGTAGATAAAGTCTTCGGTCTGACTGAAGCAGCCGTCCATTTGTCTGGTCGATGCAAAGCATCGGGTTCCATCTGCCCATTCATACACAACAGAGAAATGATCGTAGATCTCACCGTACTCGGGTTGTGTCCGCACTTGGCGTCCACCCATACCGTAGCAAAGGACTGGCGGGACATCGTTGTGAAGCCACATGGCTTTGTCCAGTGAGTGAATGAACTGCTCGACATAATGATCGCCGCTCAACCAGGTATAGTACAACCAATTCAAAACTTGGTTGTGCATGGGGGTCCATTCGGGTTTGGGAGTTCGAATCCAAAGTGTTCCGGTTAAATAATTTTCTTGGATTGAAATGATTTCGCCGATCGCACCGGACTGGATCTGATCGATGGTCGCCTTCACTCCGTAGTCATACCGCCAACAAAGCCCGGACACGACACAAAGCCCCTTTGATTCGGCTAAGGCGGATGCGGCCATTACGCGTCGCACTCCGGTCGGGTCAACCGCAACTGGTTTCTCGCAAAACACATGCTTACCCGCTTTGACAGCTGCTTCCATCTGTGCTGGCCGAAAGCCTGGCGGTGTCGCTAGCAAAACGACATCAATGTCCGTCTGCAGTATTTTGTCGAGCGCTTCCCATCCGGAGAAACACTGCTCCTCTGGAACCTCGTATTGGCTACCGAGAGACTTCTTCAATTGATCCTTCCCTGCTTCCATTCGATCGTAAAACACTTCTGCGATGGCGGTCAAACGGCAACCTGCGTCGGCTGACATGTTGTCTTTGGCGGCGCCCATCCCGCGACCGCCGCAACCCACTAACCCGACTTTGATGATGTCGCTGCCTGCTGCATGAACACTTCGATTGAGAAAGCTAGTCGTGCTGACGATCGCAGAGGTTGCCGCAGTTGCTTTTAGAAATGTCCGCCGACTGGGCTCGCCCGGCGATGTCGCAGGCGTTTGTTCGGACAGTTGGGGTGGGTCGACAGTCATCGCGGGGGACCTTTTTTCAAGTAGGACTGGTGAAGCTCAGGGTTGGACCAATGCTCGAGTGGGGAATTCAACCAGTTCACTCCCCCTGTAGCCTATCGGTGTTGCGGAATTTGCTTATCCTTGGATTTCGAAAATCACACAACCAATCGGTTATAACCCAATGAACTTGGTATGCAACACGACCCACACGTCTCTAAGCCTAAAAACCCACCTCTAAGCGAAGAAAGCACTGCGTCGGCACGGTCATTGCCTGAAAATCGACCGTTAGCCACAAATCAACCCATGAGTGAAGCTGAGGGGACGGGCGTTGAGGACGAATCGGAGGACGAATCGGAGGACGAATCACATGACGAACCGGACGACGAATCCGAGTCGCCGCAGCACTTCATGCGAGGTCGCTACTTTCGCGAAGAGGATCACGCTGTTTTTTCAAGCTGGGTACAAACAGACATGCCGATGGAACTCGAAATTGGTTCCGGAAAGGGGCTTTTCCTAACCAACGCTGCCAAACGAGCGCCAAGCTGTCGCTTCGTCGGATTGGAGCTAGCCGCGAAGTATGCACTGGAATGCCAAGCCCGTGTCGAAAAGACTGGTATTCTGAATGCAAAGTTTTTCGCCTGCGATGCGGTAGCCGTTTTAAACCAAGATGTAGCGGACCGCTCGCTGGATGCAATCCATGTGTATTTCCCTGACCCTTGGTGGAAATCGAAACACAAAAAGCGACGGGTACTCAACGAGAAAACACTTTGCAACATTGAACGGACCCTCAAGCCGTATGGATCGCTTCATTTCTGGACCGATGTGCTGGACTACTACGAATCGACGCTAGAACTAATCGATCAAGTGACGAAGCTCAATGGACCGTTTTTCGTTAGCGAACCTCCGGCCGCACACGACATGGACTACCTCACTCACTTTGAACGCCGAACTCGACGCAACGGATTGCCGGTCTATCGGGCACGTTTCACGAAGGCATAGCATTGTAGACGAGCGAGGCCCTTCGCTCGTTGGTGTGCTTCCAAACCTGAGCGAGGGCCTGGCTCAGCTACAAAAACCAATCGCGAGTCACCAATCGCTTCTTCTCAATTGCTCAGTCCTGCATGCTTAATGCGAACGCTGTATAGCGAATCCGACGCGGTGATAAAAAGGGTCTTGCGATCCTTGCCGCCGATGCAAACGTTGGCAGTCCAGTTCTTAGGAACCGAGATCACTTGGATCTCTTTTCCATCCTTGTTGTAGACCATGACTCCCTTCTTGCCGGTCAAGTACAAGTTTCCCTGAACGTCGATGGTCATGCCATCCGACCCGCTCGAACAAAATAGCTTGCGATCCACGAGAGTACCATCGCTGGCAATCGTGTATTGATAGGTCTTAGAGTCGCCGATGTCCGCTACGAAGAGCATACGTCGTTTCGAGTCACCAACGATCCCATTGGGCTGAACAAGCGTGTCGTCCATGAGCGTCACGTTCGCGCCATCGCGATCGACGCGATATACCGCTTGTTTGTTCTGCGGCCTGGTTTTATGTTCCCACCACTTTCGCTGGTAATAGGGATCGGTGAAGTACATCGTGCTATTGGCATCGATCCAAACGTCATTTGGTCCGTTGAGCTTTCGTTCCTCAAAGGAGCCGAAAAGGACACGATGCGACTTATCGGCCGCGATCTCCCACATCTCATTTTTTTCGTCGGCACAGGCGATGAGTTTTCCATCTGGGGCAAAGAACATTCCATTGCTTCGCCCAGCCGGTTTCAGGAACTCCGTGACTTTTCCATCTAAATCCACCTTCATAATCCGATCGTTGGGTTGATCGGTAAAGAACACATTTCCTTGCGCGTCTACGGCAGGGCCCTCCGTAAATTGATAACCATCGGCTACGAGCGTTATTTTGCCGTTGGCTTCTTCGGTGACACCGTCGTCACAAAGTCCGAAATGGGTTCCGTGAGTTAAGAGAGCGGCACAAGTAACTCCCAAATGAGAGAAGAAACGTAAAGATGGATTCACTGTTAATTACCTATAAAGAGAGGAAAAATTGACACTTCTTCGTTTGACCCCGAGTCGACATCTACCTACCTGCTAACGCTTTTCGAAGGATGGGCTCGAATACTTCTGCTTGTCGCATGAAGCCGAGATCATTCGCGTGCGATGCATCTGTGGCACCTTCTGTGTCGTCTCCGTATAAGCTGTCGCCCGGGATGTAATACAATTGACTCACTCCCTCCTTTTGCAACTGATCGAATGCAGCTCGAAGCGCAGCGTGGTTTTCATTGTGGAATTTTTTCTTGTCAGGAAGGATCCACTCATTCGTGAACCGCCTGTCTTCCACCAATACGATTGGAGTATTCGGTTTCGCGGCGCGAATTTGTTTTACAAGCGGAATACACTTGGCCGTTACATCCGCGGGCCCCATGTTGGGCAAGCAATCGATCACGTAAGCAGCGGCATCGATTTGGACTAGATACTCGCCGACTTCTTTGTCCATTCGACCATTGCCAGAAAAGCCTAGATTGGCGACCGGCATATCAAGCCGGCGGCCCAAAATGCCAGTGTGGACCATGCCGGGGCGGCTAGCGCAAGCACCGTGCGTGATGCTGGTTCCGTAAAAAACGATCGGTTTTTCACGTGGTGATAGCCCCTCAAATTTGCTGCCCTTTTTCACTCCAATGCTCATGAATTCAACGCCGTTGTAGAGCGGTAAGTAAGCTGCGTATTCGCGTTCGCCTGGAGCCAAACCCTTTATGATCTCGGCCTTGACTTCTTGTGTCGCAGGCTTGGTCACTTGTACCCATTTCCACTTACCGTCTGCATCTCGGGCGTACAAGTCGACACCGCTCACACCGGTGGCTGGCATATGAGGCATACCGAGATTGCTTTTTGATACTTTGTAATGCACATGCAGGGCAGTTGCGTCGGTCTTAAAGCGAACCATCATTCCTGTGCTGTCGCGACTAAGGCTCCACACGCTGGGAGTAACGGACAACTGCGCCGAACTTGGCAACCGATCGAACCAGCGGAGCCGTTCCTGATCGGGAAGTAGGCGGCCTTCTACTCCCCACTCGGTAACGTCGTGCCAATCAAGATCGGCTGCCGCCTTCTTGTTGACATCCATCGCAGGATCCAGCTTGGAGACGGATGGGGCCTCCTTTTGAGCGTAGACCAAACTGATTTGCGTCGCGATGAGTGAGAATGCCAGAAATGGAAGGAGCGTCTTCATGATGGTTGGTTTCGTTAAGGTCCGTCGGTTGCCAAGTCCAAGTAATCTACGGTCATTGACGACTAGATTCTAGACAAAGAAGCCGACCACGTTCATGGGCATCGTCAAAATTCATTATACTTTGGATTAAGGAGGACGGAACGTGTGGCACGCCCATCGCGATAGCGAAGGGCGTGGGAACTGTGGCAAATGTTTCTAGCTAGCTAGCGACTCACCACGCCCTTCGTTACCTCAGTGACGTGCCACACATAAACGTCTCCGACTACGTTTCGACGTCCCTTTCCACATCAAGGTGCAGATTATGTTCAATCGTCGTGATTTTCTTGCCGCTACCGCCGCCTTGACAGCGGGGCCGATGTTTTTGCCCTCCACAGGCAATGCCCTTACGCCCCTTTTTATGTCACCCTCCGAGAGAATAACGCTTGGATTTATCGGCGTTGGCAAGCAGAGCCTCGGCCATCTTGGAAAGTTTCTAGGGAATTCCAATGTAGAAGTCATCGCGGTTTGCGATGTTGTTCAGGCTCGGTTGGACAAAGCCGTTGAGATGGTCACGCAGCGGTACGCGGAACGGACCAAGAGCGGTGAGTATCGCGGCATTCGCCAATTTGGTGACTTCCGTGAGTTGCTCGCATTGCAGGGATTGGATGCTGTCGTGATCGGCACGCCCGACCATTGGCATGCGATTCCATGCATTCTCGCGGCTCGCGCGGGCAAGCATATTTATTGCGAAAAACCATTAACCCATAACATTGCCGAAGGCCGCACGTTGGTGCAAGAAGTTGCGAAGGCAAAAGTCATTTTTCAAACGGGCAGCCAGCAGCGAAGCGAGTTCGGTGGCCACTTCCGAAAAGCAGTTGAAACCATTTGGAACGGTCGCATTGGCGAAGTCAAGCGTGTTCGCATTGGTGTTGGCGGACCGGCCAAGCCATGCGACCTGCCGACCGAAGAGACTCCCACCGGGACAGACTGGGACATGTGGGTCGGCCCTGCACCCATGCGAGGGTACAACCAAATACTGTGCCCACAAGGTGTCCATAATCATTTTCCACTGTGGCGGTCGTATCAAGAGTATGCCGGTGGTGCACTGGCGGACATGGGTGCACACCATTTCGATATCGCGCAATGGGCGCTCAAGATGGATACGAGTGGTCCAACGAAAATCATTCCGCCCGCAGATCGGTCGGCTGAAAGTGGATTGAGGTTCATCTACCAAAACGGCATCGAGATGATCCACAATACGTTCGAGGAGGGCATCAAGGCAGATTGTGTATTCGAGGGGACCAAGGGGACACTCTTGGTAAGCCGCAATGGGATTTCTACACGGCCAAGCAGCATCCTCGAAGAACCTCTCCTCGATAGCGATCAACGCGTCATGGCCTCCAGTAACCACCATCAAAACTGGATAGAAGCGATTCGGTCCGGCTCCAATACTATTTGCACTGCCGAGATCGGGCATCGTTCGGCTGCGATTTGTCATCTTGGCAACATCGGCTACCGACTTGGCCGTGAACTAACCTGGGACCCGGTTGCAGAGCAATTCAAAAACGATGTAGAAGCGAACAAGCACTTGTCGCGAGAGTCGAGGGACAAGTGGAAAATATCAGGCGCCTAAGGCGATTAAAGTGGCTGGGCTAGGTAAACGACTGGCTCGTTGGGATGAAAATTGTCAGTTTCTTGGGGGACTTGCAGCCGTCGCCTGCGGCTCGGGGTTGATCTCGTTTAACCGTTAGCCGTAGGCGTACGTTACCGGTATCGAGTACGCCTTCGGCTGACTGTTAAACAAATAATTGAACGGTATTGGAGTTAAACTATTTACCACCGGCGATGTCGTATGCGAAGATTTTTTCTTGGTCGCGGATGTAGAGTTTTTGCTCTGCAATGACCGGGTGTGTCCAAATCGCGCCTTGGTTCCTATCCGAAGTGGTCTGCTCAGGAAGCTTCACTTGACTCAGCACCTCAAAGCCAGTGCGGGTCGCTCTGGCGAGGTAACAGATCCCCTCTTGATCGTCATAGCAGTACACGAGTCCGTCCGCAAAAGCGATCGAGCCGGACTGTGTCTTGCCGATTTTTTTGGACCACAGGACTTTGCCGGTGGCTAGATCTTGCGCCATCCAGGCACCGCGTAGTGCTTTGGTAAATCCAATGATAGCGCCATCATGGAGCACGAATCCGCCGTGTTGATTTTCCATACTCTCTTTGGATTCATGGTAAACCTGTTCGACAGCCAATTGACCATCCTTGACCGAGATCTTGACCGCCACGTTTCCCGCTTTGTAGCCCGAAGAATGGTATACGATATCGCCCGAAACGATCGGTGTGGGAATGACTGCGGTACCATTGCCTGTTGAGCCGTTCTTAAACAGCAACTTGCCGGAATCGCAGTGAATTCCAACCAGGCCTTGTTCGCAAGCGGTCAAATAGACTGGAACGCCACCGAACGTGTGCTTGATCACGGAAACGTATTGAGCTCCAGCAGAAAAATCCGACTCCCAGATTTTTTTGCCTGTCTTCTTGTCTAAACCGATGAGAAAATTCTTGCCTCCAGGTGTCACGATCAATCGATCGCCATCGATGAGTACCGACTCGCTATGTCCCCACTGCGGAACGCCGCCACCAAAATCAGAAACCAGATTCGCGGACCAAACCGATTCACCATTGGTTTTTCGAAAACACCCCAGTTCACCGATGTCGGTCAAGGCGTATACAAAATCTCCGTCTATTGTCGGGGAACTGCGTGGACCATCGCCCCAACCCGTCATGTAGTCCTTGGAATTAGCTCCTCGCCCCATGGTTGCGGTCCAATTCTCGTTTCCATTCTTGGTGTCGAGGCAGATCAGCAAATTCTTGTCTTCACGCTTGCCCAGCGTGTAAAGGCGGTTGTCCTCGACGGAAACACTGGAGTAACCAATTCCAGCATTGACGAAACTCCAGGACAATTCGGGACCGCTCTCTGGCCATTTCTTGAGAAGCGATTGTGGAGCAGCGTGACCATCTCGGTTTGGTCCACGCCATTGAGGCCAATCGCCATCCGCAAATGCCATCGACGCTCCTCCGATGATAACCAATCCAAGGCACGCGATTCGTTTTAAGTTGTGGAGGTACATATTCATTGCGGGATGGTTTCTTCGGTGAATTTGTGTTTCGTAGGCGACGTCGCTCCGCGACTCGCGGTCAGTGTATTCTCCAATCTAGTCTTATCCCCATCTAAAGCATGCTCGAAACCCCGATAGGAATGAATGATTAACATTTTCTAGCACTGTCCACCGTAAGGACGTCAGTCGGCGGAGCGACTGACCTACGCCTACCGAAAGTCACGCGATTGAATATCCAATGGCCTGATGACTGCTTGCAAGTCCTCTACACGTCCAACCAATACGTGGATTACCCCTTGTCGATTCTCCAAAATTCCATGCACCAACCAAGCGTTAGACTGCTTGCACAATAGATAATAGTGTTTCCAAGTCTCTGGACGAATCACCAAATTGATCGATCCCGTTTCGTCCTCCATGGTAACAAAAGTAATGCCCTTAGCGGTGCCTGGCCTTTGTCGCAAAAGGATCAAGCCTGCAACCCGAATAAATCGTCCGTTCGCAACGTTTACCAACTCGCTTGCGGGTGTCACTCTCAGTTGCGACAGCTTATCTCGGTAAAAACCGATGGGATGCCCTTTCAGGGAAATACCTGTCGTCTCGTAGTCGGTATAGACCTCTTCCAGCGGTGTCATGCGGGTTAAACTGCCTGGAACGTCTTCGTCATGATCCATGTCGCTTGCATCAAAGAGCGGCATCGCAATCTGCTTGCGCTCTTGTGCTAACGATTGCCAATAGGCTGCGCGGCGATCACCCGATAGCGACTCCAGGGCACCCGCATCCGCCAAAGTCGAAAGGGTTGATTGAGGCAGCCCCGCCCTTCGAACCAAATCGGTTTGGTCCACGAACTTGGATCCGATCGTTTTCGCCTCAACGATCCGTTGCGCATCTTGCTCATGCAGTCCACGAATCATTCTTAACCCCAATCGAATCGGTAGCCTTGTATTCGACGACTCAGGAACTAATGACGAATACTCGTTGCCGAGTGTGCAGTCCCAACGGCTTGCATTGACGTCTGGTCCAAGCACGGCGACACCGTGCCGTCTCGCATCTTGAATAAGCTGTGCCGGTGCGTAAAAACCAAGTGGTTGGCTATTGAGCATGGCACAGCAAAAGACCTCCGGATAATGATGCTTGATCCAGCAGGAAGCGTAGACCAACAACGCAAAACTAGCCGCGTGCGACTCAGGAAATCCATATTCGCCAAACCCGCGAAGTTGATTGAAAACACGTTCTGCAAACACTTCATCCAACCCGTTGACTTGCATGCCGTCGATCAACTTCAGTTTGAATTTGTCGATCACGCCCGGACGTCGCCAAGCAGCCATGGCACGCCGCAATTGGTCCGCTTCTCCGGGGGTAAAGCCTGCCGCGACGACCGCCAGTCGCATCGCTTGCTCTTGAAAAAGTGGCACCCCCATGGTCTTGCGAAGCACTTCCGCAATCGCCTCGTTCGGATACTCTGGCTGGATTCCGGACTGGCGTGCTTTCAGATAGGGATGCACCATCTGACCTTGAATAGGACCAGGTCGAACTATCGCAACTTCGATCACTAAGTCATAGAAGCATCTTGGACGCAGCCGGGGCAGCATGCTCATTTGCGCTCGGCTCTCGATCTGAAAAACACCGACCGTGTCTGCTTCGCATATCATGTCGTAAACGGCTGTGTCCGAGCCTGGTATAGTGGCAAGCGTCAGCGGACGCTGATAATGATCCTCAATCAAATCGAGACTGCGATGGATAGCCGAGAGCATTCCCAGCGCAAGGCAATCTACTTTGAGAATCCCCAGTTCGTCCAAGTCGTTTTTGTCCCACTGGATAATGGTACGGCCCGGCATGGCCGCATTTTCGATAGGACATAATTCATGAAGTGCCCCTTGCGTCATTACCATCCCACCCGTGTGCTGAGATAGATGTCTCGGAAACCCTAGCAACGATTGAACCAAATAAAGATAGCGAGCACCAATCGGGGATTTCGGATCGATGCCTGCCGCCAAACACTTCGATTCAAAGGACTCTTCGCCGCCGCGTCCCTCGACGATCTTGGCTAGGGAGTCGATTCGATCCTGGGATAGTCCAATGGCTTTGCCACAGTCGCGAACAGCGGAGCGCAATCGATATGTAGTGACGGCCGCCGTCATGCCTGCTCGATGCCGTCCGTACTTTTCGTAAACGTATTGGATGACTTCCTCGCGACGTTGATGCTCGAAATCGACGTCGATATCGGGCGCTTCATTGCGTTCGCGACTGATAAAGCGTTCAAAGAGTAAATCGTATTGGCTGGGATCCACACTGGTTACCCCTAAGCAGAAGCAAACGGCACTGTTGGCGGCCGAACCGCGACCTTGGCACAGAATGTTTCGTGACCGGGCGAATCGGACTAAGTCCCAGACGGTCAAAAAATAGGCCTCATAATGCAAGTCCTGGATGATCGAGAACTCGTGCTTGAGCATAGCGATCACTGAGTGCGGGACGCCGCGAGGGTATCGCTCTTTGGCTCCTCCCCAGGTCAGTTGCTTGAGGTAGTCAATGGGTGCTACACCTGTTGGCGAAGCCTCCAGCGGATATTCATAGCGAAGCGACTGCAACGAAAAGTCGATCCGATGCATAATCTCAGTGGTCGCCGAAAGTGCTTCAGGGAAATCCCGAAAAACGCGTTGGATGTCGGCCAGGGACTGCATGGCATAACTGGCGTTCATAGGACGCGAGGCAGCCGTAGCGTCGATGGCCGTCCCAGATGCGATGGCGGCCAAACAGTCCTGCAGCAGCATCCGCTCGGGTACGTGATAGAGACAGTCGCCTGTCGCCAGAAGCGGAACGCAGGAATCGCTACTGACTTTCTTCCAACGTGCCAGCGAGACTTGGTCGTCTACTCCGCGGTGAAGGCTTGCAATCAGATAACCGCGGTCGCTAAACAATTCCCGAAACTGGTTGAGCCACAGACTCCAGTTTTGCAGATCATTTGAATCGAAACTCGCACCTGCCTTACACCATGGAGCGATTGGAATCGGTTGGACTTGGAGCGGTGCCAGGGGATCGGTCGAAACTCGCTCGGGAGTTATTGCTCTCGGCGCATCCGGACGACGGGGCACAAAGCCAGCAATGCAGTCATCGCTACAGGCAGCGATATCATGCCAAGACAAACGACAAGCCCCTTTGTCCGCTCGCAATCGGCCTATGGAAAGTAGTTTGCAAAGGTTGCCATAGCCTTGTCGGTTTTGGGGCCACAGAACAACGGGAGGCCCATCTTCGGGATGCAGTTCACTTCCAACGACAAAAGGAAAGGACAGGTCTCGAGCCGCCGTGTGAGCGCGAACGATTCCCGAGAGAGTATTGCGGTCCGTGATTGCCAGTCCAAGATATCCGAGTTGCGCCGCTTGCTCCACAAGCTCGTGTGCGTGCGAAGCACCCTCCAAAAACGAGAAGTTGCTTTTGCATTGCAATTCCACGTATTGGATCATGCTGCCGTGTCGGTGTTTACTGGTCGCTGAACTTGGTTTACTGGTCGCTGAACTTGGCGTCGTCTCGTGTGCGACAGAGGAAAGTATTCAAAGATCATTGTAGCATGCCATCGCCATTGTCGCCTTTCGCTCTGCGAAAGTAGCGTTAACGACGCACACTTTTGCGGAGCAAAAGGCGACACTAATAACTTCACAGCCTCGGAGCGAAAGGCGACAATTTAACGGAACAAAGATTAAGATCATCCCATGAACCGCAATGCGTATCGGCTATAATTGATTTGTCAGAAATCCTCCCCCGCCCCCTCCGATGCACCCATGACCGTCAGACTTCCCAGCTTCACTCAAACTGCCACAATTGCATTAGCACTTCTGCTCGGACTTAAAGCCAATTCTCCGAATCTTTACGCCCAGAAGCCGATCGACTTTTCGCATGAAATCGTCCCAATCCTTCGAAAACACTGTGCAGAATGCCACGCAGGTGACAAGATCAAGGGTAGTTTCTCAATCAACACAAAGGCGGAACTTCTCAGGGGGAGCGAAAATGGGCCAGTGCTTGAGGTAGGCAAAGCCGATGCTAGTCGAATCATCGAGCTCGTAACTTCCGATGTGGAAGACGAACGTATGCCACCGAAAGGGCCGCGCCTGCAAAAAAACGAAGTGGAACTGTTAAAGCGATGGATCGATAGCGGTGTCGTGTGGGACGATGGCTTCGCATTCAAAGCCCCAGCTTACGAGCCGCCACTAAAACCGCGAATGCCGGAATTGCCCGCGGCCCGAAACGGTCGAACGAATCCAATCGATCGGATAATCGACAACTACTTGGCTGAATCGCAATCGTCCGTACCTAGCGCCATCCCGGACGCTACGTTTGCGAGGCGAGTGTCGATGGACCTAAATGGCCTATTGCCAGAGTCAAGTGAGCTCGATTTCTATTTCGCAAATAAGGCCACCAATCGACGCGCTGTCTTGATTGACCAACTGCTCGCGGATGACGAAGCCTACGCAGAACATTGGCTAACTTTTTGGAATGACTTGCTGAGAAATGACTACGGAGGTACCGGTTTCATCACGGGTGGTCGCAAACAAATAAGCGGGTGGTTGTACCAATCGCTGCTAAACAACAAACCCTACGATCAATTTGTGCGAGAGCTCATCGCGCCCCCGACCGAGGAGAGCCGAGGGTTCATTGAGGGGATCAAATGGCGAGGCGAAGTGAGCGCCGGCCAAACGGTCGAAATTCAATTTGCCCAAAGTGTTTCGCAATCGTTGCTCGGCATCAATTTGAAATGTGCTTCGTGCCACGACAGTTTTGTGGATCGATGGAAACTAGAGGAAGCCTACGGATTAGCCGCAGTCTATTCGACGAAGGATCTTGAGATTCATCGCTGCGATAAAGCCATAGGAAAAACGGCAAAAGCCAAATGGTTGTTTCCGGAACTAGGAGACATCGACGCGAATGCAAAACCGGAAGAGAGACTTCGGCAGCTTGCCGCCCTCATGACGCATCCTGAAAACGGCCGATTCACGCGTACCATCGTCAATCGATTGTGGCATCGAATGATGGGCCGAGGAATTGTTCATCCAACCGATTCGATGCAGACGGAACCTTGGAATTCGGATTTATTGGACATGCTGGCGAGCGACTTTGCAGAACATGGCTACGATCTGAAACACACGTTGCGATTGATTGCAAATTCGGCTGCTTACCAAAGCCAATGCGAAGTACTGGCAGCGGATTCCGAGACTCGCGCTTATGGATACCTTGGTCCCAGGGCAAAGCGCATGACGGCGGAGCAGTTCGCCGATACGCTCTGGCAACTAACCGAAGCAGCTCCTACTCGCATGGATGCGAACTTCCTACGGGGCAAGGTAAATTCGGAGGTTGCGAAGTCGCTAGCCCTGGGCGCAAGCTGGATATGGTCCAGCGATGGCCAGGCCACGCCTCACCAAGCTGGCGAAAAGCGATCGTTTCGCAAGCAATTCGAGTTGGACAAGGGCTTCGGACAAGCGGGAGCAGTCATCACTTGCGACAATCGATTCACTCTGTACGTCAACGGCAAGAAGTTGGCCAGCGGCGATAACTGGGAAACTCCAACGGCGGTTCGATTGCTCGGCCTTGTTGCTGGAAAAAACGAATTGCTTGTCGTTGCAGAAAACCAAGGGAGCACACCAAATCCAGCGGGATTGTTTTTTGAAGCCAGAGGTTGGGCAGCTGGCCAGTTGCCTGAGTCGCAGCCCGCGCTATTTTCGATAGTGAGCGATTCGACTTGGGAATGGACGGACAAGACACCACGTGACAATGGCAAGTTTGCAAAAGAGCCAGGCAATTGGCAACCTGCAGTTCCCGTTGCGGCTCAAGCAACTTGGGCGGCAGTCCTGCCTAAACTTCAATTCGAACTTGCGCGATCTGCTTTTGCAAAATCTTCGATGGTGCGAGCCTCACTGCTCAAGAGTGACCCCATGATGCGAGCATTGGGTCGACCTAATCGCGATCAAATCGTCAGTATGCGACCTAACGACCTGACAACGCTCGAGGCGATGGAGTTGGCGAACGGATCGATCGTCGCAAAGACTCTTGCCACGGGCGCTGAGAACCTGTTGAAGCGATCATGGACAAGCAAAAAAGCATTTACACAATGGTTATATGGCTACTCATTCTCTCGAGAACCGAGAGCCGAGGAGCTGGCGATCGCGGACGAGTTGCTTGGCAAAGAGCTTTCGACGCGAGGCATCGAGGATTTGTTGTGGATTGTCATTATGCAACCAGAATTTCAATTGGTGAGGTAATTTGCAATGGAAAACGAAAACAGTGTCAGTGGCAATCGGCATGAGATTCGCCGTGACTTTCTGAAGAAGCTTGCCGTAGCCGGGTCGGCAGCTTTCATGACAGGTCAGCCCCAATTCGTACGAGCAGAAGACGCTTCCTCGGCGAATCCTCCGGCCAAAGCGGACGCTTGTATATTGCTGTGGATGGCTGGTGGCATGGCAGCACCCGACACCTTCGATCCGAAACGCTTCTCGCCCTACAAGGAAGGGCTTGAGATCAGCTCTATGTTGAGCACCTTTCCTGCCATCAATACGGCTGTTGACCACATCAAGATCTGCGAGGGGCTAGAGAACATTGCGGGAGTTATGGATCGAGCAACTTTGATACGAAGCGCCGTCCAGCCCGACTTAGGAAGTATTCTGCATTCGCGTCACCAATACCATTGGCACACCGGTTACGTCCCTCCTCAAACAGTTGCTTGTCCGCATATTGGGTCTTGGATGGCCAAGGTGCTCGGTCCTCGCAATCCTGTGATTCCAGCTTTTATCAACATTGGTCAGCGACTTGAGGGAATTGGGGAGGTGGAAGAACTGAAAGCGTTTACGACGGCTGGTTTTTTTGGCAGTGAATTTGGTCCGATGAACTTACCTTTTCCGGAGGAGGCAGCCCAGTCTGTTCGCCCACCCAAGGGGATGGATGCAGAACGATTCGCCAATCGCGATCGACTTTTTCGGCGGATGCTGGACAAGAATCCGAATCGTGATTTGATGAGCGATTATCAACAAGAATCGATGCTTCGCAGTTTCGACAATGCTTATCGATTGCTGAGTTCGAAGGAACGTGAAGCGTTCGATATCTCGCTGGAGCCAAAGGAAGTTTTGGAAAAATACGATACGGGACGATTTGGGCGAGGATGTTTGTTGGCACGTCGGCTCATTGAAGCCGGCGCTCGCTTTGTTGAGGTCACGACGGAGTACGTGCCATTTCTTTATTGGGACACGCACGCGAACGGCCACGAGACATTAGCCGGGTTGCACAAGGAAATGGATCTGCCTATCGCCACACTGGTTCGCGACTTGGAGGAACGCGGGTTACTTGAAAGAACCCTTATTATTGTCGCGAGCGAATTTAGTCGCGACGCAATCATGGAGGGGAGACCCGGATCGAACGCAAACGATCAAGCGACCTTCAAAGTCGATACGGTCTCAGAAATGAAACACTATGGGTTGCATCGACACTTCACGGGTGGAACGAGCGTTCTCATGTTTGGAGGAGGAACGAAGAAGGGGTTTCTGTATGGCGAAACCGCGGAAGAGCGTCCGCTGTTGGCAATCAAAAATCCGGTGAGCGTGATGGACTTGCATGCCACGATCATGACGGCCATGGGGATTAGCCCGAAGACACAATACTTGGTCGAGAACCGCCCGTTTTACGTCACCGAGGACGGCAAGGGGCAAGCCGTGATGGAAATTTTTGCGTAGATCCGCCGCTCCCATCATGTGCGCTCGTGTGCGACGGTGTTCTATCCCGATAGGGATTACAGAGAGTAGCCGGGGGTCGACGCGAAGCGGCACACCCCCGGTGAACAAATGGACTAGAAAGAGGCCCTGAAAGGCTGAAAGGGGCCAAGATTCCTCGATCCCTTCAGGATCGGGACGCACCTTTCCGATGGAATCGCTCTAATCAAACATTAACATATCTCTAATATTCGTTCGAACGAAAAAATGGACAACTCTAAATGCTCCAGGAAAACGAGAACGCACGATTCATCCGCATGGAAGGGGGAACTTAGGTGCCGGAAGCCGCAAGTATTTTCAACGCATCACGGCGGATTTGCTAAATGGGAGTAAGTGAGTTTATGCGTGACGTGGCGGACGCTAATAACGGAAGTTGACCGAAGCGGAAATTAAGCAGTCGTATGGTTTAATTTCTGCATGGAATCGATCAGTTCATTGAAACGTGGCTCTGCGTGCAACGGATCCAGATCCTGCTCAGCTTGAACACGAAATGGGTCGCTGTAGCCTTCCTGAATAGAGCGCACCAGAGCATCCAGAGCTAAGCCTATCATTTTTGATTTTACTTGTTCGTCAGTGACATGGCGACTAAGCTGTGCTAAAGCGCGAGCCCGCTCTAGATGCAGTTCTCCATTGCGAGCCGTATTGGCCCCGAATTCGTTAATGAGTACGAGAGCAGCCTCCATATCGCCACATCGACCGAGCGCAAGCATGAGCTTCTGCTTGTTGCTATCGTTGGGCGAAAGCTTAACCGCCTCTTTACGCAAAGTCTTGCAGCTTTCGAAGTGCTTTGCCGCACCAGGCGTATCGCCGGAAATGTCCAGTAAAGTACCCATGCGATAATGCGCCGTCGCCAAGTCGCTACTGTACTTTGCATTCTTAGGATCCTCTGCATGCAACGCCTCTGTCCTTTCATGCGATTCTTCCAAAAGGGGCTTTGCATCCTCAGGGCGATCAAGCCACAAATAGGCGTTGCCATAATTGCCGAGGAAGCCTGCTAGAGCACTCTGCAACATCGCCATCTTCGGTCGTCTAGCAACGATTTCGCGGCGACCAGCAATGGCTGCCTCGTACCGCTTGATCGACTCCTCGGTACGGCCTAATCGCAAATATATATACGCCAAGGCCAATCCAGAGGTATCGAGCGACAGTTGGCGTCCGGCAGTAAGATTATCTTTTTCGGCTTCGCTCATCGATTCAAAGTCGAGTTTCCCTCGAATGGCTGCCAGAATTGCTTCTCCCTGTTCATAAGCCTTCAAAAAATATTGGCTGGCTTGCGCAAGCTCTCCAAGGCTCATATATGCCGAGCCCAAAGTTGTGAGCACCTGTGAATACACATCGTTAATGCTGTCCGTTAAAGCCTTTCGGTCCGCCTCTCGTTGTTCCGGCGTTTTGTCATCCGTGGCGGGATCGTATTTCTTGGGCTTTGGATGGGCTTTGATATTTTCCAATATCTCGAAGGCTCGCCGATTTAATTCCATGGGTACTTGGGGATCGGAACTGAGCTTGCCCTGCGTAGCCGAACGCTGCAAACACAGGTAGGCTAAATTGAAACGTGCCGCATCGACGTGTTCCATGACTACCAGGCGATGCTCGGCTTTCTGAATCAGGTCTGCATAAATGTCGTCTGCCTCTTGAACCCTACCCAATTGCATCAACGACTCGGCTGTCCGTCCCTGGGATGCCATCAGGGTCGCCACTGCTTCGCCTTGCTCGCCAGTCGAATCCGTGGCGTCACCAGTCAGTTTGACTTCCAATTCTTTCCATTTGTCGGCCATCGCCTTCATCAAATCAATTCGCAATTCTGCCATGTTCGGCAGGACCTTGAGTTTACTGTCAATGTTGGTTTGCACGAACTGCAGCGAATCGAGGGCGAGCTTAGATTGCTTGCGAGCAACACGTTCTCGCGATTCCGCCAATGCTTGCTGCTCTTTGGCGAGTTTTTCTTGCACTTTTGCAATTGTTTCTTGTGTCTTCGCGTTGTCTCGTTCGGTGGCGATCGTCCGGTTCTTGGCGGCAACAGTGAAGTACGACCAGGTCGAGATTGTGGTTGCCAGCAACATCATGACCAAGGCCGCAGCCGAAGGAATTGCAATTTTGGGATTGCGTTTGCACCATCGCCACACACGTTCCGGGAGGCCAACCGGGCGGGCAAGAATCGGTTCGCCCACAATGAAGCGTTTGAGATCGTCGGCGAGTTCCATGCACGAGCCGTAGCGCGATTCCGGAAGTTTTTGTAATGCCTTGAGGCAAATTGTTTCCAAATCAGCCGGACACTTTGGTCGCAACTGCCGCGGCGGAATCGGCTCTTCTTTCACTACCTGCAGAATCGTCTCAAGCGGCTTGGCGCCTAGGAAAGGAGGTTTCCCCGTTAGAAACTCGTAGAGCATCGCGCCGAGGGAGTATTGATCCGTGGCCGGTCCCAGTTCATGAACTTCACCGCGAGCTTGCTCGGGCGACATGTAACTCGGGGTGCCCATAATGGTGCCGGTCCGCGTGCTCGACGAATCGTCTGCGTCGTCTAGTTTTTTTGCAAGCCCGAAGTCGGTTACCTTGGGAACGCCATCTTTGGAAATCAACACGTTGGCAGGCTTCAAGTCGCGGTGAATGATGCCGTGATCGTGGGCATACTGCATTGCCCTGGCGAGCGTTTCCATCAACGTGGCGGCTTCGATGGCTTCAGGCAACTGATACTTCAGCTGCACGTCCAGCGGCTGGCCGTCGACGTACTCGAGCGAGAAAAACGGCACGCCGTCCTCTTCGCTGACTTCGAATATCTGGACAATGTTGTTGTGTTGGAGATGGGCAACCGCTTGAGCTTCGATAATAAAGCGTTGCAATTGTTCTGGCGAAGCGTGCCCACCCGCCAAAATCATTTTGAGCGCCACTTCTCGATCTAGTTTCCGATGCTTGGCATGGTAGACGACCCCCATTCCTCCACGACCGAGCAGGCCGAGGATCTTGTAGTCACCCACCTTCTTTGGAAGTGCAGCCTGCGGCCCCTGTATGCCCGCGGTACTAGAATGATCGTCCATTGAATAGTCATGGTTCGATGAAAACTCACCGGTCCTCGCACTGTCGATCGATAGTTCCGCGACGTCAATAGATATAGAGGTATCATCACGAGCCGAAGCGGTGAAGTCGCCCGTGACGTCACTGCGCGAATCCATTTGAGACTTAGCGGGACCGGTCGGATCCACAGGCGCGATGGTTTCCATCAAACCTGGAGTATCGCCCGCATTGGTTGTTATGTCCGCCTGGTTCACAACGATGGTCTCTGACGGCTCACCGTCCGTTTCCGCCGTTTGGCGCGAGATTTCTTGGGCGTTCAGTTCAAGGGTTATGTCTTGTCCAGATTTGTCGCTGCTGATTTTTTTCTTATCTGCCATGGAACATGCTCTGTTGCTTTCGCGCGGCGTCCGCTGCTTACATTCCCCGGTATCCGCTAATTGTTTGGTCTACCACTACTTCTTGACAGCCTTCTTAATATCAATCGATTTCCAGTCCTTAACGTGATCGAGTGCCAAGCTAAAATCGCTTTCGAAATTTGCAAAGTAGCGATCAACGCCGGATTCAACCGACGAATCAGCTCTAACATTATCATCGAAAGCAGAATCGATTTTCGCGGCAATGCCGGTTTTCGACAAATAGTCGTCGTTGACTTCGATATTGTCTCGTCGACCGAATGTGCTTGTCCACTCAGCCAAGACGGATTTGAGGGCCATCGACTGAAGAGAATTGCGGTGCTGTTCGCTACCACTGCCGACGTTGGCATTTGGAAACGCAAAAATCGGCGCGCTGAACGAGTTTAGCAGCGTCTGACGTGAGCTCGCTTCGATCGGAACTGCGACAGCGGGCACAAGAACGTTGGCCGCCATCAACGGTTCGGCTCCTTCCGGTGTGCTCGGAATGTTCAGGTCGGCCACACTCATGAATCGGTGAGCCGTGCCAGTTGCCAAGTTCTCGTTCATTGGTGAAGCTGCATCATGCGAGTGCCCAAGCCCCAAAGCATGGCCGAATTCATGTGTGACGGTGGTCTGAAAGTCATACTGGTTGGGGGCGGCTCCTGCCGCGTCAGCGCCCGTGTACCAGTTCCAACCTTGTAGTATCGTAATCCTCACAGGGTTAACGCTAGGATCGTAACTGCCGAGCACACCATCGGCAGCAGTGCCGTTGGCACTCATGCTGCTGTAATCCAAAATCACTGTCGCCATCGACGGGTCGCTAACCTCTACGATCTTGACGCTGTAAGGAGCCAGCAAGACGTCGATGCTACTGATCGCGTCGTGGATTCGTGCCAGCATGTCCGGCGTCACTGCCCCGGAAAGGTTGTTAACGTACAGGGCCAGATCCCCAGCCAGCAACGAATTGGCAAATCCAGTGGCCGCTTCAGATCCCCCACTCCCTGCCGCCATCTGCGTAAGGGCAATATTGCCGCTGACGTTCAAGCTGCCAACAACCAACGTGTCTTTGAGCGTGCCATTGCCGCTCAGCGTGAGCGCGGCATTTGCCGCGTAGATCGTCCCACTGACAGCAACTGTCGCATTGCCTCTGATACTCAGCGCCCGAGTATTATCGCGGGCTTGGTAGAGCAAGATTCCGGCATAGGGGTCGGAGCCCGTCGTCGGAGTCAGATTGAAGTTACCATTGCCGCTGAGCGTGATACCACCAAAGTTGCCACCCGTTGTAATCGTCGATCCATTGTTGCTATAGTTGCTCCCGGCATTAAAGATGAATATGTTGGAGCCGGTCACACTCGCATTACCGGAAACGGAAAAACCGCCACCAAGAATGATGTAGGTCCCCGAACTCATGGTAACGGACGCGTTCCCCGAGAGACTGATCGACGTATAAATGCCGGGTAGTAACGTCGCCGTTGTATTTTCAGCGACGCTCTTCGAGCCATAACTAGTTAGACCAGTCGTGACGGGTGATTGGAGCGAGCCAAGAGGATCATTTGTCGCCGCCGGCGTCCCTGTCTTCGTAACTACCCCGTTGCCACTCTTGCTAACACCACCGACAACTTGAACCGTACCACCCACATTGACCTTGGCGTTGCCGCTGACCACGATGGCACTCGGTGAATTGGAATCGACGAAAATCCCACCTGACAATGTGACACTCGCGTCACCCGAAGCCGTAATAGCACCACTGGCAGTCGGGTTGAGAATGTACGCACTACTCGCTGCCAAGCTGCCAACAATTTGGGTGAATAAGCCAGAGCTGTTTACAAAATTTCCGTCTGCGTTCACCTCGTTTGCAACGATCGTATGTGGTCCAACGGTCAGATTGGTGATGCTGCTCTTCGCTTTACCACTACCGTCGAGAGCGACAGGCGAACCGTAATTGACGCCATCGATGATGAACTGCACGCTACCGGTTGGAATCGGACTTGTACTGCTGTTCGATACAGTCACAGTAAAGGTCACCGTTTGTGCAAAACTTGAGGGACTGACCGATGAACCTACAATTGTCGAAGTGTTAGCCTTGGCGATGCTGAGTACTTCATCGCTCGGAGTGATGAGGTAGTTTTTGTTCGTACCTAGCGTTACCTTGATCGGATAGTTGCCCACAGCGCTGAATTGTCCAGCAGTCGTAGCCAACGTGTAGCTCAGAGGGTCGTTGTTCACCGTACCGCTGACTGTCGCCGTCAAAAGCGGGTTAAGGTCGCCGTAAGTCTTGGCCTTGTGATCGGCCTTGAGCGTAACCACTCGTTGGTCAATGAACACATCAGTGGTGTAAGCACTGTAACCGTTATCCTTGTCGATGATCCGAGCATAAATCGTGTGTTTGCCTGCATTGAGCAGCGAGTAATCTTGAATCGCGTTTGTCGTGCTACCGCTAGCAAGATCGTATGTAATCCCCGTGAAATTATCTGTTTCGGAATAAGCATAGTGGAATTCCGGTGCTACGCCCGAGTCAGCATCCTGTTGGTAGGCGAAGTAGACCGTTGACGTTTCACCATAAGTCTTTGAGCCGTTGTTGGCGAATGTCGCAGTTGGATTATCGTTGGTACCCAACATATGAATAGTGATTGTCGTTTGGACGTCAACTTCAAAACTATCGGTGTACGTCACACCCGCAACGAACTCATCGTGAGCCGAACCGGCCGTGTATTTCCACGCACCACCGACGATGGCGAACGAACCGTATTTTCCTGCCGATGTAGCGACTGCAAGACTTTGATCGATCACCAGCACGTCGGTAGAAATATCAGTCGCGGAATTTCCTTCGGTCAAGTCAACTTGGAAGTTGTTGCCCATCACGGGAATACTGGTCAGGGTCGAATTGCTTATGAACTGGCCTAGACCGTGAACAATGAACTTATTGCCACCGAGATCACCCGGTCCGCCGATGTCAACCGTCCCGCCGGTTACTGAGATCGCGGCCTGTGCGTAATTTGTAGATTCTTCAACCGTGCTCGAACGCACCTTCAAGCTACCGCCCAAGACCAAAATAGTCGGTGCATTGGTGTTGTTGCTTAGCTTGTCATTATTCAACTCAACATCACCGTTCACCGTGAGTGCTGGTGATGCTCCAACAAAAGTCGCATTATCAATGATCAGCCGATAACCAGCCGGCACAGTGGCGACCTGGCCGTGAAACTCCAATGTCGAATCGACTATGATGTTAAAGGTCTGTCCGGCGCTGCGGGGAGCAAGACTTGATAGGGCACTCAGCAAACCATTCAACTCAGTGTTGCTCGCTGGTTGAATGACAACCTCAGTAACCCCTGCTTGAACTAGCGAGTCGACGGCAGCAACGAGGCTTTCTGCCGCAGCCGATTGCACGTGGATCGTAAATGTAGCCGCCGCACTCCTGGCTCCGTCCTTGTCGATGGCAGTAACCTGAACCAGCGCATCGCCCGCAACCGAGAAAGTCGTCGACGCGAAAATAAATCCAGTGCCGTTGCCTGCGCTCCGATCTACTATTTTAAGCCCATTTCTAAAGTTAACTTCATAGGTAAACCCGGCCGCATCGTCGGCGAGGCTTGGATCGTCGGCAAAAAGTTGAAAGTTGACAACTTGATTTACCAGCACCGTTGAAGGGGCGGAGATTCGTGCGGTGGGACCCGCGTTGGCGACGTGCACCTCAACTTTGCGAACGAACTCGTTGCCGATGTCATCGCGGATCTTCACGCTGACCGCGTAAATTCCATCGTCATTGACATATTCGTGATTGAGATTGAAACTGAGTGAACCGTCACTTGGATCGACCGATACCACGACGTTTTCAACAGCGCTTCCGTCACCATAATCCACCGTACTGCCAGTCCAACTTGTAGCACCCCGATCCGCTAGAGCGATGCTCCGAGTGAGTGTTTCGCCTTCTTTTTGGTAGGCTGGATCCCCTAGGGAGAAACTGAACGAGTAATCGTCACCCGGTCCGCCATCGATGCTGTCTTTGCCGCCGTTGCCCTTGATGGTGTCAATGCCGTCACTTGTATTCGCGCTATCATATCGGTATATGACCAACCGATACTTGCCGATATCGGTATCATTCACCGTATCGACAAAACGCTGGTACTTCTGGGAATTGTCCGAACTTGGATTGTTCGCTGGATTCCAAGGATGGGTTGGATTCAGCGGACTGTTGGGGTTGTTTGGGTCACTTAGCGAATCGTCGTTAGCTCGCGAGAAGGTATCGACTTCAACGTAGTACGTCCCGTCAGCCGGCAACCGCAGGTCGATAATACTCGAATCGGTCGGTTCAAATTGGTCATCGTTGACCGCAAAGCTCGCGTTATAGGGAACTAGAACCGGATTACCATTCTGGTCTAAGCGATAAACGCGCAAAATGGTGTCAACGTAGCTATCCGGCGTTGAGCCAAATCGGCCTACCATCGAATTCGATAAGACATCGATGTTGACCAACTCGCCTGCATGGCCCGCGAACGAATACCAGTCATTTTCGCTCTTCGTGCCAGCAAGCTTGATTTCGCCGATCACTGATTTTAGCTGCACGAAATTGCTTTTGGCCGCGTTCGCACCGTTGCCGAGCGTATTGGGCACGGCCAGCGTAACCAACTGCACAGGCTCGGCGGTGAAAGCGCTGTTATGCGACCCACCAACGGACGTCGTTTCATCGATCGTGGTATCGTCCGGATTGCTGCCGGCGAAGGCCAACTTAACCGCTTCGCGCTCGCCAAAGAACAGGTCATTCAAGTCGGTGAAGCGTGAAGAGCCGATCGATGCAGGCGAGCCCACCAAATGGTAAAACGACTCGAAGCCGCCAGCCGCTCCCGTGTAACTTGGCTTGTAAGCGCCGCCGCCCGGTGGATCATGAATGCCCAAACCGATCGGACCGAACGAATCTTGATGCCGGAGCCCTAACAAGTGGGCAAGCTCGTGGGCCGCAACCTTGGCCGACAGCTTAATGAAGTTCTCGATTGTCGCATCGGGCTTGAGAGCGCCAACCGACGAGTCACCAAACAAGGTCTGATCTTGGTCCGCCGCATATTTATCGAGGTCGCCTATCGGCTGGGTTTCATCCACCTGCTTGTTGGCTTCCTGAGCCGTCACTGATCCTCCCAAAAGTCCATTGATTTGCACTTGGGCTGAGCCGCCAAAGTTCCGGTTACCCAGGTCGACTTCGCTGGCCAATCCCCCTGGCCTGCCGGACGCAGGTGTATCATTGAAATAGATCGTTGCGTAATCAATCGGCTTGGACGGATCGTCCGACCGCCATGGAAGTTCGTTGATGTCTTGGGTGATTTTCACGTCGAACCACGGCGCCCCGGTATTCGGTCCGCTGTAATTGGCTTGGACGCGACTGACAATGGCATCGCGATCTTCCTGAGAATAAACATGCTCACCGGTATCGGTCCGAGAATCGAAATCTAACAACACCCACTGTACCTGACTGCGGCGAGCGGCCAGCGGCGCAGTAGCTAACGACACGTCCATTGTGGTCGAGTCCTTAAAGTACTGAGCACCCAGCAAAATGTTATCGCGTGCATTGCCTTGGATGGTGTCTGCGAAGGCAGTTCCCACAACTGCTTCGACACCGAGTCCATCCGCCAACTGGAGCGTAAACCTAGGTGCGCTCTCGCCTGGCAATGCATTCCCCTGTGGTTGCGGCAGTGTACTGCGAAGATCGACGCTAATTGGGCCACCGGAGAACGAAGAAAAGTCGAGCGTGTCAATCGAGGTATCGGTCGCAAATGAATACAATTCGCCAACGTTCACCGTCGCTTGCGGATTGCCGACGATCGAGTACGTATCATCACCCTGGTCACCGTTGAGTGCTAGGTTGCCGCCGCCCACGATGGTTGCCAGATCATCGCCGTCTCCACCGTTAAAGGTTGCCGATAAACCGGAGCCTAGCCAAGACAAGAAGTCATTACCAGCGCCACCGTTGTAGGTTATCGTCGAAACAGCCGTGGCGACTCCGTTGTATTCGAACGTATCATTGCCAGCGCCGCCTTGATAGTCGACATTGCCGATCCCTTCGCCTTGCAGTCGCAGGTAATCGCCGTCCGCGCCCCCTACAAAGACTAAACTGGCGAGTCCATCTCCGTTATTGATGAACGTATCGGCCCCGTCATCTCCACCGAAGTTGATCGATAGAACATCGGCACCATTGTTGATGAAGACATCGTCGTCCGCGCCGCCAGTGAACACCAGCGATACAGCGGGACCGTTGTTCTGAAAGAGGTCGTTGCCGTCGTCGCCGCCGAAGTTGATAGATTCGACCGACCCATTATTTTGAAATACGTCATCGTCAGCGCCGCCAGTGAACGTCAAGTTTGTGGCTTCGCCATTGTTGGCAAAAACATCGTCATCAGCGCCGCCACTGAAAACCAAAACGGCCGCACCAACTCCATCATTGACGAAAACGTCGGCTCCGTCGTCGCCCGTCATTTCAATGCGACCAGCGTTGTATCCGCGGTTAAGCAATGTATCCTTCCCGCTGCCACCATCAAATTTCCAGCTGGCCAACTGTGAGCCAGTATTGATAACGACATCCGCACCGGTGCCACCATCAACGAGAATACTTCCAACACTTGCGCCGTTGTTTTGGAAGCGATCGTCATCCGCACCGCCCGTGAACGTCATGTCAACAATGGAAGCCGCATCATTGATGAATAAATCGGCTCCGTCATCGCCATTGAATACCAGATAGCGAGAAATTACTGCGCTGGCTTTATTCCAGAATCGGTCGTTATCGGCGCCACCATTAAAGGTAATGTCCGCTAGCCCCGCGCCGCTATTGATGAAAACGTCATCGTCCGCGCCACCATTGAACACGACGCCACTCAGCCCAGCGCCGGTGTTTATTAGTTGGTCGGCACCATCATCGCCACCAAAATTGATTCCGCTGATGTTCGCGGCGGCATTCACAAACACGTCGTCGTCGCCGCCGCCGTTAAAGATAAGCGAACTGAAACCGCGGGCACTATTTAAGAAAGTGTCTTTGCCTTTCCCACCATTGAAATCAACCTTTGTCGACGCTTTTCCATCACCTGCTCCACGGACGATCAAAGTATCTTTTCCACCAATCGTCGGATCATAACCTGGCTTTCCAGGATCCATGTCGCCCTGGAAACTGATCGCGCCTACAGAATCGCCAAAGTTAGCGAACAGATCGTCGTCAGCTCCGCCGGTAAATTTCAGATTGCCAAAATTGCCGTAGTTGAGCAATCTATCCTTGCCATCGTCGCCGCCGAAAACTATCGAAGCTACAGAGCCATTATTTTGGAAGACGTCGTCATCGGCTCCGCCACCATATGTCAGATCTCCGATCGTGCCTAATCCGCTGTTGACAAAGACGTCGGCCCCATCGTCACCTCTGAATACCAAGCTGGTAGCAGTGCCATAGTTAAGCAGAGTATCAGCTCCATCGTCGCCGCCGAAACTTAGTCCGCCGACCGTCGCACCGGGCGCATTGGTGAAGACGTCGTCATCGGCGCCGCCGGTGAAGACGAGATCGCCGGCCAGGGTTCCATAGTTTGTAAGAGAGTCCGCACCATCATCTCCGCCGAAATTCAATCCAGTAATCGTCGCACCAGTCGCATTGGTGAAGACATCATCATCAGCCCCGCCGCGGAATTTCACGGCGGTGGCCCTGCCGAAGTTCCTGAAAGTGTCTGCTCCGGCACCACCGGCACCATCGTCTCCGCCGAAATTCAAC
>JAYTVM010000075.1:0-8012 GCA_043743995.1 Pirellula sp. | reverse complement strand
TCCCCACAAGCAGACCGTAAAACCGAAGGAGTGAAAGTAAGGGAGAACACCGAGAAAGTTGTCGCTGTCCAAAACGCGAATCACTTGATCAAACCCCTGAACATTCGAGGCCACGTTGATCATGGACAACGGTACCCCCTTAGGATTTCCTGTTGAGCCCGACGTAAAAATCACCGTCAATAAGTCCTCGCTCTTGAGCTTGTCGAGTCCAAGCTGTCGAGACAGCATCGGTAGCGGCAACCATTTGGCTGCAATCGAACATACCAGCTTGTCCCATAGCGTTGCAAACTCCCTCAAGTCCTCGATGTAAATCAAATTGGCCGACGGCTGAATGTTAAATTTCTCCATTACCTTGCGACTGGTTAGGATGTTGCGTATGCCTACCTGCTCAATGCAATTGTTGACTATGGCATTGCTCACCGTGTAATTGAGATTCACCGCCACTCGTCCCGAAAGACTGAGAGCAAAATTGGTGAGCGCACCCGGGACCGTGGGTGGCAATAAGACCCCTACAAATTTTTCGTCAGCCTTCAACACCTGGCGATTCAGGATGCGGCGCAGAACGAGCGATTTCAAAAGCAAATCGTGACCGCTAAGTTGGGCACCGGTCGAATCCGAAACCTTGATACGCTTACCCTTCTCCCGACATCGACGTATAAACAACTTGGGTAGATTCCAGTCCCATTGGGCGGAGTTTGGCGTTTGCGAAATTGCTGGTTTTGGCATAAATAAAACTTTCGTAAAAGCATCTCGACGGTTGGGCAAAACAAAGAATCAATCGTTGATCTGGACATCAACCATAGGAAACGGGTAAACACTGCCCGAAACGGCCACATGGAAAAGGAGTTCAAGCGGATGAATCGAGTCAGCAGTTTTGCGTTAGGGATGATAGTCGGAGTGATGGGATTGTACATAACCATGCACTTTTCGTTAGTTCGGGCCAGCGACGGATTCCATGTCATTCCAAAAATCGCGGCAAAAATTGACGTTCCGTACACGGATATTCGAAATTTCACCCTCGAAAACTGGCAACGCAGGCAAACGCTGGCACTGGCTATCCTCAAAGCCAACAAAAGCCACCTGCTTCAAGATCAATCGCTGATCGGTTTCCGGCAATCAACACAACTCATGTTGGATCAGTTTTCGGCAGTTGCGACCACACGCGGCAAAAACTGACGCTGGATGCTGAACCCGCTGTTTCGTTTTCGATTTGCCAGTGTTTCGTTTTACTAATTCGACAGTCCTAAATTGGTTTTTGCGTTGCGATTTATCGGGAGATCGAGGCTCCTGCCGAGAAAAAGGACTGCGAAAGCTCGGTAGGAACCTCGCACTCCCGAATGGATAACGGCTCTTTCCTCTAACTTGGGACAGTCGAACGAACGCAAAACTAGTCGGTTTTAGATTACTATTAGCGTCAGAGTGACCTTGGTAGTTTTCCTTTTGCCGCTCGCTTCACGGAGGCCGCTTTCCTAATGAGCAGCCCTGTCGCGATCCTTTCCCCAGTATCCTGCCATGAATAGCCTTCTCTTTCAGCACCATTTGTTGCAAACACGTCGCCAGTTCTTCGGCTCGAATGGGTTGAGAATGGGTGGACTAGCCCTGGCCGCGATGGCTGGCTCGAATGCATTCGGTCCAAACATCGGCCAAGCGGACGGTGGCCCCGCCAGCCCCAAGGTCCACCCGCCCATGGCTGGCTTACCGCACTTTGCCCCTAAAGCGAAATCCATCATCTATCTGCATATGAATGGTGGACCGTCCCAAATAGATACCTGGGATTACAAACCGGCCATGGACGCGCAATTTGATAAAGATTTGCCCGACTCCATTCGCAATGGACAACGCATTACCACCATGACCAGCGGCCAAGCTCGATTTCCAGTGGCGCCGAGCAAATTTAAATTCGCACAGCATGGCCAGAGCCAGCGTTGGGTTAGTGAATTGCTGCCGCATACCGCCAAGATCGTTGACGAATTGGCAGTTGTAAAAACCGTGCACACTAACGCCATCAATCACGATCCCGCTTGCACGTTTGTCATGACCGGAAATGAAGTTCCTGGCAAACCAAGCTTGGGTTCGTGGCTCGCGTATGGTTTAGGCAGCGAAAGCGACAATTTGCCCGCGTTCGTCGTTTTGACTCCGACTTGGACGAGCAGCGCAGCGGCTCAAGCGTTGTTCACTCGGATGTGGTCAAGCGGCTTCTTGCCAACCCGTTATGCTGGCGTAGCTCTTCGAACGGGCGGTGATCCGGTCCTTTATCTACCCAATCCGGATGGAGTCACCGCGGCGGATCGACGCGCGATGTTGGACGCACTGGGACAACTCAACCAACAGCGGTTTGCAGAATTGCATGATCCAGAGATACAAACTCGAATTGCTCAATATGAAATGGCTTTTCGGATGCAAAGCAGCGTCCCCGACTTGGTGGATTTGAGCAAAGAACCCAAGTCCGTCCTTGATCTCTATGGTCTTGACGTTACAACTCCCGGAACGTTTGCAGCCAGCACTCTATTGGCTCGTCGCATGGTAGAGCGAGGAGTCCGCGTGGTCCAACTATTGCACCGCGGATGGGACCAGCATGGGAACATTGCTGGCGATCTGCCTGCCCAATGCCGAGACGTGGATCAAGCCAGCGCGGCCTTGGTCATGGATCTCAAGCAACGCGGCTTGCTGGACTCAACACTGGTCGTGTGGGGCGGAGAGTTTGGACGCACCATTTACTGCCAAGGGAAGTTGACCAAAGAAAACTACGGTCGAGATCACCATCCCAAGTGCTTTACCATGTGGATGGCAGGTGGAGGAATCCAGGGTGGTGTTGAATACGGACAAACGGACGACTTCAGCTACAACATTCTGGAAAACCCAGTGCATGTAAATGACCTCAATGCGACCCTACTGCATTGCATGGGCATCGATCACACGCGATTCGCGTTTCCATTCCAGGGGCTAGAACAACGCCTGACTGGAGTCGAGCAACAACGTGTTGTAAAAGAGATCCTTAGCGTTTAGCTCTCTCGCAGCTTAAATTGTGAGCATCTTTGGGAAAACGAGAATTCCAGCCTATTTCTATCGGTTTGGATCCGTTCTGCATCAAAGCCTAAAGGCGTAACGCGTTCCGTTACTCATGTCGTTCCAGTATTTGTACTTATGTCGCTCTGACAAAAATCACGGTTGCCCGCAAAGCGGTCACGCGTTAATGGCGAAGAAATTCACCTTCAATAGCCTTGCTTCTTACTTATTGGAACGCAGTGATGATTTTGAACAGATTCCGACCAGCGCGTTGCCCAGGGGAGTTGCGAAGTGATTGGGCACCTAAAATTCACAATAAAGGTCCGTGGCGGGAAATGCACCCGAAAACCGCTTCTTAGGTCGGTCGCTTGATCGTAGGGAAACAATTCTCCTGATAAATCTCAATTGGCACGATTGACGCTATGCAACGATTCTTTGGAAACGTTTGAGCGACGCTTTTCGTTGCAGAACACATAGGTGCACCGGTGCATGCCGCACGCTAACAGCGCTAATCGTAGGAGATGTCGAAATGGATGCTTTGAGAGTTGCTAACATCGATTCGCAAGTTCGAAACACATTCGAAAACTTGGGAACGCAGATCACGGATCTAAGATTTGCCTTGCGAGCCGCCTATCTAGGCTGGACGTCGACCTGGCTGTCCGTTGCCACCTATTTGATCGTCGTCGCATCGGTTGCGGTCTATGACATCTCGCTCACCATCCGCTATTGGCAATCACTTAAGCAGATGGAGGAGAATCCTATCGGGCGTTGGTTGATGAACCTGGATCGGATTGAGGAGGGATCGATGCCGAACTTGTCCTTGTTCCTAGCGATGAAGTCGATCGGAACAATTATTGTTCTATTGACGATCTACACGATGGTGACGCGTAGCAGTCGACTTGGCCATCCAGTTGCGGCCGGCGTGTCCTGTTTTCAATTGGTTCTGGCGTTCTATTTAACGTTTGTCGTCACCTAGTACTACAGCGCAGCAGTGTCGCCTTTTGCTCAACAAAAGTAGCGTGTGCGTCGACGTTGGCGGCGGAAGTTCCATTCATCGCTGTGGAACCAGGTTGGTTTCGCCATTTTCTCTATAGGGTCGAAAATTTCGAAAACTCAGTTCGCTCACTCGATCCCAATCTGTTCGCAAGAGGCGTCCCAGTTATATCGGCGCGATCCAAACATGCTCATTAGCAGCTGTAATCCAGGACGGTTAGTCCTGCGTCACTAACGCAGGAGGTCTGGAAAAATAGCCGCTCGAAGCCAGCTCCGTATACTGCCGTGAACTTTTCTGAATATTTTCGCAGAATCTTCCGGAAGAACCGCCTCGGAAAATCGCATTAATAACGGGAGCCACACATTGGCGGCAAGCCCCATCGGCGAAAGGACAAATCCCCCTTAGTGCTTCATGAAAACGACTGTGCTTGGTAAGTAGATCCGATTAAGCACCTGGATGGCTATCACGCCCGAGCCATCCAGGTGCATATTTTTAAAACCTGGCTCGTTCGTTGTGAGGGCACACCTCTCAGAATTTTCGCGGAACGAAAAGCAATTCATTTTGGGGAAGGTATAGTGAGGGCAGAATTTTATTCCAACCGAGCCTTACCCAATGCACGACATCACCCAAATCCTGAACCAGATTGAAGCTGGCGATCCGTCAGCGGCCGAACAGCTACTCCCGTTGATCTACGAAGAATTGCGCCTCCTCGCCAACGCACGCATGGCCAACGAGCGAGCGGACCACACGCTTCAGTCGACTGCACTTGTGCATGAAGCCTATCTGCGGCTGGTCGACAATGACCAGGCTCAACACTGGGACAGCCGCGGTCATTTCTTTTCCGCTGCAGCTGAGGCAATGCGGCGCATCCTGGTAGAGTCAGCTCGCCATAAACAAACCAGTAAACGTGGGGGCGACCGAAAACGCATCCAGTTGGATGATGATCTGGCCCAAACGCTCGCCAACTCGACCGACGATTTGCTTGATTTCAATCAAGCGCTGGAGCAACTGGCTGAAGAGGACCCGCAGGCAGCCGAGTTCATAAAATTGCGCCTGTTTGCGGGGCTATCTGTCGTCGAAGCAGGTCGGATACTGGGGATGGCCAGTTCAACTGCTTACGAGAACTGGGAATTTGCACGCGCCTGGTTTATCTGTCGGCTGGACCCCCGCAACTGACTCTGGCCCTGGTCGATCCCTGCGTAAGCTAAAAGTCAGCTACTTTTTGTGGCATAACGAGTTACAGAATCAGCGAAAAGTCTTTTTGCAAAATTGCCGGATTCCTCCGGAAGTTTGTATTACCGATTTCGCATTACTACACGACTCGACTTCTAACGGTTAGAAATTGCGACATTCTTGGTCGTGGTTGAACGCAACGCTGGTTGTTTCGAGTGCGTGGCAGTTACTCCCACTGCTTACCGGCCACTAATCTCCCAACGCAAGGTCTGCGCGTTAGCTTCGATGTTTATAACGCGGATCGCTACAAAAATAAGAGAGAAGCTCCATGTCGATTTCGTTTTTCCGCAGTAGACAAAAAGAGGCGTTGAAAAACCACCGCTCAAAGCTACGCCACTTTCGACGCCACCTATCGCGTCAACTCGGTCTGGAGCAGCTTGAAGACCGCAGAGTTCTCGCCACCCTCGGTCAGATCGGCGGCGCCCTCGGAGACGCCAGTACAGCTCCGTCAGTCCTGGACGCCCAAGGTAATGTTTATCTAGCCGGCAGGTTCATGGGAACCGTCGATTTCGACCCCGGTGTCGGCGTCGTCGAACGAACAACCGACGCCAGCGCCGACGGTTTCGTCGCCAAGTACACCCCGCAGGGAGCGCTGTTATGGGTGCGTCAGTTGAACATCGACGCCCGCATCAATGGTGTCACAGTGGATGCGACTGGCACGCCTTACTTGTACGGGGGGTTCGTGGGTACCGCCAGCTTCGGCGGCGGCTATATTTACACCAGCGCAGGCGAGACTGATCCCTTCGTGGCCAAGCTGGATTCCACCAATGGAAATACCCTATGGGCCCGCGCCGTGTTGGGGGGCCCGTTTTACGAGGACGTCAACAGCGTCAGTGTCGGGGCCGACGGAAGCGTTTACAGCAGCGGGTCATTTAGCCAGCAAGCGGACTTCGACCGCACGCAGAGTTACACTGACAAACGTGACATCCTGACCGCGACGGGCTGGAAACCAAAAGGCAACCCTAACGTCAACTACGTCGACGGGTTCGTGTGGAAGCTCAATGCAGCCGGCAACTTCGTTTCGGCCTGGCAGGTCGGCGGAACGAGCGGTGATCGAGCGGGGCAGATTTCGGTGGACGTCGATGTCAGCGGGAACGGATTCTTGTACCTGTCGGGGGATTTCTCCGGCACAGCCGATTTTGACCCCGGCACTCCGCAAAGCAACCGCACGAGTGCCGGTTCCTCCGACATCTTCTTTGCCAGGTACGCCCTGAGCGGAGCGTCCGTAACTCTGAACTGGGTCCAATCGATCGGCAGCAGCAATTCTGACCAAGGCTACACCATGGCCGCCGATTCCCAGTACCTCTACCTTGCCGGAAGCTTCTCCAAAATGACCGACTTCGACCCTTCTTCCGCGACGCGGAACCTCGTTCCCATCGGCGGTACGGACGTCGCGATCGCGAAATACCGCAAGAGCGATGGCGGGCTGGAATGGGTCGGGCAGTTGGGTGGGAGCAGCGTCAGGTCCAACATCATTGTGGATGCGGGCACGATCTATTTCGGGGGTGGATTCACGCAGCCGGCACAATACGTCGGCCCCAGTGAAATTCCGAGCGCGTCCCTGTCGAGCGCCGGCGGGTCCGATGGGTTTGTCCTGAAACTCGACTCGAGCGGAACCTACCAGAACGCCTGGCGGCTGGGCGGCTCCGGCTCTGACTTTGCCAGAGTCATTGGCGTTAATGGGGGCACTGTCTACATCAGCGGCAACTTTGAGGCCACCGCCAATTTCCCGAACGGACAAAGCCTCACCGACCTCGGTGGCGGCAGTGATTCATTCCTCTTGGCCCTCGATCAACCGGCCCCCACACTACTGGCGGCGTCATTGCCTCAAGCCCCGATCGAACAAACGTTGTCGGCGAGCCAGGTTCAGCCCATCCTCCTCGAAGCTATAGCCCGCTGGCAAGCCGAAGGTATGAACACTTCCGGCCTCGGCACCATTCAAGTCCAGCTCACCAACCTCGGCGGCACGACCCTTGGCCTCGCCTCGGGAAACACTATCACGCTCGATGACAACGCCGCCGGCTGGGGCTGGTTCGTCGGCTCGACGCCTAGCGATGATTCCGATTTTCTGCATCCTGGCAACCAAGGCGAAATGAATCGCATGGACCTGCTCACGGTCGTCATGCATGAACTCGGCCATCTCCTAGGCCACAACCACGACGAGGATGGCGTGATGGCTGAAACTCTGGCTGCAGGAGTGCGAAGCACAAACACAGAAGCAGAGCATGACGCTGCTCTTGGAACGTTCGACGAACAGATGGCAGCTTGGTTGCCTGACCTATTGGAGTCCGGTGACGCGCGAGCAAGGCGTCGCAGGTAAACCGATTTCTGATGCACCTAAACAAAACCGGCCAATGAGATTAAGCTCAATGCAACGTTCTCACTGGCCTAGCGGATTGGGTAACAATAGCGACCAAACAAACATCCAATGTGGTCCAGCACGTACATTCCGGCTTTTGCTGTTTGCAATATTGGCCAGTCTTGGTCTAAACTCGTCTCGAAACTGATTTTGCAAGGTTGAAACCATGACTGCGGATGCAAAGGAAAAGCGGACTCCGAGAGCGATCTTCTTGGCAGTCCGCCAAGCGGCGACGCCCGATGAGCGATTGCAACTGCTGGACGAGATGTGTGCTGGCCAGCGCGATCTGCGCCAGCAAGTCGAAGAGATGCTCAACGCCGCGCAAAGCACTCAGACGAATCCGCTCGATCGTCTTGGAGCCATGTTGAATGCCACGAAGGACTGGCGATCTGATTCGATGCCGGACCTCGAAAAACACCC
>JAYTVM010000074.1:0-31139 GCA_043743995.1 Pirellula sp. | reverse complement strand
CAGTAGCCGGTGGTTGAGCGGAGCGACACCACCGGAATGGGATTCGCGAAGTGCGTTCCGATCCTGAAGGGATCGCAGAATCTTTGACCCTTTCAGGGCCATTCGCATATCGTTTCGTTCCTCCGGGGGTGCGCCGCTTCGCGGCGACCCCCGGCTACTCTATGTAATCCCTATCGGGATACTAAGCTGCTACTCTCTGTAATCCCTATCGGGATACCAAGCTGCTTGCTGCTATCCCTATCGGAATAGAAGAGGAAGTTTTACCGCGCTAAACGAAATTTCTGCGAAATTGTGCTTCATTGAACGGCATTTGGGTTAAAGGATGTGGATCGAAAAGTTAACTGGGTGGCATTTTGTCTAGCTCGGATTTCAAGAAATCGAGTCCGCCGGTCTCACCTTCAAAAACGCCATCCAACTGAGCTTGATAGCACTTTTCTAATACCGAACTAAACCATCTCGCTGGCTCATACCCCAGATGTAGCAAATGACGACCCAAGATAATGCGATCCGGTCGCGTATGCGAAACCTTCGTCAATTCTGCCAATTTCAAAATGCGAATCAGCGATTCTGGAATCGTAGTTGGCAATGGCGGACGACCGCCTAAGTCTGCTTCCACCAGCCTCAACAACTGCACGATCGAGGCTTTGCCCAGACGAACCGAGAGCCGTCGCACTGTCCGGTGGGAAGCTTCGGCTTGAACATGAACAAGGTGTTCGGCCACCAGCGGTTGTACCACCTCAATAAAATGCCTTGGACATCCGATACTGGTCAAGAACGAATCTGCCAACGGTACGCCAACAGACGCGTGACTTGGTGAACGCCACCGTCCGTCGGTAAGGACGGTGGTCGCTGGCTTGCCAAGGTCATGGCACAGGGCCGCAAACATCAATATCACTCGCTCGTCTTCAGGCAGGTTCTCTCGCTCTGCAATTCGGGCAGCAGCATCACATACGTGGAGGGTGTGAATCCAAACATCCCCTTCAGGGTGCCATGTGGGATCCTGTTGGACACCTTCCAAAGCTGCGAGTTCGGGGTAATGCTCGATCCAACCGCAGTCTTTGAGCAACTTCAATCCTCGGCTGGGACACTTACCACGTGTGGCCCACTTCAGCCACTCGTTCCAAACCCTTTCCAAAGCCAGCGATGAGTATTCATGGCTCAAGGATCGACACATTTCAATCGTATCGCAGGTCATGGCCGCATCGAATCGAGCTGCGAATTGCATCCCACGCAAAACTCGAAGCGGATCCTCGGCAAAGTGCTCACTCGTCGCTCGCAAAACACGCTGCTCCAGGTCACGCACACCACCGTGCGGGTCGATGAGCGTTTCGTCGTGCAAGTTTCGATAGATGGCGTTCATAGTAAAGTCGCGACGAAGGGCTGCGTCGGCAACGCTCAGTGTGTGATCCACCTCCACTTGAAACCCGCGATGCCCACGACCGACTTTGCTTTCACGGCGAGGGAGGGTGAAATCGAGATCGTCCCCTTTTGATGTTCGAAGCTTAATGACTCCGAACGACACGCCGACTTCATTGACGCGTCCAAAGCGAGCTAAAATTTTCGAGAGAGTGGCTGCATCCAAGTGAAAAACTTCGATGTCGTGGTCCTTGTTCGCATGGCCGAGCAATGAATCGCGAACGCATCCTCCGACTTCATAGGCGACACCTCCAGCCTCGGAAATGGCTAGGATGATCTTTTTCAATTGGCTCATTGGATCTAAGGACTCGAAATGGTGCAAAGAGTGGCACGGCAGTCTCCGCCGTGATACACAACATTCGAAGTCCCGTCAATACACTGGACTACTGGTAGCCGAAGTCGCCAGACTTTGGATGTTAGGGGCTACTGTAGCCGAAGTCGCCAGACTTTGGATGTTAGGGGCTACTGTAGCCGAAGTCGCCAGACTTTGGATGTTAGGGTCTTCCACTGACTTCTGGCGAATCCAGCTACCCCAAAATAAAGCTGGAACAAAGCACCTGCTAGGCGTTTGAATGGCGTTACGATTTTCGGGTCGTTAATGTGGCGGACCGTCCGTCGGCGGAGCGACGGACCAACGACTAAAACCCACGGCGTTCAACGTAGTAGGGTTTGTAAGCCGGTTGGCGAGCTTGATAGACTGGCTGCGCGTAGTGATACTCCTCGCGGACCACGACCGGATTCGGCTGTTGGTAAGTGCGATAGACGGTGTTGGGTTGTTGATAAACCGTAGAACCTCGGCCACCCGTTTGCATCACGTTCACTACGTAGTCGCTCACCCCCTCTTGATTCATGAGGATGACATCGTTGACGTCGGGTTGCAACGCGATCCCATTGGATTGGATATGGGCCACGATGACCGCATCGCTCACTCCGCTTCGCGTCATGTTGATGACTTCGGCAGTCGTTACCGGGCGTCGACTAACAACCACACGCTGCTGTGGAACTTGGACATAAGTTCGATGTTCGTGGTAGGTTGGGTAGGCGACTTGTGGCTGATAGTATTGTTGTCGATAGACTTGATCGCGTTGGTTTCCGATCACGCCGCCAGCAATTGCGCCGACAGCACCTCCTATGAGTGCCCCTTCGGCAGTCTCTTTGTTTTGATGGCCAACCACACCACCGATGAGCGCGCCGGTCACACCACCTAGCAAGGCACCATCTCGGGTTTGACTTTGCCCGTAGCTAGTGCTAGCAAATGAACAAAAAAGTGCTGAATAGATACAAAACTTCGTTGCAACTCGCATGGTCATCGCTTCCGGTGTCTGGATTGTTTGAAAAGCCATGGACCAAACCAAGTCAAGGCATTCCACATCTTCGATACAATATCGGCGGTTTCGTGTCGAGACTGAATAAAACCAGTGGAGAAGTGGAGAAGTGGAGAAGTGGAGAAGTGGAGAAGTGGAGAAGTGGAGAAGTGGAGAAGTGGAGAAGTGGAGAAGTGGAGAAGCGGAGAAGTGGAGAAGTGGAGAAGTGGAGTTGGCGGTTGGCAGCCCCACTCCAACACTCCAACACTCCAACACTCCAACACTCCAACACTCCAACACTCCGCTTCCGCTCTCGCTCTCCGCTATCCCTCGCGTAGTCGCTTCCAATGGGGCGACATGATCTCCAGAGCTTGCCGATGAAGGAGTCCATTGGTTGCGCAAATGCTGCTGGACTGGTTCAAAGGCAGCGATTTCCCGTCGCAGTCGGATGCTTGTCCGCCGGCCTCGGTGAGGAATAACTGCCCCGCAGCGTAGTCCCAAGGATGCAGTTTGTACTCAAAAAACAGACCATATTGGCCACAACCGACGTTGCACAAATCCAAAGCAGCGGCTCCGAATCGACGCATTCCGTGGATGTTGTTTCGAAAGAAGTCGCCGATGGTATCCAGCGTGGCTTGCATCATGCGGTCCCGATCGTAGTAGAAACCGCAAGTAATCATGGTCGCATCGATTCGATCGGACGATTCCACTCGTTGCCGAACTCCATTATGCCAAGCGCCTTGTCCCCTGACCGCAACGTACCAATCGTCTCGTATGGGATTGCAAACGATCCCAAGTTCCGGTTGGCCGTCGAGGTAATAGCCAACCGAGATTGCGAAGTGCGGGATGTTGTGCATGAAATTGCTCGTGCCGTCCAATGGATCGATGATCCACAGTTCCTTGGAGTCCGCGCGATCGTCGTGGGACTCTTCCGAGATAACTGCATGATGGGGATAGCGGTCGCGAATCGTTTGGACGATCACTTGTTCGGAGCCTAGATCGGCTTCCGTAACGAAATTGGCAAGGCCTTTGGTTTCGATCTGAACCGTAGTTTGAAAACGATCTCGGAGGACCTTGGCTCCGTTCGCAACGGCCGCCATGGCCGTCTCCAACATCGGATGTTGGAGAGATGCCACTTGTTGCTTTTCGTGAATGTTCAGGTTGCCACCCAAATCCGTTCTTGGTGTCGATAGGACGTGTCACTGCTACGCTCAACGACCCCTATTGTACGCGATTTGCCTTTCGATCAAAGATGCTATGGATCAGATGTTCGTACATTTGAACCATGCTGTCCAAGGATCCATGGGATTGGACGTGCTCTCGTCCATTGTTTCCCATCAATTCGGCGGTTTCCTTGTTCCACAACAAGTGTTTGATGCGATCGGCGACCGCCTCAACATCGCCTGGTTCTACGGTGAATCCATTCCATTGATCGTGTACGGATTCGGCGACGGAGCCCACTCGGGTACTGACGACAGGAACACCGCACGAGAGCGCTTCTAGAATCGAGACGGGGCTCGCTTCGTTATGGCTGGTTAGCGCAAACACGTCCATGGCTGCCAGCAATCTAGGTGTGTCGGATCGCGTTCCGAGCAATGTTACGTTTTTTTCTAGTCTTAAGGCCGCAATGGCGTTCTCGATATTAGCTCTTTCCGGGCCATCCCCGATGATGACGAAATGCGTTTTCGGGAATTTTGCAATGACTTTGGTGGCGGCGTTGACGAAGAGCAGGTGGTTCTTTTCTGGACGCAGTGCAGCTACGATTCCGACAATCGGGGTTTCGGGCGCAAGCCCCAACTCGCGTCGAACGTCCGCTTTCGATTCCAGATGCGGTCGGAAACGAATCGTATCGATGCCATTAGGGATAACTACGACTTTCCTAGCCGGAAACTTCTCAAAGTCAATTAGGAATTGACCGTGTGGCTTTGCGACGGCGATAAACGCATCGGTAATTGGAGTCAACCACCGGTTCATTTTTCCAACTCCGTCAGGCCATCCGGTGGAATGCAAAGCGCTGCAAACGACGGGTAAGGATGCGAGTCTTGCCGCCAGTCGCCCCCAAAACATTTTGTCGCCAGCTCCCACGCTGATGAGCGCGTCAAACTTCCCTTTGCGGATATGCCCTGCTAGCCTAGGCAGAACTCGCAAGTCATATTTGCTCTTGAGCCAATGCTCGGTGACGTCGAATTCCTGTGCGATTTCTTGACCTAATGGGCCTTTGTCTTTGAGGCAGGCAACCGACGGAACAATATGCGATGGCCGGAATTTTCGGAGCAGATTGACCAGTAGGGTTTCCGCACCACCAACGGGCATGCTGGTAATCACAAAGAGAGCCTTGAGCGGTCGTTGCGGATTCGGCACGAGTTCATCGCATGGACTAGCTAAGAATCCATCGGCTTCGATTGGAGGCGTTGGAGTGCAAGAAGTCATCGCGTGAACAGTCTCATGGTTTTTCAAATCAAGGAGTCGGAGCTGTGCCATTGGATTATGCTGGTGCGATCTGCGGAGCGGGAATTCGAAACTGGGTTGCAAATTGATTTTTGGCTCGGATCTTTCGAGGATCGAAAGTCAGCCAGTTTTTCATCGCGGCCATGCCAGGATCGCCGTGAATGCGTTGCAAATGATTTGGATTCTGCCCAGGAAAGTTCATTCCCCCGGCAGCGCTGAGAAAACACTGAAAGCCGGACTCAAAGACGACATCAACGGCTTCTTGCGAAATGTTCTTTTTGAGTCCAAGCGGAAATGCAAAATAGTTAATCGATTGACCGGTCCAATCTTGAAGCCGCTTACGAACGTCGGTAATCTCGACGCGAAGTTCCGCGTTGCTCATTCGCCTTCCAAAATCAGCATGCGTATGCGAGTGAGCACCAATCTCGATCCCCAAATTCGCCATGTTTTGGATCTCTTGGATGGTGTTCGGCCGCAACGGTGCTCCACGCGCAAGGTCATGCGGAAACGGTTTGCCCGTTTCAACAAAGTGGGTGGAAACGAAATAGGTGCACGGGATATCACGATCGATCAAAGCTGGTATTGCATATTCGCAGTTTTCTCCATAACCATCATCGAAGGTGACGCCTACCATTGGTTTTTTACGGGTTCCGAGAATCTGCGCTTCTCGGATTTCGTCTAAGGAAGCAGGCGAAGCGTGCTTCGCGATCCAGTCCAACTGCTGTTCAAAGTTCCGCTTTTGAATGGACCAAGCGTTCATCGATTGCGTTGCGACGCGATGATAGAAAAGAATTGCCGCTGGAAACATCGCTTTATGTTCGAACGCATCAAACATCCTCGAGCGTGTTCGCGCAGTTGCCCATCGATAAAGCGACAGTCCAATTTCTCGGTGAATCGTTGACATAGGAAAATGCTTGGATGCGGAATTCAATCTCGACGTCACTGGAATCGTTACTCCGTTTCCCAATCCAGTCTATTGAGTGAAGAAGAATTGATTGCGCAAACCACATGAGCAGCGCGGTTTACTCCGATTGCAACGAACTTGCTGGCGGTTGTGCCTGATGCGTAGCGGTATCGGTGGCCGACTCGTTGCATTGTGCATTTTGCAAGGATTTACGTACCCGCTTGCACGCGAGTGACGATCTTTAGCGTTAGCAGGGTCATCCGAGCGGATCGCCTTGGTTGCTCCGCTGAAATTACTCTGAAAGTGAATACCCTTGGTTTTGGTAACCGTACTGATGGCCATGGCTGCGATGGTTTGGGCGATCGCAGTGGTGCGCTATCATGACATATTGACCGGCACAGCCGTTTTCCTAGTAGCCACCAGTGTCTTTCCGCCGGAATTCCTGTCGGCAAAGATTGGAGGTCTGTCTGCTACGGTGGACCGCGTATGGCTATGCGCCTTGGTGGGTCAATTTTTGTACGACTCTTGGAATCGGCGGGCGAGAATACGAGACTTGACCGCATCGGACTTTTGGTTGTTCTTATTTCTGGCTTGGCTCATCTTCCGAACTGTGACAACACCTATCGGAAAGGAACTTGCAGGCCAGCCATCGACAGTCATGCATTTGCTCAATGGCTATTTAATACCGTCGTTCCTGTTTGTGTTGATACGCCACTCCGATGTCAGGCCGCGGACACTTTGGCCAGCCATTGCGGTTCTTTTGCTCTTTGGCGTGTACTTGAGTCTGACTGCCGTATTGGAAATAACCAAGCAGTGGTCGCTCGTATTTCCACAATTCATCGCTGATCCGAAATTGGGAATCCACTTCGGTCGAGCGCGTGGTCCCATGCTGCAATCGGTACGCTTAGGCATGTGCCTTAACTTGTGCTTAGCTTTGCTTTGGACTTTTCCGGTTTGGATCTACGCACGCGAGCGATGGGCATGGCTGATGGCGATTGGACTCACCCCTCTTTTTATGCTCGCGATCCTGTTGACATACACACGGAGCATTTGGATGGGGACTGCAGCCATTGTCATTATTCTGCTCTCTACCATGCTGCAAGGGAAAACTCGAACGCTGACATTAGGTGCTCTTTTCATGTCGGCGATCGTAGGTGGACTGGTCGTCGGCCCAAGTTTGGTCGCGTTCAAACGGGAGTATTCCGAAGCCGAAACGCTTGAGAGTACCAAGATGCGAGGAGCCTTCGCCTATGTCTCCATGCAGATGTTCAAGGACTCGCCGATCACTGGATTCGGCTTCAACCAATTTCAAGTCCACAACCGACCTTATCTGGATGATCGGACCACAAACATTCGATTGGAGTCGATTCGGGGCTATGTCCACCACAATTCCTTCCTGAGCTTGGTTGTCGACTTAGGACTGATTGGAGCCATGCTTTACACGATCGCCGCCATCAGTTTGATTCGCAATTGTTGGGTGGTTTGGATGCATCCCACGATATCGCCCTATGCGCGCAGCGCCGCGGTGCTTAGCTTCTGTATGATTGCCGTTCATGGAATTCAAATGGCGTTCCATGAAGTTTCGTTTTCATCGATTGAGAATACGATTTTGATGATGGCGCTGGGAATAAGCCAAGTCTTTCGCGATGATTTGGTAGGCCAATCGGAACGCAAACTGGCGTTGATCCAATCGCAATCGGAACCCCTAGCGAGTGGGCAACTCGTAGCATGCGGCTTGCTCGGCATTGCGGATGAAGACGTGGTTGCCAACGACGACGGAATGATTCCAAGTCTTTCCTTCGATGGCAGGGAACTTGGCGAGTTCCACCATCGACTTGGAGTCAGCTCGTAACAACACGAGTTCCCCGGCTTCGGATGTCACGAGCATTTGACCCGCATCGCATAGCAATAGAACTTGTCCATTACCGTATCGACCCTTCTTCCATTGGCGTTTCCCCGTGGCCAAATCGATACTGGCAAAGATACTGCCGTCAAAGCCATAGAGACTCCCTTGATGCTCGACGAAGTCATTGAAATCGGGCTTCATATCACGACTAGCCCACTCTTCCTTAATCGACCATTGTTCCCCATCCCTTGAAACCGACAGTTTTTTCGTCCCTTCGCCCAAACTGTTGGCCAACAAGATGGAATTGCCGAGAACCAATGGTTGCAACGCGCGATAATTTTGGACTGGAGAGTCGTACTGCCAGATCTTGCTTCCATCTTTTGCGCTGATGAATTGTAGTCCTGCGTTGGTTTCCATCAGCACCCCAGTTAGAGAGTCGAAACTAGCTGCCTGGGGAGAACTATAGCTATGGTCACCGGAGGCACTTGACCAACGCGATTCGCCAGTCTTGGCATCGTATGCCAAAATGCCCTTGTCGTCCGTGCCACCGGCATGAACGATTACCACGCCTTCGGTAACCAATGGCGAAGACGAGAAACCCCACATCGGAGGCTTTCGTTTCGCATCCGTTTGAATATTGCGTTCCCAGATTTTCTCGCCTGAGTTCGCGTTGAGGCAAGTCAAAATACCGTTAGCACCCAAGGAGAATAGTCCTTCATCGGCGATTGTTGGGGTAGCCCGCGGACCCGCCCCAGCGACCGACTCCCAAAAGCGGCTCTCGTATTCGTGCTCCCAAACGATTGCACCGGTCTCAGCGTTCAAACAAACGACAGCTTCTTTTTCTGCTCGCTGCTCTTGCGTGAACAAACGGTTTCCTGCAACGGAGAAGGAAGACCAACCAGGACCGATTTTGGATTTCCAAATGAGTTTCGGGGGTGACGAAGCCCAGTCCTCGACGAGCGAGACACCCAACAACTTTCCGTCACGCGAAGCACCGCGAAAGCTGGGTGTATAGCGACAGTTAGAACTCCCCATATTTCGGGATCAGCGACAATTAGAATTCCCCACCGCTAAGTGATGCTAGCAAAAGGATTTGCGGCAGTTAGCGACAATTAGAATTCCTCAGCCAACACCAATCGTTTCGACTTACGCAAGCACCATTTTCAAGGAGGCTTGCTATGAAATCAGAGACGGTTCGAGCTCGTGTTCGAAGGCTGAGGAATCAAGGAAACTCAATCACGCATTGCGCAAGGAAGTGCAACATGGATCGGAAGACTGCAGCGGATATTATCCACTCTCCAGATACCACTATCGTCAAGGAGCCGCGAGCCTACAGGACCCATCCAGATAAGCTCGCCGCGTTCTGGCCAGAGGTCGAAGATCTTCTCAAAAACGACGGCAAGCTAAAGGCTTATGCGCTCTTCGAAGAAATGCGAAGTCGCCATCCAAATTCGTTTGAGATCGAGTGGAAACGCACCTTCGAACGGCGTGTCCGCGATTGGAAGATCGATCAACGCATTGAGAAAGAAGTGACCTTCGATCAGGTCCATCAACCTGGTGATGTTTTAGCGGTCGACTTCACCGTGATGAATGAATTGAACGTCACACTCAACCACCAAAAGTTCGACCATATGGTCTTTCACTCCGTGTTAACCTATTCCAATTGGGAGTATGTCCAGCTATGCGCTTCGGAATCCTTCGAAGCCTTGGCACAAGGTATCCAGGGAAGCTTCGTTGCCATGGGTGGCGTCACGCTTCGGATCCGTACCGATTCGCTCTCGGCTGCTGTCAACAACCTCTCGACCGATCGTCACTTCAGAACCAACTACCAGAATCTGCTCGATCACTTTCAGGTCGAGCCCCATCGAATCAATGTACGTTCGCCAAATGAAAACGGTGATTGCGAATCACTTCATGGTCATTTCAAAGACTATGTAGATCAGCGTTTGCGTATTCGAGGCTCGCGAGACTTCGATACCAAGCAAGAGTGGATCGCGTTTCTGCAAGACTGCATCGAGCGCAGGAACAATGAACGAGAGGGTCTCTTTCAAACTGAGCAGGAAGCACTCGCGGACCTACCTCGCACGCTCTTTCCGGTCTACACCGAAACCGAATGCACTGTGTCGAGCAACTCCATCATTACTGTGAAACAGAACCGCTACTCAGTCCCTAGCTGCTTCATCGGAAGTCGTGTGGACATTCGAATCTATGCCGACGATATTCAACTTTGGTATGCGGGCAAACATCATCTCACCATGCCGCGTTTGATTGGCAAAAACCTGGAATTCGTTGACTTTCGTCATGTGATCGACACGCTTGTTCGCAAGCCGGGAGCATTCGAAAATTATCGGTATCGAGAACACATGTTCCCAACGTTGGATCTCCGCAAAGCATTCGATAATCTCACTAACTCCCTCGGACAGGGTGACGGAGTTCGAGTCTACCTGCGCTTGCTTCAGGTCGCCAAGAGCGAAGGTATGGCTTCGATAGAGCCATGGATCACCAAGCTACTCATTGGAACCGATAAGCTAAGCAAGAAGTCCCTAATGGAGAGCCTTAATCGAACCCACGCAGCAGTACCGGTCTCTGCTGTTGACGACGTTAAGATCGAGGAACCGGACCTCAATTCGTATGATGAATTACTTGAGCACAAGGAGGTGCTAGATGGACATGAAACAGAGCCTCAACCTGAACGCGACGAGCGATGCGCAGAGACAATCGGAACTGGATTGCCGTTTGAAGCAACTTCGTCTTCCGACGATGCGTGCGATGGCGATGAGCCTGGGGGATCAAGCGGCCAAAGAGAACTGGACTCACTTGAGATACTTGAACGAATTGATTCAGCTGGAATGCGAGACACGACGATCCAATCGCATTGCACGGGAGTTGAAGAGATCTGGATTGGAACGCAACAAGACATGGGACCAAATCGACTGGAAGCGTCTTCCGTTGACAGTCCGCCAGCGGATGGACCAACTTCGGCATGGCGAGTTCCTCAAGGGCGCAACCAATCTTCTGATATTTGGGAAACCGGGTTCGGGGAAGACATCGCTTCTGGATGCACTTGGGGACTCGCTCGTGCGATCCGGTCATACGGTTTGCAAAGCGACGTGTGTGAAACTGGTACAACACTTGTTGTTGGCGAAGAGGGAATTGCGATTGCCACGACTGTTATCGAAGCTAGGGAAGTTCTCGGTGTTGATCATCGACGATCTGGGTTACGTTCAGCAGAGTCGCGAGGAGATGGAAGTACTTTTTACTTTGATAGCCGATCGCTACGAGAGGACGAGTATTCTACTGAGCAGCAACCAACCGTTTTCCAAGTGGGAGAGCATCTTCAAGGACCCGATGACGACCGCAGCAGCAATAGATCGCTTGGTGCACCACAGCGTGATCCTAGAGCTGAACGTGCCGAGCTACCGCTTAGAGGAAGCGAACAAAGAAAGAGCCGCATCGGGCGTCGAGACGGCCTAAATCAAGAACCTTTTGAACGGGAAATTCTAACTGTCGCTAAAGTCCGTTTCTAACTGTCGCCGAACACAAGCATTGCGAGTGCTGCTGGTCCCATGAATCCAAGCATGAAAATCAGAATGCTAGGCGCTTCCATCGTATCGGGCAGCTTGCGCAGCAAGACCATCGCAACAAGCAAAAGTGCAGCTGGCCACCACCGCAGGGTATGCAGCATGGGACTGGTGTTGGATTGCCCGCTTGTTTGATCGGAAGAATTCATTTTTTGACCTGTATCGCCGGATGGAACCTTCTGAAACCTAACTATATCTATTTTATAGCTTCCAGTAGGTAGCTAAACTAGTTCCGAATCCAATTAGACGGTGCCCTTTCGCTCCGCACCCGTTCGCATCTGTCTCGACAGGGCAATTCCAGTGAGGCAAAGCTTGGTAACGAGCTTCCGGATGTTCCGTCAGTACACGATTTCGGTAATCTATTCGGGTGAGGCAATACGTAGGGGGAGCGATAAAGGCAGCTGCAACCAAAACAATCCGTATCGCTAATAATGAGAATATCCCGGCCCAAAACAAGCCCTGCGATTACGCGCGAATCCCGAGTTAGATCCCAACTAAGTTACCGTGCCCAAAAACCAATACTGCGACTGATCGAGAGTAGCTACGGAGCTACCTTTAGTCTTTCGCTTTGAACTCAACGTTCTTTTGGTTTTTGGTTGCATGGGCCAGTGCTTCGTTGACCTTATCTATTACGAATTTCCTAATTGCGATAGCTAACTTCGGTTGTAACGATTGACAAACTCTTTCAAATTCACCTGACACCTTAGGTTGAAGGTTGTCCGATATCTCTTTATCAATCGCCTTATCAACATGAGCCCGCAACTCTGTATTGATCACGTTGTCTAACTCTTCCTTGAGTTTTGGTAGAAGCCGTTGAATCTCTTTTTTTGCCAAGTCGCGAATGACCGAATCAATTTTGTCCGAAATCTTCAGCTGCCCAGCACTAACGCCCCTTCCAGACGCGAACTCTTCAATAAGAATGTTGCGAATTTTGGTATACTCGCTTTTAGTGAGCGCCTTGCTTGTCCTGCCAACCGACTCCAGACGTCTCTCTAGCCCAGGGACGGAGAACATTCTCCAGTGAGTTATCCCCCAAACAACCATTACGACGGGTATTGCAAACACAGCCCCAAGCTTAGCCGAGTTTGCAGGCCAACCCAAAAAAACGCCAATAGAAAAAGCTATACCGCCAAATACAAGCCCCAGGGCAGTCGATGCACTAAGTGTTGATTTTACAGAAGTCAGAACTTTGATCAAAAAATCGGGCATCGAACTATCCGAAGAAAAGCCTGGGGGTTCAGCACTAACTCGGAATTGTAGTCTCATTGCCAAATGAAGAGTAGTCTACATCCTCGAACACGCCCTTTATCGGATGTCTTCGTCGCGCTGGTTTGCTCATCGCTAGGGACATAAGTAAAGTCGACACAATAAGTGTGACAAAAAACACCGACAACTGATTTGAAAAAACAGCAGCCATTATTGCAACCAAAAATCCCAAAAACATGCTTTTCGTTAGGGTGTCAAATGTTGAGCGATACGAATGAGCGTTGCGCAAATAGTTTAACGATTGAGTGAATGCAACCGAGTCCTCTTTAGCTGTTCTAACGCGGGGGATTTTTGTCATCGTCTCCTTTTTTGTACCCACAAGAACTTCGTCGACCTCGCCAATTGTTTCAGCGACAATACGTTCAACGTCATCATTGAAGTGTGAATCGACTTCACTTTGAATGCAAAATGGACTCCGCGTGTGCATTCCGGGGATGAACGGACTAGATTCGCGAACCTGAAGTTGATTCGTCATACTGTGGACCTTGGAATTATTCGATTTACTGCTTGCCAATCTAGAAACCAAATTAGTCAATTCAATCGGATCATTGCCGCAAACAAATAGCAAACGAACTTCCATTTGTGGATTCAAATCGCCCAGCCTTCGCCGTGCACGGATGAACGCTGTTAGAGATCTCGCAACGTTTTTTTTTATCTCGACATCATTCGCGTCGGACATTTTCGCAAGCAAGTAGATAGCCTCAATCGCGCCACGGGCGGACTGCAAAATCCAACTCGACACAGCAAACTTGTTTTTCTCCTCGGAATCTCTAGCGTCCACCAACATTAGTGCTCTGAACGCACAATCATCTATTACAGATCGACAGTGACCAATTTCTGCTACGGAGGCCTTTTGCCTCTCTTGGTGCGAAGACCATTTAAAGGCTTGCCGAACCGATCGAAGGCATTCCTCAGGCGAATCATAAAAATCAAAAAAAGCTCTATCGGCGACCGAGGCGCCTACGCCCGTCAGAATTGCACAGTTTGATGAGGAGATATCCTCCAATTCGGATACGGATATCTCATCGATGTCTGCCGTAGCCATTGTTGTTTCCTGTTGCCGAGAAGAAATCCATTGGTTTTTCGATCGACCATCATTTAGTGGCAAATTAAGTCAAAAGTCAACAGATGTCCACAGAAAAATGGAACTATTTCCTAAGATAGCATTCTTTTATTTTCCTTTGCCAAACAGGTTGGCGCTCAAGAATCATTGTAGCCTCACGCATGAAAGGCAATGGTCGGCAACAGCAAGGGATTCCCAATCGGTGCTGAATCCCAAGGATTTATAACGTGCGTCAACTCTATCGTGGCGCGATAAATTTCCCAACCCTCGACATTTTGAAGCCAACATTTTGTTGATTCATGCCCCGGGACAGTTCTATTGTCACGAAACTCATGTTGTCCGTGTTTACCGCTTACGAGCGTCGGCCAAACGCCATAGGTACCAAGCGCCGACGCTTCGATAGGGTTGCCAGGCATCGGTCCACTTGGCAAACTCTGCTTTCTTGGGCATTTCTGGTAGCTCGTACATGTGCATCAGTCCAGCCCGGACTCCGAAATCGTCCACTGGCATTACGTCCAATCTTCCCATGGTAAAGATCAAGAGCATCTCAACCGTCCACTTGCCGATGCCACGCAATTCCGTTAAGAGTTCGATCAGTTCATCGTCCGTCATGGCATTTGCATGGATGCGATCCGGTACCTTTCTTGTTGCGTTGGCTTTCGCGATGCCCCGTATGGCTTCTGTTTTGGCTAGGGAGAAGCCGCATTGGCGATAGGACGTCACTCTCATTCGCGACAATTGCAACGCAGTCGGAAAGGGCTGGTTTGGGAACCTAGCGAGCATGCGACCTAAGATGGATTCGGCGGCTTTCGCGTGCAGTTGTTGATGAGCCACCGCGCGCACCAACGATTCAAAAGGTTCTCGGTCCCAAACGGGACGCAAGTCACAACGCCCCTGATCGCGAATCCAGTCACTCATTTTCGGACAAGCCGAGCACAGATGCTTTTCCGCTAAACGCAGTTTCTTGTCAAAGGTCTTTTGCATAAAACAGTCCGTCAGTTGTGTTTTCTACGACATCGATTTGCTTAAGCCCAGCGAAAACTTTTCGGTTAACCAGCCATTCGGTTCCAGTCCTATCGAAAAGCGAAGTGTACCGCCGTTGATACCCAACGACTCGAGTTGCTCTTCAGTGTAGCTGCGATGGCTCGTGGACGCGGGATGGCTGAGCGTCGTTTGCGCTTCACCGAGCGTTGGGCAAAATGGTATGTCGGATGCCACCGCCGCGATGAAGCGTTGTGCCGATCGCAGTCCGCCGTTCAATTGGCATGTGAGCATGTTTCCATACGTCCCATTGAATTGTTTCTTAGCTATTGCATGGTCACCATGCGATGGCAAACCAGGATAGTCCAACTGGTTGATGGCCGGATGATCTTCGATAGAATTTGCAAGTTCCAAGGCCGACGATGCAGCATGAGCCATTCGCACTGGGAGTGAAGCGAGTCCGCGTTGCGTCAGCCAACAGTCGAGCGGGCTACTGGTCATACCAAACGAAACCATGGTTTGACGTATTCGATGCCAAACTGCACTGCGACCGCACAGCAAACCAAGCATGGCATCGGCGTGTCCACACACGAATTTGCTTAGGCTTTCCATGACCAAGTCCGCGCCCAGCGCTAAGGGTTGGCAAAGTACAGGTGTAGCAAAGGTGTTATCGACCAAAACGACCGTACCGGACTCCGACGTCGCTTGTCCACCGTATCGATGGGCTAGCTGGGCGATCGACTCGATATCAGGTACATTGAGCCGCGGGTTCGTAATCGTCTCGATGATCACCATCCGAGATGGTTTTCGAAAAGCATGAATCCAAGCATTGGTGTCGGTCACGTTGACGTCTTCAAATTCAATCCCCCAACGCGCCAAGTCCTTCTTGATGAAGAAAGACGTTCGGCCATAGACGGGTTGCCCGAGCAGAACTCGATCGCCAGGTTTGAGCAGTGCCATCGCCGCAATCGAAATCGCGCTCATGCCTTGAGCGGTAACGATGGATTCGTCTGCACCGTGAACGACCCGCAAGGCTTCGGCCAAGGATGTGGCGTTGGGATGCCCTTCCCGGCGATAGACGAAACCTGGAGCCGTTCCCGCCAAGAGTGCGTCCGCTTGTTCGGTAGATTCCATTCGCCAAACACCGCTCAAATGCAGGGGTTCGGTTTGCGGCAGGCTCTTGGGAAACCTGTCCATGGGTTGTTCTGGGTGCTGGTATCGGACATCGTCCAGCGGGGGTTTGTTGTTTCCGGTCATGTTTTTCCTAGTAGGACATTGGGTTGTCTCCATCATAGACCAGCGTCGAGCGAACTCCACACGCGTTCAGAATTCCACCAAGTTGCTGGCCAAAACAGGGTTGGTAAGCGACAATAGTGATGCAAGTGTTATCCTTGCAATAATCTAACTAGGCCAACCTATACTAGGTCTCGCAATGACTTCCTCATCGATTTCAGCCGATGTTCCCAACCAACTCGATGCAACGTCGTCGAACTCTACCAGCTTGGAACGTATTTTCGGTGGTATTTCACTGAAAGCGCTGGAAGCCTTTTGCCGCCGCATGTCGACAGGCTTGAAATCCGGGGTCGATCTGCTTCGGATGCTCGGAATTGAAGCGAAAACAGGTTCGGCACGCCATCGGCACGTGGCTCAAAGCATGATCGATGGTTTGCGAAATGGAAATTCACTGGCGGAATCGATGGCTCAGCAGGGACAGTACTTTCCCGCGTTGCTGGTAAAAATGGTCGACGCAGGTGAGCATGCGGGGGGAATGGACAGGGTCTTTCGAGAAATGGCGGATTACTACCATGACCTCAAACAGACTCGCACCGCGTTTATCTCGCAAATTACTTTTCCCGTCATTCAGTTGGGGCTGGCGTTCGTAATCGCTTGCGCTTTGATTTTTGTCAACGGTTTTTTGACGGCAGGTTCGCCGCAGGACAAACCCTTTGATCTGACTGGAGTCGGTTTGCGAGGGGGTGCAGGCGTCGCGATCTTCGCCACTCTCGCTGCAGTCTTTTTCGGAACACTGGCTGTGGTCGCTTTTGGTCTTTGGAAGAACTGGTTTGGTTGCCACAAAACATTGGTACCATTGGTTCGCAATGTGCCTGTCATTGGAACCGTTCTCACGACGACTGCCCTTTCCCGGCTGTCGATGACGTTATCGATGATGCTTGGTGCAGGAGTCGAGGCCAAACGAAGCCTTCGCGATGCGTTGCTCAGCACTGGCAACTATTACTACATTTCAGGACTGGAAAAGTCACTTGCGGAAATCGTTAAGGGGAAGTCGTTTGCCGAGGCGCTAGATGCACCTAAGCTGTTACCCGCAGAGTTCATTCAAAACGTCGAAGTGGGTGAGATGAGCGGTTCGGATAGTGAATCGCTGGAACGCATGGCGGTCGTCTATCGCGAAAAAGCCCAACTCGCGCTCAAGCAATTTGCGATTTTGTCTGGCTTCGCCGTTTGGATGTTCATTGCGGCCATGATCATCACTGCGATTTTCCTGATCTTCTTTCAGATCTTGCAAGTGTATTCCAACGCCTTGAACATGAAGTGATCGTTGGAATTCGGGCCGGAGTCACAGCGTCATTCGAATTCTCTGGCTACAATGGCGACTCAGGCGGACGAGCGCAAGACGAGGCAACTCTTCTAAGGCGAGCGGCAAAGTGATTTGTACCGGGAGGGAGAGGCTCCTGCCGAACCAATGCACAGCTCGGCAGGAGCCTCGCTCTCCCAATCGAATCATGGGCAGGTAGATTTGAGTCGGCCCTCCGCCTAAGTGGTCGGTTCATTCCCGATTCAAATTTTTTTATTCCAGTAAACAGGCACACATGATCACCGCAAAAGTTGACGACATTCCAAATCCATCTCCGTCTCAGTTAGCCGAATTGCCTCGCCAAATAGGCTTTGTCCCTTCGGTCAATTCTGAGCTCAAGACGTTAACTCCGCAGCAAGTCAGTCAATACAACGAGACGGGCTATTTGATGCCTTTCCATGGTCTGGATGCGCCTGAAGCTCGCGAACTCCGCGCCTTCATTGATGGCGTTCTCGCCGCGTTTATTGAATTGGGTAGAACGAGCTATTCTATCAACACGGCACATTTGCGATTCGCTCGTGTCTATCAGCTAGTACAACATCCACGCATTGTTGATGCGGTTGCGGATCTGCTCGGCCCAAACGTCGTTTGTTGGGGATCCCATTTCTTCTGCAAGATGCCTCACGATGGCAAACGTGTGCCCTGGCATCAGGACAGCACCTACTGGCCACTCAGTCCAACCAAGACCGTCACCGTGTGGCTTGCGATTGACGATGCGGATCCGGAGAATGCAAACATGAAGTTTATTCCGCGCTCACATCTGCATGGGTTGATCGACTACGACGAGACCAACGAAGCCGATACGGTATTGGACTTGGTCGTAAAGAATCCAACTTCGTATGGAGACGCCGAAGTCAACGTAGCGCTCAAGGCCGGTCAGTTCTCGATGCATTCGGACTTGCTGCTGCATGGTTCCGAAGCGAACGAATCCGATCGACGACGATGTGGACTAACCATTCGCTATGCGGCGGCGGATGTTACGACTTGGTACGATTGGCACAAGAAAGGATTCCTGGTTCGCGGTAAAGACATCGGAGCACACTGGGCTAATCCGCCAATCCCCAACCATTAGTGCGTCTTTCATTTCCAACATTGTCTTTTGCATAGAGCAGGAAAACAGGATCCTCGTAGACGATCTGCCATCCTTCTGTTTTGGAGCCGCTTTTGCCAAGTGATTTCCGCACCGGCGAATTGGCTTGAACCAAGATAAGGTCGGCAGAGAACTCAGCCAAGACAGCCTGCCATCCAGGTTCCGCATTATAGAATTGATTGTGCTTTGGCAGCACATCTTCGCGGTAAGCAACTTCATATCGCCCGTCGATACTCACCTGTACCTCAGGGTAGCACATCCAAGAAACATATGCCCCACTGGCAAACGGAGTCATGACGTTACCATTGAAAGAAGCATTTTTAAGGAATTGGACCGCGCCTGTGGGATAGACCATGGCCCCATCCGGATCGGTACTCGGTATCGTTGCCTTCCAGATGGGATGCCATACGATAAACCCGATGCAGGCAATGGCTGTCAGCGCGGCACAACGCATCGCGATCGTTCGACTATTGATAAGGGCTGCAATGGCCGCTCGGCCGAACGCAGTCGGAGTCAACCAGCCCGGCATGTAAGCCATCCAAACGATGGCATAGATCGAACCATGCCGCAAATGCTTCAAGGCCATGTACGCTGCAACACAGCAGAATAACCAACCTCGCAATCGCAGCCAATGACGATTCTTGGCAACGTATCCAAGAGCGAGGATGGACAGCGTAAAGGCGATCAGGGAGGTGGTACTGTCGTGGGTCATCCATAATGGCTGCCACTCGAGTATGGTCGGCCGTTCCATGGTGATCGCACGCATAAGATAAGGTCCGTAAAGCACTCCCCATGGGTTGAGTTGCAAGCCGATGGCGAGGATCGGGGGTAACAGGAAATGATGCCAGAGTTTGAAATACGCGCTACGTAGACTCACGATGGTCCAATCTTCGCCAAGCGCCGTAAGCCAACGTTCCGCCACGTGTAGAAACATCATGGCAACACCAACGACGAAGCCGGCGTGCATATTAAGCCAAACAACATACAGCATGGCCCAGGCCACGACCCACGCCTTGCGACCTTGCCAATCCGACTGTTGCATGAGGATCTGAAGCAACATAAACAACAGCGTAAAGATTTGGGCTCGAAGCGTTCCAAACCCGACCCAAAGAAGTGGGAACAGGATCGGGGCACAAACGCAAATCAACAGGGGATGAGCACCGCCGTTCCGAGCCACACGGTAGAGAGCAGCTGAAATCGCAAACACGAGCGAGATTCTCAGGATGGCCATCCCGTCCATGCCTAGCGGACTGATACCCGCACACCAATACAACACCAGGCCTGTCCCCCATTCATGATGCACCGCTGGATGGACTGTCGGCGTAAAGGCAAAGACATCACCGATTGGAAATGTCCCAGTTTCGGCAAAGACGCGAACCAGGGCCATTTCGTGAAATGCGTCGTGCGTAACATCGCTCAAACGAGCGATGTAGGCCAGGAATGCAATGAGTAGGGAAGCAGCTAGGATCGCTACGAAGCGTCCATCGCGGAGCCGTCCCATTTGTAGATTTTGTTGAAGGGTCATCAGATTGTTCATGTCGGACGCGTTAGCTAGCTGACTGAAATGATTTGTCTCATTTTCTGAACTTTCGCTCAAGATTGATCTAGAGACCGTTTTGTCCGGTCTTCTAGACTCCCGAACAAAGCGTAATGGGTCGCAAGCAGGAAGCTGGTAGATCCCCAAAAAAAGCCTCTCGCGAGGTTGATAAGCCGTCCACTTTGGAGCTAAATCGCATGGATGCACGAAGCTTGTTTCTGGTATTGATCGCGTTGTCGGCGTGGTGTTCCACCGCCTCTGCGCAACTCTTTGTTGGGCCGCAGTCCGTTGTTCAGTCATCTAACTTCCGAGTTTATGCCCGGAGCGCACAACTCGCCAACGAAGTGATTCGGGCTGCGGAGGAGAGTCGCAAGCAACTGGCAATGCATTGGCTCGGCAAAGAACTACCCACCTGGCCAGAACCGTGCCCGATCCTAGTCAATGACGGGCCTAGAACGCCTGCCAGCGGCGAAACCAAATACACGTTGGTTGGCGGGGGAGTTGCCAATTTCCAAATGTCGGTGTCAGGCACCACTGAACGAATCATTGACAGTGTTTTACCGCACGAAATCACGCACACGGTCATGGCTAGCTATTTCGCAGTCTTAGGCAAACCTGTACCGCGATGGGCCGATGAAGGGGCTTGCACGACCGTCGAGCATCAAGCCGAACGAAGCAAGCATGACGTCATGCTGGTGCGGTATTTGAGTGAGGGACGTGGCATTCCTTTTTCAGTGCTCTTTACGCTCAAAGACTATCCTAAGGATATGATGCCTTTGTATGCTCAAGGGTACAGCTTGTCCTGTTTTTTGATTTCTCAAGGTGGTCCACGTCGCTTTATCCAGTTCTTGGAGCGCGGAATGGAAAGCAACAACTGGGATAGTGCAACCGATGAATTTTATTCGTATCCAAAACTAGGAAAATTGCAGACGGCTTGGATTCGCTGGGTTAGTGAAGGTGGCGGAGTTGTCGACAATTTCACGGCGGATTCTCTTGGCGTTTCGACCCGAGCCTTGGCTGTGAACACTGGAAACGCAAGTTCAGTAGTCAACAACGAGGCTGGTGTTCGCACCGCTTCGGCCAGTCTCATCTCGGGCAATCCGAGTACTCCCCCGGTCCAATTCGCAACTGCTGCATCACCCAATTCCAATTCAGAAAAAATTTCGATGAACACGAGCTCGGGTAGCTACTATCTGGACGAGTTTCGACGACAACAACAGCCAACGACTCAACCCAGCTTGAACTCAATCGGTGATTCCTTTGTTCCTGCGACCAGGCAAGCCTCTAACGGAATTGGCAGCCCAACTCCGCAGAGCCCGATTCAGAGCGTAGGTCTTCCAGCGCCTTTCCAAACCATAGGCGGCGGATACGTCCGACGTTAATTCGGGTTGTTTAGTGACATTGCATAAGCACAGCGAAATTGCCCAAATTACTTTCGTGGAAAATCTTTCCATAAGAAGCGAACTGGGATTGACCTATTGTCGAAACACTACCTATTCCGGTAGACACGAATGAAAATTCATTGTCGCGTGACCACGAGTTGGGAGTTGCAAGGATGCCGCTTCCAGGGACTGAGCTCGCTTCAATAATTGATAAAGATGAGCGATTTTTTTGGACTCTGAGCGATAAAGGAGTGTCGCGTTGAAATATTTCAACCCCCTACGAACATTACGGTTTTTGGCAGCAATGTCAACGGTTTCTGCACGTGCTTTCATGCCATACGGCATGACCGCGTCGGCTGGTATCGTCGCAACGATCGCATGCTCTGCATTGAATGCGGTCGCTCAAAGCCCAACGAACACAGCTCTACCACCGTTGCTACCACCGGCTCAGTCTTATGGGACTGTACCATCAAGTGGAGCGACGACGGCCGATGCATCTGCAAGTGCGAGATCTTATTTGGTCAAAGCGCGTGCGGCGTTGAGCGAAGGAAAAAATGAGGCGGCTGCTCAAGCGTTTGCGCAAGCAACGTTGGCAGCTCAAAAGTCTCCCGAGATGGCGTCTGAACTCCAGCAAACGCGGCAACAATTTGTTGAACGCGGCTTGAGCCAGCAAGCTCTCGACCAAGCCATGCGCGTCGCACAAACGGGTCCAGGCCTAACAAGCCGGGCGGCAAACGCATTGCGAAATAACGCTAACACGAACAATAACCAAACGCCCACTGGCTTGTTGGCTTCCAATCCGACAGGGACTGCGAACAGCAACGTCCCTTCGACGTTGCCAGCCACCAACGGGCAAGTTTTTAGTCTGCCACCAGCACTACCTCAAGCGGTCTCTCAACCCGCGGGTCCAGCCAATCCACTTCGCGACCAAGCCGTTGGGCTCGCAGCGGAAGCCAAGATGGCATTGGATCGGGGTGACACAGTCAGTGCGAGGCAGTTGATTCAAAAGGCCAACTCACTTCGAGTTCCAGATAGCGAGTTCGGCCAAGGCCAACTCAAACCTTGGGATGTTGCCTTGCAAGTCGATCGGGCAGAGCGATTGCGCGGCGGTGCACCTAACAGTGTCACAACGGCTGCAGCCACCCTGCCAGTGGGGAATGTTCAGAATGCTTCTGGGCAGTCTTCACCTTTCGGCAATGCGAATAGTGTCCAACAAGGTGTCCAACAAGGTGTTTACCAACCGCAGTATGATTCGTCGCGAGTTGCACCCGCCAGCGGTGTCCTCTCGCAGTACGATGTCGATTCTTCGGGTCCGGAACTCTATCAGATGGGCATCACGGCTCTCTCTGCTGGCAAAAAAGAAGCGGCCTTAGGCTACTTCAAATCCGCTTTCCAAAAGCGAGCGGAATTGGATCCAGCAATGTTTACTCAGTTGAAAGACAAGCTGACACAACTGCAATTCAGTGGTGCGCCAGAAAGTATTGACGCTGCCAGCCCAGAAAGACGCGAGGATCAAGTCAAACGTCAAAAATGGTTTGCAGAAGTCTCTGGTGAGATCGCAGATGCCGAAAAGATGGCTGGGGCGAATAAGCCTATGGAAGCTCTCGATAAGCTCAAGGGTTTGCGGCAACGCGTTTCCCAAGCCGAAATCGATGGCGCGCAACGCAAGACGCTACTGGCCATGGTTGATCGCGTAGCCAGCCATATGCAGGAATGGGCGGAGCAGAATAAATCCATGATCGAACTGGATCAGCGAAACACGCAAATCGAAGACCAGATCCGATTGGAAGCAACCACACTTTCCAAAACCGATAAACAAGTTCAAACCCTGGTTGAGCAGTACAACGATTTGATTTCGACCGGACGATTCGCGGAAGCCGAAGAAGTTGCGAAGAAGGTCCGAGAAATCAAGCCGAATAGCGAAATCGCTGCAGTGCTTTACCAGAAGGCGAAAATTCAACGCCGGGTGGAAGAACAAGAGATCATCAAAGCCCTCAAGGAAGAGCGGTTCGTCGATCATTTCAACAGTATCGAGGCCGCATCGACTCCGTACGATGGCGAGAAAAACTTGCAGTGGCCAAGCGAAACAGATTGGCTGAGATTGTCGAAAAAACGCCTTGCGGGCAAGGATGACCTGCGAATGCTGCCAGCCGAACGAAAGATCCGGGAGAATCTCGGACAACCCTTTTCGGCTAGCTTCGACCGTAGACCTCTCGCCGACGCGATGAACACCATCTCGCAGATGACTGGTATTCCAATCGTCATCGATGATCGCTCCATCGCAGAGGAAGGGATAACCATAGACCAGCCAGTAACACTTGATCTGAAAGGTTCCCCTATTCAGCTTAAGAGTGTGTTGAACCTGTTGCTATCCAACCTGAATCTTACCTATACGATCAAGAACGAAGTTCTTACGATCGAAAGCAACCGATTCAGCAAGAAAGAGATGATTCCATTCACGTACAATGTCAAGGACTTGGTCATTCCAATTCCTAACTTTGTTACGGATTACAACACGGGCATGGCCGGAGCTCTCCAAGCGGCTTACCAAGCACAGACGCATATGGCTTCCGCAACGGTTGCCGAACCCAATGCCGTTGGTGTCGAGGCAAGTCGCATTGCAAGTATCAATCCAAACTCATCCGTTCTAGCACAAATGAATGCGATGGGTGGATTGACTGGTATGTCGCCAGGAGCAATGGCGAGTTCCATGCCAGGCAATATGCCTTATCCATCCTCGGGGCTGGGTGGCGGATCCATCGCCGACTACTCGTCGCTGATCTCCTTGATCGAGAGTACGATTTCTCCCGGCCAATGGGAGAATGCTGGCGGAACCTCATCCATGCGAGAGTTTCGGCAGAACTTGAGTCTCGTAGTGACAGCACCTCAGGAAACGCATGAAGCGATCGCCAATTTGTTGAAGTCGTTGCGAGCACTGCAGAACTTGCAGGTCACGATCGAAGTTCGATTCATCCAGCTTTCGGATACCTTCTTCGAACGCATTGGACTCGACTTTGACTTCAACATCCGCGACAAGCTGAACCGAGTTACGCCCCCATCGAGGCAACAAGGTTCGCCAAAGGTCGCAGTTGGACTTTCCAGCGGTGTGGGCTCTACCGGACCGACATTCACATCGGATTTGGACTTCCAAATTCGGAACAATTTCGGTGTTACGCCAGCTTTCGGAGCTCCGGATGCAGGGGACGCAGGTACTCAAGTTGGTCTGGCTATCCTTAGCGACTTGGAACTGTTCTTCTTCTTGCAAGCAGTGCAGGGGAACAGTCGTACCAACGTGCTCAATGCACCCAAGGTGACGATGTTCGATGGACAGACTGCGAGTATCAATGATACTGCACAACGTCCGTTTGTTATCTCGTTCGAGCCGGTTGTCGGTGACTTTGCAGTCGCACAGCGGCCCATCATTGTGGTTCTGAACGAAGGAACTCAAATGAATGTGCAATCGATTGTCTCACAAGACAAGCGATTCGTAAGAATGACTTTGGTACCTCAATTCACAAGAATTGAGTCCGCCGATCGTCAGTTTACTTTCCAAGGGCGACGCAGCACCGCGACGGGAACGAGCATCCTCAATCCTGCCGGTACTCAGAATCCTACCAGTAGTGCTTCGGATATCATCGAGGGCACAACGGTTCAGCAACCTACCCTTGGTACCACGAGCGTGACAACCACGGTCAGTGTGCCCGATGGAGGAACTATTCTTCTCGGCGGTATCAAACGCCTTCGAGAAGGGCGAACCGAGCGGGGTACTCCAATCCTCAGCAAGATCCCTTACTTGAATCGATTGTTCAAGAACAACGCGATCGGTCGGGAAACCAACACGCTGATGATGACCGTGACTCCGCGAATCATCATTCCAGAGGAAGAAGAAGAAGCGATCGGTGTCAATCTCCGACCGTAACAAGTTGGCCGGTATATCAGTCGAAATGCGAAAAAAACCCTTGGAGAAACCTCCAAGGGTTTTTTCGTTTCACAGCTCGTTCGCCACCGTTAAACTCAACCGGTGGCTAAAACTGCGACGAACGCATGACGCAAACCGAAGTGGCTTCGCGACACAGCCGCTCGACGTCGGCTTGGCTATCGATATAAGCCAAGCCGAGGCTTTCCACTTGACTGGATTTCAGTTGCGACATCAAGTAAATGCTGCGTTTGCTTTTGATCGAGCTTAGGACCGCGGCAGCGAATGCATCCTCCAAATCGCTGCTCAACAATTGCCGTTGGAGCTTCTCCTCCGATTCGTCCGAACCAAGTTGCAGAATCCCAGACGACAAGTGCTTGATATCGGAGCAAACCACGATGCTGCCATGGGCGTCGAGTTGCATATCAGCATGGGCTGCAGCCCTCGCGACATTCATCCAAGATTGTTGCGTCCAATCTCCCTCTACAAACGCAACGGCTAACGAGTGCTCGGTGGGTTGCAACCCGCCCACGGGGCGGATAAGTTCGGATGCTTGCCGAAAGACTGGATCTGGGCTGCCCCCCAGGATCGCTGCAACCGATCCGTCGCAGGCGGGCACGACCGCAATCGCAAATTGAACTCCCATCAGCCACCCGATTTCATGACTCAGTTTCTCCTGCAAATGCATGTGGTGCGCGTTGTCCTCCAACCAAGCCAAGTTCCACCGATGTTGCGTGGTGGCGTCGGCAAAACTAGGTGACATTCCGTACTTGTCGCTTGCGCTCGGAGATTCTGGCGTGCGGATGCAATAGATCGGTAAAACGACTTCTGCCTCGACTAGATCCCGCTGAATATAGATTGGGTCCGCCGACGCACTGGCTGCAATGTATCCATGAGAATCCTGGTGGGTCGGCTCATGTTTGACAACTTTGATGCCGCCCAGCTCATTTGCCTGCAATTCGGCTACGAGTCGATCTCGCCAATCTTGATTGTCGGAACCGAGAACGATGGTGATCATTTCCTGTCGCGTTCCGTGCTGGACCAAATAACGAGTTACCGCACAAGCGATCGTATTCGCCTCGGGCACACCGTCTTCGATGGCAATGGAAATGTGATCGTCATCAATGAGTGCGAGCGGCAAGGGCGGAAATTCAATCGGCTCGTCGAGAGCCTTAGACACCAAATCCGCAATGGGCCGGTCGGTCGAAACTCCAGAAACGCGGAGCTCGGTCACATGCTCAGGCAACTGCAACGTCAGTTTGCGAACACCCATCCTAGGCTCGTAACAAGTTTGATTATTCATGGGTTGGCAACCTTTGCTCGAAATAAGTCTTCATGGCGAGAAATCATTTGCTCGACCGAATGCTCTTGTTGAACGTGCTGTAGAGCGTTGGTCGTTATCCTTGTTCGACGCGGCTCATCCTTGAGTAACTGGTTTGAGTACCGTGTTAAATCGTCAACGTTGCCGAGTGGATATAACAAACCAGTCCGGTCATGCTCAATCAATTCGCGATTGCCTGGAATGTCCGTGGCAATAACCGCGACGCCTGATTGCATCGCTTCCAAAATCACATTGGATTGCCCCTCGTAAAGGCTACCATTCCATAGGATATCACAATGCGGCAGTAGTTCGTGTACGTCGGTGCGAGCCCCGAGGAAGAAAATTTGCGACGCACCCCGAATGTTGTCGCGATACAACTCGAGTCTTTCGCGGTCTGGGCCGTCGCCAATGATCACGTAGCATATGTCCTCTCGCATCACGCGAAGTAGCTCTGCGGCCCACAACAAATCCTTGTACCCCTTTTGTGCCCATAGTCTGCCAACGGAAAGAATGATTCTCCGATCCGCAGAAACTCCCATTCGCTCGCAAGCTTGGGGGCGCGTTAACGTACTTGGTTCGATCGGCTCAATGCCGTTTGGAATCAGGTGAAAGGATTTCGAGTCCAGGCCGTGTTGCTGGTAGAAGTCAATCGTACCCTGACTGTTGGCGGTCAAGCCGTGGGTGCGTTTTGCGAGGCAACGATCGATCCAGAATTGAAATCCGTTTTTCCATGGGTCTACCGATCGCTCGGAACCGAGGATCACCGGTACTCGGGCTGACCAAGCCGCAGTTCTTCCGTAGGCATTGGCTGCGAAGAGCCATGTATGGACGATATCCGGCTTCAACTGCTTGAGCAGTTTCCTCAGCCGCAACCAAGCGAACGGATCCAACTTTGCTCGTTTGTTAATGTGGTGAACTGCAATGCCGCTTTCGAGCAGTTCGCGTTCTCGGGGCCCAGAACGGGTTAGAACAATCACGATCGCTTCAAAAGCGTTGCGATCCAAACCGCGAGCCAACAGCGAAATCTGCTTTTCTGCACCGCCTTGGTCAAGCGTTGGGATGATCAAGCAAACTCTCAGTTTCATGCTTTCCGTTCAATTATTGAGTCGCGAAATAGGGACAACCATTGCTGAACGCATTCTTTGGAACTGGTGCGACGCGAGCTTTGACGCAACGCGTTAGCCATCGATGTCCAACGTGGTCGGTTGGCGATAAAGTCCTGAAGTTTTTGGGCCAATGACTGTTCCGAGGAATAAAGCTGGAAATGATGGCTGTCGGGTAACCAAGCTCGACAGTCGGGATTGTCGGCGATGAACATCGGTACTCCCGCACTCTCCATCATCGGCAACGTATATTGTATCGTTTCCTTTGGATTTGAGGCGATGCAACCATCTGCCACTCGAATCAATTCTTGCAAGTCATCGAAACCATCGAACAACAGAATCTCACGATGCCAGCCTCTCGATTTGATGAGATCGTAAATAGCATTGGGTTCAACTCCAGCCCCTACCACCCACATTCGCAGCAATGCTCCAAGATCTAGCAAATCACAAACGGCTTGGATCGCTTTGCGAAGAGCAATAGGTTCCGAGATGCCGAGATGCAATAGAAGATCCGTCCGAGCTGGAATGAGGAAATCACTGCAGGTTTCAAAAAGCGCATTGGAAGCAATGGTTCGAAATCCATCGGAACGAACGACCGGATCCCAAGCAATATCCCCAATTCTCAAGATCTGCGATTCGCTAATTCCTTGCGAGATTAAGATCCGATGGGAATTGGGAGTGGGGCAGACAACTTTGGCACTACGGCGGCAGCAATCCGCCATGGCCGTCTGCGTCAACTTTTGACCAGACGACAACCCATAGCCAACGTCCTCAGGTGAGAAGCGGGTCACGATGGGCAAATTCCATTTTACACTCTTGGTCTGCAGAGCCGAAAGCAAACTATCGGAGCGATCGACATAGATGCAGTCATAATCTTTTGCCGACTTGCTTACCCAATGGACAATGTTCTTTTGAAAATGGCTCTCGTTCCAGTTGCTACTGGGAGAAGGCAACAAGCGATGAATTGGCACTTCACGGCACAATGAGTATTGAGGCCAATTGGAATGCCAACGAGCTGTTAGGACGCTCACCTTCGCGCCCGCCCGCGTCAAGGCATCACAATGATGCATAAGTCGCTGGCAACTATCATCGGTAAATGGCCAGAAACGACGGGCTACGACGAGAACCTTAGGACCTTGCATATTCAGTAAAGCAACTTATACGGACGAGTGGTTCTTCAAATCCGAATCTTCAAGCACGCCTACAAAGGGTAAATTGCGATATAGATCTTGGTAATCTAGTCCATACCCAACTACGAATTCATTTGGAATTTCAAAAACCACGTAGTCCGGTATCGCAGTGACAACGCTTTGTCCAAGTTTATTCAGAAATACGGCCGTCCGAATGGATTTTGGTTTCATGGCGTTCAACCGCTGGGTAACTTGTACCAAAGTTTTGCCCGTGTCAAAGATATCGTCGATCAACAAAACATCTCGATCCGTAATATCCAACATCATGCGATCTTGAATGACCAAGTCGCCAGATTTCGTGCCTCCGCGGTACGAACTTGCTTGAATCAAACTGATGCAAACAGGCATTTCCAATCGCCGGATCAGATCGGCCAGCATGACCAGACTGCCGGTCATGATCGCAACCACGGTAATGGGCTTGTCGAGGTAGTGATTTTTGAGCTGCGCTGCCAACCGATCGATGCCTAAACCGATCTGCTGTTCATTCAAGAGGATTTTCAAGTTTCTTGCCGTCCGAAAATGGAGCCGCGGGCGCTAGCCGCGGTGCTAAATCTTTGCGTTGATAACGCGGCTAGCACCCGCGGTCCCATAAATTGCTCGACAATCATCGCAACAATGTAAAGGTGACAAGCGACTGTGTCGAGTGTGGACTAGGGCCTCAAGAAACGCTGCGTAAACGCTTTTTCGGCTGAAACTTTGGCAGAATCGATTATTTTGAGAGAGCCTAACGTCTCCGCCAAAGCGGTCCAACGTTCCGCCGACATCGAACCGATGGCGTCCGTTTCAGCACCGTTCGGAATGCAAAGTGGCTTGAGGGCTTCCACTCCAAAGTCGAGGGCGTTCCTTTCGAGCCCTTGCTTGTTCTTGGATAGAATAACGTCGTTGGTCTCTTTCGGTGATTCTAAGTACTTCTTCCATCCCTCAATACTGGCTTGGACCATGCGTTTGCAAACGTCTTCCTGCTTTCCAATTTGACTTTCGGTGGTAACCAGAAGGCTTGCGTAGGGGTTGTATCCAATCTCCGACATCATGAGCTCGACTACGTCGACGCCCTGCTGGCGGGCCATGAAGGGTTCACTGAAACTGTACCCTTGCATGGCAACGCCCTTCTCGGCGACAAGCTGAGCGACCGATCCGAAATAGGGCACCACGTCTACGCCTTCGGTGAGAAACCCTTTGCTTTTCAAGAATGGAACGTAGGGTCGTGAGGAGTCGATTTGAAGTTTCATATTCTTAAGGTCCGCAAACGCATTGATCCCCGAATCTTTTCGGACCATGATGCACCTGGGACCGTTTTGAATTGGGGCCATCAACGCAACCAAGGGGACATCTTGATTCCGGGCGATGAGCACATCGTCCGCGTTCGCGACGCCAAACTGGACACGTCCCAAAATCAATTCTTGGGGGACTACGGTTGTTTTTCCGCCGGGGCGAATCTCGACATCAAGCCCATATTTTTCAAATATCCCATGGACATCCGCGGCATAAAAACCGCCATGCTCCGCTTCTGGGTACCAATTCAAAAGCAGCGATACTTTTTTCAAGCCTGTCGGTTTGGTTTTCGCTGTTTTGGCGTCGTCAACGATCTGTGCCGCGCTCTCCGATTGCTCCTTATTCAGCGACTGCTTTACAACGGATTTGCTACCAGGACCAGGTCCAACTTTGGGAGCGTCGCAAGCTGAAAAAAACAAAAAGCCGAAGACAGTCAAGGACAACAAAAGTCGATATTTCATTTTCTTCGCAGTGGTTTCGAGTAATCGCAGTGGTTTCGAGTAATCGCAGTGGTTTGGAGTAATACATGCCGATTGCAGAGTAATTGTAGCGTTCTTGCAATGCCGTATTCGAATTCGTGCGAATTTAGCCACCACCCTTAGAAGATCGTCTGGCACGCCCGCAACACACGCCAGCAACGCAAGTCACGCCCGCAACGTGTGGCACTCCCAAAGCAAAGCGTGGGCGTGGTGAGTCGCTAGCAACGCTTGCCACGTTTCGTCATGTTTTGAGCACTCTGAGCCCTGATTCTCGACAAGGATTATCGAGCAGGCGCCTGCAACAGGCTTGGTTTTTTTGGCTGAGCGAGGCTCTCGCTCGTCCACATGTGATAGGGGTAGGGAAGCCGGGTAGACCGGCTCCCCTCCCTCCAAACCGTACGGGCGGTTTTCCCGCATACGGCTATCCAGTTAGTAGGTTCCCGTGGA
>JAYTVM010000073.1:0-31269 GCA_043743995.1 Pirellula sp. | reverse complement strand
TAGTTTGCCATGCCGGTCGTCACCTGGAAGAGAGAGTACAAACGAGGGAAAGATCTAAGCTACCAGATTAGTCTACGCAAACCGCAGATTCCAGTCATTCACGAAGAAAACAAGGTGCACTACCAAATTGGTTCGGCGGCCGAATTGAGGAGAAGACAACGGTCTTCGAGATTGGTAGGGATTGAATGGATTGTAAGGCCAGCGGAAGAACCAAATTTCAGTCCGTTGGTGCGGGTTTCGGACACCCTGCTGCATCCAAAAAGATCGTTTTGATTTCTAGCCCGACTGCTCCAGTGGGCTCTATTTCCAGCACCGCGACCCAACCAGTCCACTCGGGTGGGTCGACCGGGAAATAGTCAAAAGCGAAGTTCCCAAGGCTGTAAATGATTGGTGAACCACGATATGTCTCGATGGTTTGCGTCACATGCGGATGAGCACCAATCACCGCCGTCGCTCCGGCGTCGATCCAAATTCTCGACGATATCGCCTGATCTGGCCGAGGTGCTGGCGTCAATTCCTGTCCCCAATGCAAAAACGGAATGACCACATCGCAGCCAAGGTTTCCTCTTGCATTTTTGATGGCTTTGGCCGCTTCCAAATCGGAAAGGGGTGCATTTCCCGCAACATCCTTGGTTGCCGCGTATTCCTGAGCACGAAACTCGTTGAAACCCAAAATCGCAATTTTGTGTCCCTTGAGCTCAACAACAAATGGTGCCATGGCTTGCTTGAGATTGACTCCTCCGCCGAAATAGGGGAGTTTCTCACGATCCAGTACTGCGAGCATCTCCGTCATGCCTTCTGGACCATAATCCATAGTGTGGTTATTGGCCAAGCTTACCGCGTGAAAGTACTTTTTAATAAAGCGGGGCGAATCCGTAGCCCCTCGGAAGACATAAGGTTTGAGTTTTTGTTCACCTCCTCGACCGAGCACGCATTCCAGGTTTCCTATGCAAAGGTCCACTCCTTCGAAAAGCGGTGCGCAGGCGGCAAACGGATCTTTGCCATTGGCCACAAAATTCCCCGGTCCACCATCCAACATGATGTCGCCGGCAAACAGAATTTTTAGCGTTTCTTTGGCCGTTTCGGGTTGATCGCAGTGAGCGCTCGCAGGAAAAAGTAAGCTTAGAACGAACAGAAAAACAACCGGATTGCACAAATTGTTCCGCTGACGAAACGATTGAATTCGGTTAATCCGAACAGACATTGCAAGTGCTCCACTTCGATTGCCCAAGGCCGTTTGTCTCTAGACCACAACCAAAATAGTTCAGTGCAGTCGCAAATGAAATCGAAAAATCCACAGTTCGATTTTAGGCGATCGGCAGGCTGTGAGATATCGCCTTACACGTCGACTTCGATATCGCTCTCTGGCACGCACACACAGGGCAGTATTTCGCTTTCCTGCATTGCAAACTGTGGCTCGCGCGTGTAACGAACTTTTCCTCGTAATAGCCTCACTGCACAACTGCCACATGCACCGGTACGGCATCCGCTCTCCATAGAAACGCTATTTTGCCCAGCGCATGCAAGCAGACTCTTATGGCTTGATTCAAATCTGGCGTTTGCGTTGGATTGTTTGAAGTGGATATTGTGCTGTGTCAATTCGTCTCGTGTGGGTATGGGTTTTTCCTTTTGTTGGAATAGTTCATACCGAATGGCTTCCGCCCTCACACCCGCCCGCAAGAGCCCGGCTCGTATTTGATCTTGCCATTCCTCTGGTCCACACAGGTAATAGTCGCTTTCGTCTATCGCCCCATCATGGCTTAGCAATTCGTTTACTTGAAATTTGCCTTCGAAGAATAAGCCTCGAGTCGCACGACGAACTCCTTTGGGAAAGCGACTAATCCAGATATTCATGGCAATTTTCGGGTATTTGGCAGCCAAATCGGAGAGCGAATCGGCAAAAGGCATGTGGGCAACATCGCGAAACTGCGCATAAAAGTGAATGGAACCGCAGGGGCTTCGCATCGCTTCTATCAGCATTGGCAACAACGGACTGATGCCGATGCCCGCGCTGACAAAAACCAAGTTGCGTTTTGCAGAGGATCGCAAATAGAAGGCACCGGACGGTCCGCGAACCTTTAAAATATCCCCGACTGCGATTTCGTCGTGAAGCCAACGGCTGGTGCTCTGGGGCAGGTCCGAACTCTTCTTGACCGAAATACGCCAATGGCCAGCCGCACAATCATCCGAGAGGGAATAGCAGCGACAAGCCCTTTGCGAATCGGTTGGCGGTGTTTGCTGAATCAGAATATGCTGACCAGGCAGGGCGGGCGGAAGAGGTTCGTAGTCTTGGGCCACCAAGTAAAACGATTTTACATCTTCCGATTCCTTGACAATCTTGACCACCATGACTTCCCGCCATCGTGCTTGCCGACGACTCGAGGCAAGGCCTAGGTAGGTCTGGTTAAGCCTGTTGGAGAGTTCACGGTTGGCCGACTGTTGTGCCACCAGTTGTCGCTTGTTTGTCGAGCGGTTTTGCAAAATATCGGCAAAAACGCCGTAGCCGGCCCTGAGCATGACTACAGTCAGGAAGATCGTGAGTGTGGCGATTCCGATGAGGATTGGCTGCATCATCCACTAAATCAAAGGCGGTACGATTTCGTAGCCATCCTGGCAAATCGTTTCACTCCATTCGGCTTTAAATTCGGCTGTAAAGCCGCTCAACTCTTATCCAATTTTCTCTTTTCTCAGATTTTATTGCACGGGCTAGTCATCAGTGCAATAACCTGCGATAACTGAATTATCAAACCTCCGAACCGATGCGATTTGGACCTTATCTAACGGCCATGAATGACCTAACTCCACCAGATGACTCTCTCAGCGTGGACGAAAAGGTAGAGCGTTGCCAAACCATTATTGGATATCGATTTCGAGACCCAACGATCTTGTTGTCCGCTTTAACGCATTCCAGTGTCGCTTCGACACGTACCGAATCGAACGAACGAATGGAATTCCTCGGGGATTCTATCCTGGGCATGATCGTATGCGAAAGGCTTTTTCGATCGTATCCGGAATACCTCGAAGGGGAGCTGACGAAAATCAAGTCGGTAGTGGTCTCTCGTCGCGTTTGTGCCAAGATCTCCCGACACCTCGGCCTGGATAGTTGCTTGATTGTTGGGCGAGGAATGTTGAGAACGGGGATGCCTCGCTCCTTGCTGAGCGACGTGTTTGAATCTATCGTTGCGGCGATCTTTCTTGACAGCGGCGTCGAGATGGTTGGCAAGTTCATTTTGGAGCATATGGAACCTGAGATTCGCTTGGCAGCGGATGGGCACGGCGGTGGAAACTACAAGTCGTTGCTTCAGCAACTTGCACAACGCGACCTAAAGGGAACGCCCGTCTATCGGTTGGTCGACGAATGCGGACCGGATCACAGCAAGCACTTCCAAATAGCCGCGGAAATCACCGGACGTCGTTTTGCTCCAGCGTGGGGACGCAACAAAAAGGAAGCCGAACAGCGAGCCGCCGGAAATGCACTCTCACAGCTCCGCGGCGAAGAAGCCCCTTACACGACAATGTAAGTGTCGCTCGGCACTCCGTGCCGAGAAAGACGGCACGGAGTGCCGTTCTACACTGGCTTTCGCAATGATATCGAATAAAGCAAGGTAATGGCTCCACTGGCAAGCAGCGACCAGGGAAACCACTCCGACGGTCGGAAAACTCGGTCTATGGTGGTTTGAACGGGTGCGGAAAATAATCCACCCGTTTGCTGTTGGATCTGGATATTCGGATCATCCAAGACCCCCGCCACCAAGACTGCACTGTCGATCAATAGGCATTCAATGCCCAGGATAATCAACACGATTCCAATTGCACAAAAGAATGCTCGCCACATGGTATTCGGACGAATCAAGATTCGTACACCTAATTGAGTCACGATCAAAAATGCTTTTTCATGCGATCTCTCGCAAAGGTTCGTTTCGGCTAAATGCCGCATGCATCAGGACTGTGATTTGTTTTTTTCTGGACTTTAAAGCAAGAGAGGAGTGCGTTCTAGGTCTCCTTTGTGAAACCAGAAAAAACGGCAATACCGATATCATGTGCGAATTCACTCCTTTCCTGAATTCTCACGAAATCAGCTACCGCTGTTTTCGAGCCTTGACGGCCAAAAGGCGGCTCGGCTGGCTGCTCAGCCCCGCTACAGCAAACGACTTGTTGCCTGACAGATCCGCTGCCAGTATACTGAGGCCGCAGGGCGTAAGGGGCACAGTGAGTCCCAATCGTGCTGTAGTGGTGGTTTTTTGTAGAACCATCAACCGTTGCCTACCCAGCGAATCATGATAATTGACTAGTATTGATTCGCCATATTCATCGTGTATTGCGATGGCTCGCCGTGCTGTTTGACGCAGTTCGCTGTCGATGCCGCACACCTGCTTACCTTTTTTTGCCTCCAATGATGGGAATTGCCAATGTCGAGAACAACCCGCCGTCAGTTCATCCGGAATACTTCAGTCGTCAGCGCCGGATACTTCGTCGCCGCCGGCGCGAGTTCGGCTATCAGTCGATCTCCTAACGAGAAGCTTAATGTCGCCTGCATCGGTGTCGGTGGCAAAGGAGGCAGCGACTCCAGCAACGCAGCCAAATTCGGCAATATAGTCGCGATCTGCGACGTCGATCGAAATACTTTGGATGGCAAGGCCAAGTCGCCCGAATTCGCAAGCGCCGAGAAATTCACCGACTTCCGTGAGCTCTTCGCTAAGTATGGCAAGAACCTCGATATCGTCACAGTCAGCACTCCGGACCATATGCACGGTCCGATCACCCTCGAGGCCATGCGACTGGGTGCAAGCTGCTACACGCAAAAACCGTTGACTCGTACCATCTACGAAGCGAGACTGCTGGCAAAGGTCGCCAAGGAAACCGGCGTCTGTACCCAGATGGGCAACCAAGGAACCGCCCTGGATTCCTCGCGAGAAGCCATCGCTCAATTGAAGTCGGGCGTGCTTGGCACGCTCAAAGAAGTTTACGCATGGTCGAATCGTCCTGTTTGGGCTCAAGGGCCAGGACGACGAATGGACATGGAAAAATTCGCAGCCGCAGCCATGAAGGAGGACGCTGCCGAAGGCGCCAAGCTTATTGGCGGTAAACATAAAGAGATCATTCGAAACCTAGAACGCTTGGATTGGAAGAGCTGGATCGGTGTAGCGGAAGATCGCGAATACTGGCCTGGCCTATACCATAGTTTCCAATTCCGCGGATGGTGGAATTTCGGAACCGGCGCACTCGGAGATATGGCCTGCCATCAATTGACAGTACCATTCGCATCCTGTGGATTGCGAGACCCGATCTCGGTCGTTGCAAAAACCAGCGGACACGATTTCGATAGCTTCCCTGCAAGTTCGGTTATCAAGTTTGAATTCCCCGAAACCCAAGAACGGCCCGCCATTCCGTTCTGGTGGTACGATCGCAAAGGCAATAAGCCACCTGCCGAAGTTTTCGAGAAGTGGGGCATTAAAAATGTGGCAGATAGCGGTGTACTTATCGTCGGGGAAAAAGGAGCTTTCTACAGCTCGGATGACTACTGCGGCAAGTACGAACTGAAGGGAGTCGAGAAAGCCAAAGTCGACTTTGAAAAAGCGGAAAACAAGGGAGACAACGACACGAACAACATGTACGAGTTGTTCCGAGCCAAGATGGCCAATGATCCCAAGATCTGCAAGTCGAACTTCATCGATCGCGCCGGTCCACTTACCGAAACCATTTTGCTTGGAAATCTCGCCGTTTGGGCAGCCGCTGAGGGTGGTGAAAATGGCAAAATGGGTGAATGGGGCGAGAAGGTTGAATGGGATGCCAAGAACTTGGTCGTGACCAATCTCGCTTCCCTCAAGACGCCACGCGTCGCTGACTTGATCAAACCCAAGTATCGAGACGGATATCGAATGGATTAAGGCGAGCGGCAGACAGAAGACTACCAGGCCAGGCCACCGTGTGGCACGCCCAAAGCGATTAGCGATGGGCGTGGGAAGTGTGGGAGATGACGCTAGCGATTCACCACGCCCTTCGTACCTCAGAGAGGCTGTGATTTTTTCGAATCTGAAGAAAGTACCCATCACGCTCCACGTGATGTTGCCTTAGAAACCAAAGGTTTTTGAACTGCGAAAATCACGCGGAGCGTGATTGGTACTATAAAATCACAGCCTCAGAGCGTGCCACCCAGTTCATAGGTAGATTTCAAACTGCCCCTCGCCTAAAGTGTTGGTTCGCTTGGATCCAACACTTAATCATGCAATTAACTGACAGGGGTGTAGTTCGCTACTCCCCTGCTTTTTCTTATTCAGAATAGAGAGGTAACGTGATGAGCTTTCGCCGAGTGTGGCTTTGTATTGTTGGGAATTGCTTGATTTCGACGGCATGTTTTTCTGGATTCGCACATGCGTACCAAACGGCAAAAACTCCCGAGTCCCAAGACACGGCCAAACCCGCGGATACCAGCGCTGCCAAAAAGCGATTGGAATCTCTTGGAACAACCGCGAAGGTTACCATGGATGGAGCCAAACTGACCGAAATCGTCATCCAAGACGGCTCGCTTTTGACGGCAGAGGACCTCGCATTGTTCGGTCGATTGACCGATCTCCAGAAACTTCAAATCTTCAATTGCCGCACCCTCAACTCCGAAATGGTGTCGCGCCTAAGTGGGCTCAAGGACTTGACCTCGCTCGCAATCACTAACACCGTGATCGATGATGCCGCAGTCGACACTATCGTCAAGTCGTTTCCCAAACTGATTGCATTGGATCTTTCATCCAACGCGAACATGTCTAGCCAAGTCCTCAAGGCAATCTCGGAACTGAAAAACTTGCAACAGCTATCGCTAGTTCAGAATCGATTCAACGAACTGAGCACACGACGGCTTTCCAAATTGCAGGATTTACGGGTGCTCGATCTTCGCGGCAACATGGAAGCGGGCGACATGACGCTTGAAGTCATCGCGGATTTGCCAAAGCTAAAGGCCCTCAAGCATCGCAGCACAGCCGTTTCGGATTACGGTATGCAATTGTTGTCCCGCAATAGCACCCTTGAGAACCTTCTCATCCAGGACTTTGCGATTACGAACCAGTCAGGCGAGCATTTGGCGAAACTCCAAAAGCTGACTCAGCTAGAGATTTTCCGTTGTCAAGGATTCGGGAGTGAGGGCGTGTTGGCTTTGAAGGGACTCAATCTACAACGATTGACCTTGCGAGATTTGCCTACGGTCGATGATCAGGCCTTAGAAGTATTGAAGGAGTTGCCGAAGCTTCGACGATTTTATCTGCACGAGATCAGCGGCATTAGCGATAACGGATTGAAGAATTTAGGTTCTCTCAGTGCCTTGGAATTGCTCGATATTTGGAGTATTCCGCAGATGACGGATGCAACTCTCGATGTGATCGCCACATTGCCAAATTTGAAGGAACTCACCATCCGCTCCACTGCGGTTACCGACAAAGCCATCGAAAAGTTGTTGGCGATGCCAAAGCTTCTAACCTTGACCTTCAAAGAGAATGGAGACGTAACCGAAGCAGGCCTCAAAAAGTTATCGAGCAAAAAATGGACCAAGCTCGATACCGGTTCGTCGACGAGCAGCTCCGGCGACGAATAATCCTATTGTGGCAAGAAATTTCGCAAGAATTTCGTTTATCAGTCAGCCGTAGGCGTACCTTGTTTAACAGTTAGCCGTAGGCGTACTCGTGCAGTAATCTCGCCGTGCCCGCGTACGCCTGCGGCTGACGGTTAAACAACCGATCCTAAAGCTTAAGATTCAGCATACCGTCGAGGGAATCGCGGATCTTGGCTTCGGTGGTTCCACCTCCGCCGACGATCACTTGTTTTAGGTTTCCATCGCGATCGATGATCACGGTTTGTGGGATGGCTTGGGCTTGATACGCTCGAGCCACGGCACCATCGGAATCTAAGACAACAACAGGGCTTATCTTGAGACGGTCCAAAAGCGCTCGGACTTCGGCTGACGTTTGTTCAATGTTGACCGTGATGACATCCACCTCGGCCCCTTTATACTCTTGCCCCAATTCCGTTATCTTGGGAAGTGACACGACACAGGGACCGCACCAAGTAGCCCAGAAATCCAGGACAACGATTCGACCTTTTAAATCCGACAGTTTTACCAGTGTGCCGTCCAGTTTCTTTAGTTCGAAATCAGGCGCGGCCTTGCCGATCATTCGCGCATGCGGAGAATCTGCTGCGTTGCCACCCTCCGCATCGGGCGCATCCAAATCATTCACAAACTTGGGATCGATGGCATTTTCGAGTGTCCACTTGCCAAATCGGTTGCGTTTCGCATCGTCTGCAATCGCGTCTCCCAAAACCAATTTAGAGATCTTCGCGAGGTCCACATGGCATGCACCCAGTTGGGGATGTTGGCCGTACAAAATATTTCCTTCGACCCGCTCTGGAACGATGCTGATTCGCGTCCCAGAGTTATCAAGTGCTTGACAATTCAAGTCCCCTTTTGGTGAGTCGCTAAGAACTGCTTTTGAGTCATTCCTTTCAGCCACCGCCGGCGCATTTTTCCCGAGCGGAACAATCTCGGGGGCATCCTGAAGCCAAATGATCTCCGCAATGTTTTTCATCTGGATTTTGCGATCCTCACCCCGAACCTGCAATGTAAGTTCGTCTACATCCATACTTTGCAATTGGCCTCGGATCGCATCCCCTTCGCGGGACACGACCAGGTGCGTAGGTGGATTGCTTCGCTGCGAACGAGGCAGGGTCAAGAGCCGTTTTCGACTCCCTTTTTCCATCGTTTCGGTTCCAGTGTAGGCAAGTTTTCGCACTCCGCGAACCATTTCTACATCGATCTTGTTCGTGCTGAACAGAGTGGATTCGAAGACCATCTGCCCGTCGATGACGCTCTTAATTTCCGCTGCAAAGCAATCGCCGCTCTTGAGGAAAAGGGAAGGTTCGTCTTTTTCTAATGGCCTGCCAAAATCAGCGCTAACCTTTGGTTTGGCGGGCTTTTCGGATTTCGCATTCGTGGCGGTAGGCTCGATCGTACCGGTCACGCCAGCCGCAATCGCGACGGGAAGGAGTGCATTGATAGGCTTCCAATTCAATGTCCGAAAATCCAGCTTCGAAGCCGTCGAGTCAGCAGAATCCATAGCAACAATCTTGCCGTAGGAAACCACCCAAGGGGAAACGAATCGCATGGAGGTATCGCTCGACGCAGAATCCGTTTTTGCCAATCCATTTTGTCCGACCGACATGACATCCTCTAAAGGGATTTGAACATTGGCCTGGGATTGTTCTAAAGTTAGCAGTAGCTGGTTGGATTGAATCGAAACCGTTTGGCCAACATAGCGAGCACCGGACCACAATTGTACGTAAAAGAGCTTTCTTTCCGGTGCTTTCGAAGGGTCGTCGGCTGTGGATGGAAACTCGATGCGATCCACTTGCTCCATCGAAACACGCCCGAGAATTTCCGCCGTGGTTGAGAAACCAAACGTTCTCGTTGTGGAATCAAACCCAATCGGCTGACCGACAAAGGTCTGTCCGTTTTGCAGAAGAGTTTCTGGCGATTTGATATTGCCGTTGTCCATCGGTTCTTTGCCTTTGGTAAGCAGCACCGGCGACGAAAAGATTGAACGGTAAATCTTGAGTGAGCGGAGTGACAGACGTCCCGCTACATTATTGGTGAATAGAACCGTTTGACGCCCAGTCAAACGTAAGCTTTTGTTCAATCGAAGCTGAGCAATCGCAATGCCGTTTTGCATCACCACCAAGCGTCCTCGAACCGAATCGCAGAGCACTCTCAAGGCAATCGCATTGGAGCCATCCAAAGGTAATTGTGCTGTCGCAATGTCTGCCGTGGTATCGTCCTCGACCAGTACTGTGATAGAGAGAGTGTTTCGATTTTCAAGTCTCCTCACATGCAACTCGAGTTTGCGTGGCTCACCAATCTGAACGACCCAATTCGGAGTCGTCGACTGCCAAGAAACATTCACGTCGATCGCGGCCAAGTCAGGAAAAAGTACCGACTGTGAAATGACGGTTCCTGCCGTTTCCGTATCGTAGGATCCAAGACCATCAAACCAATTGCTACGACCTCCAATTTTGATCTTGGGCTCGATTTGTTTCCAATCCGATATCATGAGTTCGCCGCTCTCGGATTCCGTCGCTGCCGAGGTCCTCAGGATGCTGCGAACGGTCCCGATAGGAAACCGTTTCTTGCCTGCTAATTCGCTTGCCACATCGACAAATTCTTCGCCAATATCAATGATTCTTCCCGTGAGAGCCTCGCCATTTTGCATTTCCACAATGAAGGGCGTCTCGGTTGCGGTTTCGCCTTTGCCATTGCTGCGTTTTTTAAGCGGCTGAACGATGCTGTCAACGGCATTCCACGGGACAATTAAGTCCGATACAAAAGATGGGCATCGCCAAACCAGGGAACCAGTTTGGTCGGTCGTTTTTCCAAACTCGCCTCGATAAACGTCTCCTCCAATAAGTTGGAGTTTGCCAAACGACGTATCTGATTCGACGTCACGGATTTTGATTGGATCGATAGCATCGCAGATGTTCGCCAACAAGATTGCAGGCAAAAACGCCAAAAGATATTTTAATGGTTGCATATCAAAACGAATTCTTGGATCTATCGTTCATAAATGGGTAAGAATCGGAAATTCAAAGCAAGTGCCAACAAAGACATCGAGGTGGCCACTGCCGGCCCGAAATTGCCTTCGAAATGACCATCTGACTTCTGCTTTTGCTTGAGTTCAATGATCAAGTTCTTGTTCCATTTCTCCCAGGAGCCGATGTCCGCCTGGAAGAGTGCCTGCGCCTTGTAATATGCGGTGTACTCGCCGTAGTGATCGCCAACGAGGTTGGAGTCGCTCGCCTTTAGTAGGTTCGAGGTCGCCTTGAACTGCTTTAAATCTTTTCTGCCAGCTATCGAATACACCAAGCAGGCGATGGCAGTTCGAGCGGGGGAATCTCCCATCCCGCCCATTCCGCCGGCGTATGCAACTTGACCATTGTCCGAGGTCATGCTCGTAAAGTACTTGATCGCAAGATCGATGTTCTTGTCTGGAACTTCAATGCCTGCGTTGCGGGCAGCAAGCAATGACATTAGTACCGCTCCGGCAACCGACGTGTCTGCATCCGACCCATCCGGAGAATATCTCCATGCCCCATCGCGATTCTTGTTTTGACTCGTGACGGACGTTCGAACGGCTAGTTCCAGCGATTGGCCAATCGTCCGAACTCGTTTCTGGTCGCCCCCCTCCGGCCAGAAATTGCGCTCGTCGACTGCGCCATAGGCTTCGGCAAGAGCAAGCGTGGCAAAACCATGGTGGTACATGCTGCCACCAAAATAACCTGTTGCCGCACTCTGGTCTCGAATGAGAGCTTGAATTGCTTTGCGAACGGGAACGGTGTACTGCCCGAAGTTGGGATCCTCACCCGATGCTAGATAAGCCATCAGCGCAAGACCGGTGCCACCAGCACCGCCGCCTTCGCCACCGGTCGACTTCCAAGTTCCGTTCTCGTCTTGATTGTTGGTTAGCCAACTCAGTCCTCGATCGTAAATCTCCCGAACATCGCGAGAGACTGCTTGACCTTGTACTGCGCCACCCTCGCGTCGCGAGGTCTGCGCGTTTGCCACTTGGGCCGCGAAGAGTAGTCCGGCAACAATAACAACAATGAAAAGAGACGCAACCACCGACTGGTTCCAGGGCTCTGTCTTGGAACTCACTGACTTGCAGCATTCAGGTTGGTCGGGGGCTTGTCCCCCACTTACCTTGTTTAGGCGTACTAACGGCTGGCAATTGCGCATCGACCCGTACCCTTCGGCTTTCCCCGTCTCCGGCGGGCAATGCCCAAGAGTACGGAAGTTGGGACGCCCAATTGTAGTACTCCAAAACGCATCCGTCGGGGGCAAGCCCCGAACGGATGGGCAAGTGATATTGTTGTTCGGAACAAAAAAAGTCCGAGGGCATTTTTAGGTATCGACGCCGGAAGTGCTTGGAGCCAGCGGGGCTTTGTTTTGTTTGGTTTCGGTCTTTTCTCGCCAAGCCTCTTTCTTGCGATAACTTTCCAGTTCTGCTTCCAATTGCTCCAGTTGTGGCTCTTTGGTCTCTCGGCCTATTTGAACCGCTTTTTCCGACCACTCAATCGCTTTGTCAAAGTCGCCGACCTCAGCGTACGCAGCAGCTAAAGTACTCAAAATGTGCGGTTTCTTGTACTCAGTGAGTTCACACGCCTCCAGTCCAAGCTCCAACGCCCGCTTGCCGTTTCGAACCGCGTCCGTAAGGCTGGTCGAAAGGGTCCAAGACAAGTTGTTCAGAATTCCAGACCTCTCCAAATCGTCATTCGGGACGAGTTCCAGTGCCTTTTCGAAATCAGCGATCGCTTTGGTGTAGTCCTTCATTGCTAGCAGAGAGTCGCCCCGCATGCGATAGGCTTGCCAATACTCCGAATCCAGTTTGGTAACTTGGCCAAACACCTTGATGGCTAATAAAGGACGGTCGTCCATCGAATAGAGCAGCCCAAGCTGCATGAGCAGAGAAACGTTCGGCTTCGGCTGGTTTTTGACGATCAACAGTAAGTCTTCGATAGCATCCCCAAACCGTTTTTGTTCGGCTGCGATCGTTGATCGCAGCAAGATAGATTTGATCATATCCGGGGCTAATTCGATCGCCTTATCGACATCCTTGCGAGCGGATTCTAGATCATTCGCTCGGATGGCGACTTCCGCTCGAAACAAAAGTCCCTCGACATCGTCTTTGGACAGTTCCAAGGATCGGTCGAGGTCCGCCTTGGCAAGATCGGAGTCTTGATTGACGGTGTGCACTCGAGCACGTGTCTTCAGCAGGATGGTTGAATTGGGCAGAACCTTTATCTTTGAGTTAAGCAACTCCAATGATTCCGTGATCCGATCTTTGTCGGAAGCCAATAGTTCCGCCGTGCATTGGATAATTGTTTCATTTTCACCGTTCGTTGCGAGTATTTTTTGAAAGAATTCCAATGCCTCAGCCGTTCGATCATTTTGGACAAGGCTCTGCCGAAGAATGACGATACCTGCCTGATTGTTTGGGTCGTATTGGATTGACCGCTTCAAATCCGATATCGCTTCATCCGTTTCGGATTGCAAACCCGCGCGCATCATCATTAACCGGCTCAGCTTGATCTTCGTCTCGGGCTCGGCAAGCTTGGAATCCACATGGGGCACTAATACTCCAATGCCGTCGTTTACGACATCTCTTGCAGCATCCGGCTCTTTGCGTCTGGCATGCAATTCCGCCTTCATCAAGTAAGCGTCAGCCAGCAATGGATCGAACTCGATCGCCTCACCAAGGTCTACAAGAAAGTCGTTTAGAAGCTTGTTGATTTTGGAACGAGAACTGCCTGCCCCCAGTGTCCGGAGACCTTCTTGGGTTTTCTGTAGGTACGAGTTGGCAACTAACTTCTTCGCGGATTCCGTATCCGCCTTGTCAAGTCCTTTTTCGATGGCTGATTTGCCGAGAGCAATAATCTCCTTGAGTTTTTCGATCGAATCGACATTGAGTCGTAGTCGACAAGCTTCTTCGAAATCTTCGTCGCCATCAAATGCTTTCGGAACAATGACTTCCGTCGGTTTTTTGCTGTCAGGCACCTGTGCGGCAACGTCGCCCGGACTCATTGGTCCTGCCAAAAACACCGTCCCCGCAATCAAGATTTGGGTAAACCAACGACGGCGTTTTTGGATGAGTCTGTGGCGAATGGAAAGCATCGGATTTGTCTTGGATTGAGTCATTTCGAAACCTGGTCATTCATGGAATATCGATTGCGAGCATTCCGCCGAGCTTTTTTCGAACGGGAATGCAAATAGGAATCTTACCTATTGTAGCGTCTAGGCCATTACGAAAGAAAGTTCGGATGGAACGACTATTCTTCGGAAAAACTGGATGGGACACGTGAGCTAGCATCGGGCCAAGCGGCAACAGGTCGACCTAAAAATTGCAGGAAGGGCTTTATTTTGCGTGCAACCTCCAGCCGTTTCGGCTGGGCCGCGAAATAGGCGTATGCGCGCAACCTCTGCCGTTGGGACTCGTGTCCCCCAATTTCCGCGGTCACAATTTGCCGCGTATATTCGTTGTTTTCTCGTAGCGGGTTGTAGCCCTCAATCAGATCCAGTTCCGCAATGGTTGGGTCCATGTCAGCCGCTTCGAATTCCCAAATTTCACCGAGCAGCCAATGATTGCCAGGTGCGGCCGCAGGATAGGGCCCCAAGTCATACAAGTCCGATTGAATCGCCCCAGCAACGATTCGAAGGGGTTTGCGGGGCCAAAGTCCGCCTCGCAAATACGATTTCTTAAGGGTCCCATAAACAAAAAAAGCCGAGATGTCATTCGTGTTCATCGGTCTTTATGCCTGGTGGGAACTAGAGTCTGGATCGCATCGAGACATAAGGGTTCGAACAATTTGATTGGCGGACCATCCCATTTTGAGCATCTCCAACTTAAGCTTCGTGTCCGTATTCGACTTTTGGATATGTTGCCAGAATTTATATCCTTTAGGAGTCGCCGCTAACAGAACAATCACTGCAAAAATCAATGCAAAAATGAGATCGTGGTTAGTATTAAATGCGTTCATCATTGATTTCCTTGCACTAAGTATCTTTGCGTTCCATATCAAAGTTGTTTTCTTGAGATTCGGTGATTGGACTAGATTCTTGGAATCGAAGTTCGGGAGACGATTTACGCCCAGCCACAAGCGAGGGAAATCGGAGTGGACGAAGTTAGGCGAGCGGCACCAATGATTTTACCGGGAGGGAGAGGCTCCTGCCGAACCAACGCCAAGCTCGGCAGGAGCCTCGTTCTCCCATTGAAACCCTTGGCAGGTAGTTTTTGGTCCGCCGCTCGCCTTAGCCCAACGTTTTCAGTCCTGGCCCGTTCGCAATTGATCGACAAAATCAGCGATCTGGCGATGGATTTGGGGTATATCTTGCGTTGCATCGACGACGGTTGCCAGCCCGCCGGCCCGAGCAACTTGATCCAAAAAACCTTGCCGAACAAGTCGAAAGTACGCAAGGCCTCGTTTTTCAAGTCGGTCCGGACCGCGTTGAATTCGCTGGAATGCGACCGCGGGATCGAGGTCGAGAACAATCGTGGCGTCCGGAAAGAGTCCACCCGTTGCACACTTGCCGACGGCCCAAAGGTCGTCGACGCATAACCCGCCCGCTACCCCTTGATAGACAACATTGGCGAGTAGGAACCGATCGCAAATCACGGTCGAACCAGCTTGCAGAGCTGGCCGCAGTTGTTCGGCGACGAGCTGTGCTCGGGCCGCCATGTAGAGGAGCATTTCCGACGTATTGGCTAATGGAATGTCCTCGCGATGCAACAGTATTTCACGTACGGCTTCGCCAAGTTTCGTTGAACCCGGATCTCGGAAGCATACGACCGATACTCCCTTTGATTCAAGATGCAGTCGAAGCAAGTCGATTTGAGTTGATTTGCCCGCACCGTCGATACCATCCAGTGAAATAAACATTAGAGTGCAAACGCTTCCGCATCTTCCTTTGGGGCAGCTTGATATCCGTTCGGCTCCATCGAACAACCCGCGCGTCCTTGACTAAGCGACCGGATGGCACTCGAGTAGCCAAACAATTCCTTGAGCGGCGCCAAGGCGGTGATGCTGGATGTCGCTCCGCGAGCTTCGGTACGCTCGATCAGCCCGCGGCGTTGTTGCAGATCCCCCACGATTTCGCCCAGGTAGTCGGGCGGAGTCGTAATCTCCATCTTCATCACGGGCTCTAGCAACGTAGGACCACCTGCTCGAAGCCCCTCGTCGAAAGCATCGTTGGCAGCGATCTTGAACGCAACCTCATCGGAACCCACTTCCGCCACTTCGCCGCCGAGAATACTGATACGCATGCCCGTCAAAGGGAATGAACCTATGAGCCCACCTCCTTCGGAACGATTTCTTAACTCGTCCAATGCAGCTTGACGAAGGCTCTCTGGCAGCATTTTTTCGACGGGCGTTCGGTCGAGAATGATGACTTTGGCGGAGACATCGTCGAGCGGTTCAAATCGGACGCGTAGCCTCGCAAACAGTTGCTGCGAACCCACTTGCCGATTGCATTCGCCCATGACTTCTGCAATGCTCCGAACTGTTTCTCGATAACTAACCCGCGGCCTGTAAAACTTAACATTCAGATGGTAGTCGCGAACCAGACTGTTCTTGATCACCTCCAGATGCAATTCGCCCATTCCACTAATGATTGTCTGCCCCGATTCGGCATTCTCAATGGCATGAAAGGTTGGGTCCTGCCGTTTGCGCATCTCCAAGACTTCGGCCAGCTTTTTTCGTTCCGTCGCATTTTCTGGTTCAATGGCCATCGATATCACCGACTGAGCAAACTGGATGGATGGCAATTCAATCATGTCGCGAGTATCGCATAGGGTATCGCCGGTTATTGAGTCGCGAGGCCCAATAATGAGGGCGATATCGCCGCACTCCAGCGACTCGATTTGTCCCTGGCGTTCGCGCTTCGTTGCGTGGATCTGCCAAAGCTGAGCGACGTTTTCTTTTTTGTCGCGATTGGGGTTGTAGACTCTCGAATTCGAGTCGAGTTTGCCCGAATAGACGCGAATCCAAAACATATCTCCTGTTTTGGCTGGCAAGACTTTAAACACAAGTGCGCAGAAGGGATCTTTGGGATCGGTTTTGCGTTGCAGTGTCTTGTCTCGCTTCTTTGGGTCAACTCCAACTACCGCAGGTCGGTCCAATGGACACGGAAGGTACGAGGCGACCCCGTCGAGCAGCGGCTGCACGCCAGCTCCATGCAGGGCCGATCCACAAAGAACGGGCTGCAGTTTCAAGGCGATACATGCATCTCGCAATGCTTTTCGGATCAAGTCATTCGGGATGGGTTTTTCGTCCAAAGCCAACTCCATCATCTCGCTGCTGTGGACGTAGAGTTTTTCGAGCAAGACGTTTCGCCAGTCCATCGCGTCCCCCAAGAGTTCCTTTGGAATCTCGTCGACTAGAACCGTCTTGCCCTGGTCCTCTTTGTTGAACCGCAACAGCTTCAAGTCGATCAAATCGATGATGCCTTGAAAGGGGTCGTTGGTGTGACTGGGCCCTTGCCCCACTGGGATCTGGATAGCAACGGGATCGGCGTTTAAGCGTGGTCCAATCTCCTCGAGCACACGATAAAAATCGGCACCTTCGCGATCCAATTTATTGATAAAAACAATTCGCGGGACAGCGTACTTGTTGGCTTGTCGCCAAACGGTCTCGCTTTGTGCCTCGACCCCTTCTCGAGCACTGAAAACCACCACAGCACCGTCCAGCACTCGCAAACATCGTTCCACTTCGGCTGTGAAATCTACGTGGCCTGGGGTATCCAGCAGGTTGACCGTGCAATCCTTCCAGTGAAACGTCACGCAAGCAGCAAAAATGGTGATTCCTCGCTGCTGCTCTTCGGGATCGTCATCGGTTTCGGTGGTTCCGGAATCGACCGCTCCAGCTCGATGCTTGGTCCCGCTCATGTAAAGCATTTGCTCAGTAACTGTGGTCTTGCCAGCGTCAATGTGAGCAATAATGCCTATGTTTCTAATTGTCGAAAGTTCGCGAGCCATGATCTGGGATTTGAAGTGTGCGGGCGATTGCCGCTGGAATACGAAAAACTAGGTCGAAGGAATGTAACTTCCAAACCCAATCAAGCCTAGTGGTTTTGGGCGTTTTGGCGGCTAGCGATTTAATGCGAAAAACGAACCAAAACGGCTTCCAATCAAAAGAATTCTTCGTTTTTGTCATTACGGGAGTTCTCTCCTACCATGCCTCCTCCTGACCGAAAATAGCTTCTCGCCATTTTGGTCATGGATAGTGGGGGTGCACGGTGAGCTTTTCACGACGTTGCATCCTCTTTCGGCCACAAAATAAGCATCGCGGCGAGCCCGAGTAGCGGAGCCAAGCCTACCAAGGCAACCCCGAGATCGAACGAGCGGGTCGCGTCTACGTATTCACCAAGAACTCGATGCAACGGCGATGAAACGTTCCATCCAAGAAAGGAAAGGATTCCTGTCGCCTTTCCAAGATTGGCAGCAGATAGCTCTTGCGTGAAGGAATAATAACATGGAAATAACCCCAAGGTGCCAGCCCCCACTATGAGCAATACGGCCAACAAGGCCCAACCTTGCGGCAAGATGGCCGCCAAACAAGTGCAACATGCTAACAACGAGCAGCCTGCGTAAGTAACTAAACGCGAACGATGAACACGCATTCCTTGGCGAGATAACCACATGGCCACATACCCTGCGCCGATGCAACCCACATCCGTCGCCAAATAATACGCCGAGTTAAAGTACAATGCCGATGCCTCGCTGTAGCCTCTCCCCTCCTGCAAGAACAGGGGCAACCAAGCACGAATGAGCTGCCAGGATGTATTGATCGAAATGACCATGATCGCCAGTGCCCAGAATCGTCTGTCTGCAAGCAAGTCAATCAACCAAAAAGTTTGATAGCTTCCTTTTTGATCGGTTGCCTTCTCCCTGCTGAGTGATCCTTGAGGGATCGCAAAACACCAAGCTATCGCCCAAAACACTCCAACCAAACCTACGACCTGGAACGGTGGTCGCCACGCTTGTTCGTTTTGATTCACCATGAAAAATCCTGCAATAATGATGGGTGTTAGGACCGCACCGAGTGAGGCGCCACTTTGCAGGATACTATTACCGAACGGCCGCTCCTGTTTGGATAAAATCGAATGCGTTACGACCAACGCACACGGCCAATGTCCGGCTTCGAAGAATCCAAGCAATGCCCTGCAAGTCAGCAGCGAACTGTAATTCCAAACGAATCCCGTCGCGAATCCAACGGCGGACCATGCGAGCAATACCGACGGATACAGCCAACGCACCGAGACGCGATCCACCATGAAACCAAAAGCCAAAGACCCAAATGCAAATGCGGTCCCAAACGCCCACTCAATGTTCCCATATTCAGAGAAGCTCAACTGCAACTGAGTTTTGATACGAGGCGCCATGTTGGCTAGAACTTGCCGATCCATGTAGTTGATCATGGTCGCTAGCAACAACAGGATGCTAACAGTCCATTGCCATCGGCTGAGCGAGGTCGTGGGAATCGCCAAAACAACACACTTCCAATCTGCGCACGAGCAGTGCAATGGGTTGAAACGAAAGGTCGGACGTCTGAGATTAGTGTAGCGGAAGCTAGTCGTGAGCCGCAGGGGCCCTTCCAGTAAGCATCCCACGAGTTAACTCGTGGTTTGCTGCCGCGGGTCTGGAACCGCAATTTGGAACGATTCATGCAATCGGCGTTACGAAGCAGGACATCCGTCGGCGGAGCGACGGATCTACGTAGGCCGATCCGCTCCGCGACCGGCGGTCCGTGTAGATGGAACGGCACATGCAATTTATTCCAAATAACAACCGAGGGGTTGGCTGCCGCAGGTTTGAAACCGCCATCCGGATCGATTCATGCAATCGGCGTTACGAAGCAGGACATCCGTCGGCGGAGCGACGGATCTACGTAGGCCGGTCCGCTCTGCGACCGGCGGTCCGTGTAGATGGAACGGCACATGCAATTTATTCCAAATAACAACCGAGGGGTTGGCTGCCGAGATAAAATCGGGGGCATTCCGACAAGCCGTCGACTGAATGCCGAGGATCCTATTAAAGGATCTCTTGAATGGGATCTATATGCTCAACTCCAACGAGCTTCTGGTTCAGACCACTATAGAAATACGATAGCTTGTTTGGATCCAATCCCAATTGATGGAGCACGGTCGCATGAAGGTTCTTAACATGCAAAGGTCGCTCGACGGCGGCAGCCCCAAGCTCATCGGTGGTGCCAACGGTGGTTCCGCCTTTTATCCCGCCACCGGCCATCCACATAGTAAATCCGTAGGAATTGTGGTCCCGACCCGTGCTCGCTTGATATTCGGCCACCGGCTGGCGACCAAACTCGCCACCCCAGACAACCAGTGTGCTATCGAGCAATCCACGTTGCTTCAGGTCCTTGAGCAACGCCGCGATGGGCTTATCCGTATTGCCAGCGTGAAGATTGTGGTTCTTTTCAAGATCACCGTGCGCATCCCAATTGTCGTCATTGTGGGCTCCACCTGAATACAACTGGATGAATCGAACTCCGCGTTCAACCAAACGCCTGGCCATCAGACAACGACGACCAAAATCATCTGTTTGAGTTTCGCCAATTCCATAGGACTTCAACGTGGCGTCGTCTTCCTGGGCCAAGTCCACGACTTCGGGCGCCGATTGCTGCATCTTGTACGCAAGCTCGTAACTAGAGATGCGAGCGGCAAGTTCCGAGTTGGCCGCCCGTGTGGCAAGGTGCACTTGGTTGTTCTCCGCGATCGCATCGATCAAATCCCGTTGCAGTTCGCGCGAGGTTCCGACAGGCGGCTGCAGATCCAATAACGGTGCGCCTTTGGCTCTCAAGATCGTTCCTTGATAATTGGCTGGCATGTAGCCACCCGACCAGTTCTTGGCACCGCTGATTGGGCCTCCTTTGGGATCCAACATCACCACGTAGCCCGGTAAGTTCTCGTTGACGGAACCAAGACCGTAATTGATCCAGGAACCCATGGATGGCGAGCCACTCAAAATTTTTCCCGAGTTCATCATGAGCATTGCCGATCCATGGATCGGGGAGTCAGCCGTCATCGAATGGAGAAAAGCAATGTCGTCCACGCACTCTCCCAAGTGAGGAAATAAATCGCTGACCCACTTTCCACACTGGCCATACTGTTTGAACTTCCAACGTGGTTCAACGATTCGGCCTTCGTTGCGATGGCCACCGCGGCCAAATGTTTTTACCGCGATGGTCTTGTTGTCCATGCCGATCATGTTGGGCTTGTAGTCAAACGTGTCGATTTGACTTGGGCCACCGTACATGAACAGAAAAATGACGGACTTGGCTTTGGCCGGAATCGGCGTTTGGGCCGAACCCGATGTTGCATGCTCGTCGGCTGACGCACTCTTGTTAAAAAAACCATCCGCCGTCAACAACGAAGTCAGTGCGACGCTGCCAAAACCGCAACCCGCCTCCCAAAGGAACTCGCGACGGGTCCGTCCGCAAAAATTTTGTTTTGCCATGATTTATCTCAGTCCAAGTAAATGAATTCGTTGCTGTTCAAGAGAACCAAACAATACTCGCGAAACGCCTGTGACTCGCTCAGCCCGAATTTCTCGCGGAGCGTACCAATGCGTTTGCTCGCCCTTTGTATCTCTTCTTCGTTTGCAGGCCGCGAATAAACCCGTTCGACCGCGGCTCGAAGATTGTCTGCTAAGCCAGCTCCCTTTTTTACCGCGTAGGCAGCCAAGTGGCTGGATTGCTCCTGTAGGAATGCTCCGTTTAGCATGTTCATCGCTTGGGCTGCTTGTGTCGTGAGGAATCGGGCTTCGCAGCTCGAGTCTGTTTCGGGGAAGTCGAACGCCGCCAATTCTGGGGGGATCAACGATCGCTTAATGAAAATATAGACACTTCGACGCGATCTATCCGCCATATCCGAGTTCCCCCAACCCTTGCCCGGGACACTTTGGCCAGCCTTTACATCGTCAGAGACAGTCGGGAAAAAACTCGGTCCGTGCTGCTCCCAGTTGATCCGACCGTTTGCGGTGAGGACTGCGTCGCGAATTTCTTCGGCACTCAATCGTCGTACGTTAAAGCGTGAAAAGTAATCATTTCCAGGATCGCGTTGAACGCTCTCCGGATCTCCGGTGGAGCTCAGCCTGTAAGTATCCGACATGAGCATCATCCGGTGCAACGGTTTCAAGTGCCATTCGAATCGAACGAGTTGCTGCGACAGATAATCTAATAATTCCGGATGCGTTGGCGGGTCGCCAAGTTGACCGAAATTGTTCGACGAACGAACAATGCCTCGACCGAAGTGCCGCTGCCAAATGCGATTGGCAATCACTCGACCTGTCAATCGATTGGTGGGTGAAGTCAACCACTTTGCCAGCACGGTTCGGCGTCCAGCGGAACTTGCTTTGGGCACACCCAAAACGGGTTTTTCCTCTTGAAACAATTTCGGGAACGCAGGTTCTACTAAGTCGCCCGGTGCTTGCGGCGAACCTCGCATCAATACATAGGTCTGCTCAGGTGTCGCATCGCATTTCGCAAGTCCTAACCGAAAATCGAGAGGCAGGGATTCCATTTCCTTGCGAACTTCTTCAGCAAGTTTTTTGAGCGACTCGTACTCGTCCCAACGGGCAGGCTCCAATTGCGATTTTAACCGTTCTCTCGCGACTTTATCCCGATCCGGGCCCTTGGCGGCTTTTTTGTCTTCGTCAGTCATCTTAGCAATGCCTAACTCTTCGAGTCGGCGGATCGACTCCCGGGTCTCCTTCAATCGCTTTTTGAGATCATCGTTCCGACGGGCTAAATCATTTTTGGAAACGTCCATTTGATTGTTCGATTTTTCATCGCCGCGTGTCCCGTAGGGTGTGACATCGCGAAGAAAGGCAACCATCTGGTAATAGTCTTTCTGAGGTATCGGATCAATCTTGTGATCGTGGCATCGAGCGCAGTTGAGAGTGAGTCCCAATACGCCTTGACCAATGGTTGTAACAAGATCGTCATAGCCATCGAATTTGGCTTGCAAGGGATCTGCCGGTTCATCGTCCCAAATTCCAAGCCGATAAAACCCCGTTGCAGTAAGCGATTCGTTATTCGGATCGTCCAATTCGTCACCAGCCAACTGCTCCAGCAGGAATCGATCGTAAGGTTTGTCGCTATTGAAGGCATCGATGACGTAGTCTCGGTACTTCCAAGCGTTTGGCTTTGGTCCGTCTCGTTCGAAACTATTGGTCTCAGCATAGCGAACCAAATCGAGCCAGTCGCGAGCCATCCGTTCGCCAAATCTTGGGTCGGCCAGGAGTTGGTCTACTAGCTCCGCGTAAGCGGACTCGCTTGGGTTCTTAGCGAATCGTTCAACGGTCTCTAGTTCTGGTGGCACACCTAAGCAGTCAAAGTACAATCGCCGAACAAGTGTCCTGGGTTCTGCTTGCGGGGCTGCCTTGAGAGAGTCTTTGTTCCTGCGCGCGTTCACAAATGCATCGATTGGATTGCTGGAGGGGGTTGGTTCGTGGATTGCGGGAGGAAGTGGATTGGTCAGCGGAACGAATGCCCAATGCTCTTTGTATTCTGCCCCGGACTGGACCCAGTTCTTTAGAAGCTCGATTTGTTGTTTTGATAGCCCAGAGCCTTCTGGCGGCATGCGCACGCTCGGATCGGCGGAAGCGATTCGCTTGAGGATCTCACTTGAGTTCCAATCGCCAGGCACGATCGGTTTCAGGCCGCTGTCGCTTTCGCTAATTGCTTTCTCGAACTCATGCAACGCGACCCCCGACTCCTGTTTGTCCGGTCCATGGCACGAAAAGCACTGTTTTGCGAGAATGGGTCGAATCTGTCGACTAAAATCGACTTCGACAGCCGAGTTTGAATCCGCGAGACTCCGATCCATCATTCCGAGAGCGAAAAGGAGGGCGCAAACTCCCGCATTGGCAACAATCACAGTCGAAAGTAGGCCACGATCAAAAAAGGTCGCATAGTGGAATGACTTCAATTTGGATGGCTCGCAGGGCAGGAGGAATATCGGACTCAATATCCTGTCCTCTTAGGGACTACCCCATCATACCAGCAAAGCAAGAAAACCTTAAAGCCGAAAGGGGCAAGTATTTTAGATCTAGAAAAGAGGATTGAGCCAAAATGCACCGACCGTGGCGGATGCTGCCAGCATCCGAGCTAAACAGAGTTGGCAACACTCGAACCGACGCTAACCGAATCTGAGCCCGCCACAGCAGTACCCGAACCGACGCTAGCAGCGTCGGCCACGATTCGCAACACTCCACGTAACCTGAGTTCGCATACGATGCCCACTAGCAAGATCGGCAGGATGGGGACGTGGAAGGTGTCTTGAATGTTACCAGCCACCGCGACGCCAATCGCCAGAATCGCAAAATACGCAATTCCCCGTTGCGTCGAGGTTGCGACTAGCCAAAGGATCGGTAACAGCAAGACGCAGAGATCGTAGTGGTAGGTGTGTGGGCTGAAGAGGATCGTCGAACTGAGGAGCATGAGAGCCTTTTCTGGCGAATCTACCGCGTAGTGTCGATCTTCAAAAACGCAGTAAAGCAAGTAGATTGATAGTGGCATGCAGATGGCCCATTTGCACCATTCCGTCAAGCCAGGGGGCAGGCTATAGGCCATGGTCATGAGATTGCAGGACCAGTCGAGTCGGTAGCCAGCGTTCTCGGCATAGTTTCCTGCCGTGCTAAGTACTTTGGCAAACGCCATCCATGTATCGACTGGGACTAGACAAGCGGTGGCTCCCCAGATGATGCAAACGCTCAGACTGGCGCCGGCAAAGAAACGCCATCGACCATTGCGTAGCATTACCATCGGCATCAGAAAGAACAGTGTCGGCTTGATCGAAAGAACTCCAAATACCATGCCGGCCGCGTAGTCGCGATGGGACTGTAGCAAACGCCAAGTCAAGCATATGAGCAGCAACCAGCAAACGCTTTTCTGACCGAGGGTAATCGAAAACAACAACGACGGAAACAATATCAGTCCAAGCCATAGGTACGTTGACTTGGATTGGGAGTCCGCCAACGATTCTTGGTACCCTTTGGACGCAGAGTGGTTGGCAATATCGGCTATGAGCTTCGCCGATAGGAATGCCGCGGCGATGAGTACCAATAGCCAGCACACGACTGCCCATCGATACGACAAGCATGCGAATGGGCTAAACAGGACGTAATGCGGAGGGGGGTAAACCGGCGGGAAATACTGGTCAGTCACCCACTCGAAGCCGACGATCTTTGGGTTGTATTGCCAGGCTCGAAACGTATCGACATCATAAAGTTCCCGAACGTGCCCGGACACAATCATGCGTGCGCCAACCCATTCTTGCAGGAAATCAGCGCCGTATGCCGTTCCTGTTGGCTCGGTAGTCCATTCGTAGTTGGGGGCGAAGACTAGGTAGACGATTGCAATACTTACAAAGACCAAACACGGAAGCCAAATGGACGGTCGCGGTAATTTGGTTGCGTGCATCGTTGAAGGACTTTGAGAGTGAGAGCAAAGGCAAATGGATTGCTATGCGAGGTCGCGCTGAGGATGAACCACTTGGACCGCGGTTCGCAAATAGGCTCGCTGAATCATCAAGCAGAGCTCGATAAGATCCTGTAGCATTGGGAGCAAGGAATCCCAGTCTGCGACTGCTTTGCGGTCAACTTCGCCGGCCAGTTCCTGAATGATGCAAGCAATGGCTGGCATATCGATCGTCTTGGCGATTTCCTGCAGTGTTTGCAGTCGAGACTTGAGTACGAGCGGATTGCGAGAATCAAAACTATGAATGACTCGTTCTAATTGGTAGCCAATCATGATCGCATGTTGATCGTTCATGTCGGTATCGTTGACTAAGCCAGGTGCACGCCAGCCAATCGGTGTCGAGGCAAATTTCTCAACCATCTTCGGGTCGTAAAGCGAACCGGACTCGTCGCGAAGCCTTTGAATCGCATCTCCGTGACTACAGGGAGAGGCAGTCAACACGGATGTCATCGCGTCGTAAGCGTTGACGATCGCAACGATCCTTGCTCCCAACGGAATGGCTTCGCCGACAACTTCACCAGGGCCGCCATACGGCAGGTTTTGGTATTTTAGGATGTCGAGTAGATCGGGCGAATGAAACGCAGCTCTTGCAATTTCGGACCCAACTCGAACATGATTTTCAACGATTTCCTGATTTTGCGGATTCAAGGAATGGAGTTTTTCGATGGCCTTCGCATCCGCCGTTCCAACCGCGCCAATGTCGTGTAGCATGGCTGCGATTTCAAGCATGTACAATTGGCCAACGGACATCAAGCCGCGGGCGAGGACAACGCTCATTTCCGCTACTCGGTGTGAATGAGCGGCCATCTCGGGTACCCGAAGCGACATGGCCGCATTGAGGGTTACCACCGAATGATAGGAGATCGGATGTTCTTCGATATCGATAGAAGAGAGTTTAGTGGCTTTTTTGAGTTCCACTTCAATCGCGTCCATTTCCATCTGCGGATTCCAGCATCGGACAGCGTTTCTGCCGCCATGTTTGGCCGCGTAGAGCGCTCGGTCGGATTGCTCGATCTGGGACTGAAGGTTGGCTGCTCCGAAATTGCTACTGGAAACACCGATACTGGCTGTAACTTTGTATGGATCTGCTAAGTGCTCTTGGATGCCAGCACGAATGCGCTCTGCCATGGCAACGCCTTCTTCTACCGAAGCCGAGTCCATGGTAACGCAAAATTCTTCGCCACCATACCGAGCAAAAGTCGCACCGGTACCGATAAGTTTTTGAACCGTTTTGACTAAGTCCTTGAGGACTGCGTCTCCAGCAGCATGACCATGTTGGTCGTTGAGCTTCTTGAAATGGTCAACGTCCATCATGATTGTGATGATTCCGCGATCATCCTGATTGCGATCTGGCCAAATTGCTTCGATTCGTTCGAACAGAGCCCGACGATTCAATGCACCGGTCAATCCATCCCGCGAGGCCAGCTCGTGCAGTACATCGTTCTGGCATCGAATTTGTTCCTTCGAGGTTTCGAGGTCGGACAAAGCCTTCAAAAGGTCTTTGTGTTGCGATTCCATTACCGTGATGTCTTCGAAACTTATCAATGCGCCAGAAACGCGTTCATCCCCGTCTAAGACCGGGGTAGCGTTCACCACAAAGCTAAGTTCTTTTCCTAGACCAACTTTCAAATGAACCTTTACAGCTGTTTTTTGTGCGTGTTCCCGCAGAGCGAAGTCCCATGGCCACTCTTCGTTCGTTTCTCGTCGCCACGGCAATTGGCTTAGGCACTGACCGAGCAAATCGTCGGTGCGACGATCAACGCTCTTTGAAAAGGAATCGTTAACCAACAGCATCTTGCCCGCCGAGTCCAAAATAACAACGCCACCAACGATGGTATCGAGGGTGTTGCGTACCCGCTTTGGCACGGCACTTTTCGGATCCAGTACGCTTAACGAACGCGATAGGAAAAAAGAGAAGCTACCGAAATTCAATGCAAATCCAACCAGCAATAATATCGACCATTTGATCAAGGCTGGACCGTAGCTTTGCGAAATCGGATCGAAGGCAATTTCTAACTCGGCGAACGTTTTGTTGCCGCGGTCAAGCGGGATTCGAACCTGATTCAAATTGGACGGCTGGTCGGGACTTAGAGTCCAGTGCCGATTGTGATCCGGACTTGCGTAAAGAACCATTCCGTCGTACCGGATAATACTTAGGCTCTTGAGGTCCGCAACTTGAATCAAAGCGGCCCTGCACGATTTTTGAAGGCCGTTATTGTCTTTGTTCGACAGGAATGTCGAACTGCTCGCAGCCAATTGCCGGCTAATGTCTTGCCGATCCCGTTGGGTTTGGTTGCTTTCAAACGGGATCATTCCAGAGATACCTCCAGCCAACATCGGTCCAAACGACATAGTCGCAAGGATGATCGCCATTTTATAGGTGATCTTCAGCCGAGGCATTGAAGGGGTGTCCAGAATGTTAAAAGGATTGCGTAATTGCGTTGTTGCTTCCAGAAGGGGGGCTTCTGGGTTTTGGTACAAGCCACATTACTGTTGCTTAAAACTTCGGATCCGCTGGCAAAGAATGCTTGAATGCTCAAGTTAAGTTGACGATCGTGCGTAAGAAACACCGTTCATGACGACTCTGACGTTTCTATCGATTGCTCGGGCTCGCAAACGTTTGGGTGGGATTGTGCGGAGCAAATCGCCTATAGGGAAAGAGACGAAGGTGACATAGGGACTTCCACGTATAGGACACCTATAGCCTATATGCTTAACGCCAACTCCTTCAAAACTCGATACCGTGGATAACCGCACTTCTATTATTGCTGTCCATGGATGGATTGCTTGGTCGCGTTGGTGCATGGAGGATTGTCGTGTTGGAATTCGCACGAAAACTAACTTCGCAAGGAAAGGCTTGGGCGATTTTGCTCACGCTTTGTTCCGGTGTAGTGAATGCGCAATCCAACCCGTTGCGGTTCTCAACGCCTGCGTACGATCTTCCCCAGGCCTTGCCGTCTCAAGGGGTTTCCAGCGAAGAATTCGAACGACTGGTTGGACTTCAGGGTCAGTTACCCTTCCTTTCGGATGTTCCGGGTTTTCCGAACCCTCAGACTGCACCCGCGATGAACCTGACTGAGCCCATCGGAGCTCCGTCGCCATTTTCGGGATACCTGGAGAACCCGCCTGTCGAAAATCCAATGCAAAATACATCGCAAGCTGCATTGGTCCAAACCATTCCATGGTGGCAAGAGCAGTGTTCAAGCCCAATATTAACCATGGAAATGAACAAAGTCTGTCGAGCTTCCTTGGAGCAACTCGTTTGGCAATCCATGCAGTTTTCTCCCAAGGTTCAAAGCATTTTGATCGTCCCTAAAATTCAACGCACCGACATTCAGATTGCTACTGGCGAATTTGACAGAAGAAGAGTCGCAAACACGAACTATCACGACACCTCGGACCCGGTCGGGAACACGTTGACGACGGGCGGACCCAATCGCTTCAACGAACAGTTCTGGGAAAACTCCATAGGCATTAGGGATCGCAATACTTTTGGCGGAAAAACCGAACTTTCGCAATTGTTCAACGCGCGAGACAACAACTCGCTGTTCTTCAAGCCAAACAACCAAGCTGACACCAAATTCAGTCTGAACTACACTCAGCCGCTCATGCGAGGATCTGGGAGATACTACAACACCTCCTCGATTCGTGTAGCAGGGCTAAAAACGAATCAAGCGATCGCCACTGCGAACAGGGAACTACAGAACCATGCGATGGATGTAATAAACACCTATTGGGAGTTGGTCTTACATCGGTATTTGCTTGAGCAAGCAAGGAAGGGACAGGAAAGACTAAAGGCGATCAAAGAGCAACTGATGAATCGACAGGGACGCGATTTGGTGAAGACGCATTTGTCCAGAGCAACTGCCGCCATTGCGATCCAGCAAGGCCAGATTGAGACTGCTAAAAACAATATCTTGGGATTGCAGCAATCGCTTCGGCAACTGGTCAATGCCCCTGAGCTGGACGAGCTGAACTGTTTTGAGATTGTGCCGTTGACGCTGCCCGCAACCGAACTGCCAGTTTTTCCTATCGAAGAAGAGCTCATCGCTGCCTTAAACCACCGGGGGGACATCCTTACAATACAGGAAACAATCCAAATCGCTGTTGTTCAGAAGAATTTGGCCGTGAACGAACTCCGACCACAACTGGATTTGGACACCAGTAGTTACGTCCGTGGCCTAAACGGAAACAATGCATTTGCAAGGTCATATGGGAACCAATTTGACTCGGGACGACCTAGCCTTCAAGCCGGACTTACCTATCAAAGTCCAGTGCGCAATCGCTCTGCAAAAGCCAATCTAACCAGCCGTCAGTTGGAGATTGCCAAACTCCAGCAAGACTACGCGAGCGAATTGGGCAAGGCGCGAGCAGATATCATCACAGCCTATCTCAGCGCGAGAGCCTCCTATGAAACGACCATGGCAGCCATCGAAAGCACGCTTGCCTCAAGAGACGAGGTGGACGGACATAAGTTAGGATTCGAGAATTTTTATGGAGACAACCCGTCTCCTAGCAACGTGCTCAATGATTTGTTGGATGCCGAAAATCGACTCATCATCGCCGAAAACTCATGGGCGACCAAACAGATTCAACACATGTTGGCTTTGGTAAAGATCAAATACGAATCCGGCACACTGATGACCATCACCGCCGAATAGAGATCGGAGTTTCCGATTTGCAAGCATCCGATTTGACCGTAGCGAAAGTCGCCAAGACTTTCGGAAGTCCCCAAAACTTTTGGCGAGTTTCGCTACGAAAATAATGGATCAAGCAGTCCCTATCATCCTGATTTGGAAATCACTTGCCGCCGATCGCATTGACCAACATGGATGTCAGACCAGACGTATAGTCGTTTTGACCTTCCCACGCCCACATGTTGCGCATTAGGTCCGACAGCAACAACCCACCCAACCCCATCAACAGCAGAATCCCCAGGAGCAGCATGACATCCAAAGTGCCGTACGGGGTTTCTGGAACACCACGCATACCCGCACCCGCGGCTAGCGCACCGCCAGCCAAAGCCGCTTCGTCGCCAAAACCTTCCCCGCCGAATCCACCCTGTTCGTCGATCGGATCGAAACCGCCCATGCCTCCGCCACCGGGAATGGCACCAAACTCGCTCGAGTCTTCTAATTCGATAACTTGTGACCCACTATCGTCATCGACTTCGATGCCGCCACTGGAAGGTGTGAGTTGGAACTCTTCTCCTTGTTGGAAATCGATCAAGGCACCGCTTCCAAGACCGCTCATACCACTCGCGGAACCCGAGCCACCGGAACCCGAGCCGCCTGCAACCTCACCACCCAAATCGAGCCCAGAGATACCGGTCCCGGCAAGATCAAGGGGTTCGTCTTCCAAGGACAAGCCGCTGTCGGAAGGGCTCATAAGATTGATGCCGCTTTCGGAAGCCAGCCCAACTCCAGAATCCGATCCCAAGACTAAGTCATCTTCGTCGTCGCTGGCCAGTTCCAGATCTGCACCAAGTCCGATGCTACCGCTCCCACTTTTGGATCCAGAACCGAACTTAGAATCTTTGCTCATCAGATCAAAACCGCTTTCGTCCGGCGATTCTTCCCCAGTCAAGTTCAAATCGCTACCCAGTTCCACTTCGCTGCCCGAGCCACCTTCTTGTGGCAATTTGAGTTCCGGATTGGCGCTAACGCTTTTGCTCTCCCCGTCCAATTCAATGCCACTGCTGTCAGCCGATCCTGGTTTTTTATTCACCAAGCGTACCCCACTACCACTCCTTGGATCTGGAACCAACGCCACATCGCTCCCCATTCGATCGTCATCGTCAGCTAGATTGAGATCACTACCAAGCGACAAATCACTCGCGCCCTCTTTGCCGATGGTTGATCCACTCTTGCTGCCTGATGGCCCTACTTGTCGTTCGGAGATCAAAATCGACGACCCACCCGCTTCCTCGTCCAATGCGTCACCGTCTAATTCCGACTGAACCCGTTCGATTTCCTCGGTTTTGAATTTCCAGGATTTCCCATCGCGATAGCCAAATATTTCACCACGGGATCGCATTTCAACGAGTTCGTCAGAAGAAATGCCGAGAACTTTTGCGGCTTCATCGAGCGATACGTAGTTTGCCATGCCGGTCGTCACCTGGAAGAGAGAGTACAAACGAGGGAAAGATCTAAGCTACCAGATTAGTCTACGCAAACCGCAGATTCCAGTCAT
>JAYTVM010000072.1:0-2463 GCA_043743995.1 Pirellula sp. | reverse complement strand
GCACCTCCTCGCTCTTGCCTTTCCAAATCGCGTTCGGCCTTGTTCCAAGTCGATATGAAACAGCTTTCTCTCGTGCGCTGATTAACTTGTCGAGCATAATCAGAAAACGGCTATACTGCCGCCCAGTCGTATCGCTTTGATCTAGGCGTAGCAGTTCTTCACTTTGGTCAATTGTGACAAACACTTCGGTACTGGGTGACAGGACCTTCGACGATCGCAAAATCTTGGCGGCCAATGCAATCGGTTCACCAATTCCGGTGATCGAACTCCAAATTTGCTGAGGAATTTCATCAATTCTGAAGTTGATGAAGTCAAGATAACGTAGCTGTCTTTTGTTTAACGCTATCATCGCTTCTGAAAGATTCGAAGCACGGTCGACCATTCCACCACACTCGTCAGTTTCAGAAAGTTTCCTGACGGCATTATCGAGTACGTTAAGGTCCGAAGTGATCCCACATTCGTCGAGTCTATCTCGCGGAGCATTTTGGATAATCCGATGAAGTGAACTCAGTAAGTCTCTCAACACCCACGTATTAAAATAGTCAGAAAAGACAGCTTGAGAACGCGCGACAGAATCTTCGCCCCCAAAATCTCGTTCCGTGAATTTCAAAACAAGGCTTTGCGACAAATTTATGCTTGCGCCAACATAGCTAGTGTCCGTCCGGAAATTGAAATGATCCGCAATTTACTAAATAAAATGCAAAAAAGCTCCCCGAAGATCGAACCCGCAAGCGGGTTCGCGCGTTGTATTTGTTGACAAAAACATCTAACAACGCAAAATCTTCGAGGAGTGAACGTGGTTCGCATACACTATCAACAACAGCAGCGATTCGATTGCTCTCCCATCGCCAATGTACAGCTTAACCTGGAGTGTCGCGACGAAATCATTCCGATTCTGTTCGGCTTGCAGTTTCTTTATACCGACGCCAAGCTGCGAAGAAAAGTTGTGCAGTTGGTTGCCGCCGATATCAATGACGATACCAGACGTGATGTGGGCCGGCCCGGAATGGATGACTGGCATGTGGTCGTCTTAGCTGCGGTCCGCTTAGGATGCAACTACGATTACGACAAACTCCAAGACCAAGTTGAAAACCATCACGCCCTTCGCGGCATCATGGGCCTTGGTGAGTGGCAGGATTCAGAGGGTTTCACATTCAGACGAATTCGCGACACGCTTTGTCAGTTGAAACCCAGTACCATTGAAGCGATGAATCAAGCCATCGTCGCGGCTGGGCATGCCATTGCACCCGAGGCGGCGACCACCGTTCGAGCCGACTCCTTTGTTGTCGAAACCAATATTCACTATCCCACCGAGAGTAGTTTGATCTTCGATGGTGTCCGCAAGTTCGTTCCACTTTGTGTTGAACTGGCAAGGTCTCTGGGTATCCAAAGGTGGAGGCAATCGGATCACTTGGTGAAGAAGATCAAACGGATCAAGCAATCGATCGGAAGAATCGCCGCAAGCAAGAGTCCGACAAAACAAGATGTGCTGCAGTCCCTCTATCGTGACCTGCTCGAGCGCGCCAGCCAATTGCTTGAGCGTGCCAAAACCCTCGTGAAAACGGCCCTCAATGAGTCTTCCGGCCCATCGATTCTTTTACCAACGGCGGCGATCGATCATTGGATCGACTTGACCGAGCAAGTCTGCGATACCGCACGTCGGCGGGTCCTGCTGGGCGAGAGTGTTCCAAATCAAGACAAGTTGTTCAGTCTCTTTGAAACCCACACCCAGTTGTATCGTCGCGGCAAAGCGGGACAAGCGAATCAATACGGTCGATTGTTTTTGGTATACGAGGACGGCGCTGGTTTTATAAGTCACTATCGCTTGATGGATCGCGATGCCAGTGATCGTGACGTGGTGGTTGAGCAGACCAAGGTTGCGCAAAAGAAACACGCAGGCGAAATCGCCACGGCATCATTTGATCGTGGGTTTCACAGCGACGAAAACGAAATTCTACTGCATGAGATCATTGATGATGTTTGCGTACTGCCGCGTCATCCTGGTCAGTATGCTGAGCGTATCAAAACAGGTTCGGTCGAGTTCCATCAGACACGCCTGCGTCATAGCGGCGTTGAATCGGCGATCGGTGCGATGCAGCGAGGCAATGGCTTGAAACGTTGTCGTGATCGCAGCGAGTTGGGCTTCGAGCGATACTTAGGCTTAGCGATTCTGGGTCGTAATATTCAGACACTCGGGCGACTCTTGCTGTCGCGCGATCATGCCTTGACTAATGCAGCGCAGAGCAAACGCAGTGCGGCGTAGCTGACAAATTGGTTGATATATAAGGCTCAAGTTAAAGTGTGAGGCTACCGTTACGCGCGGCCAGCAGAAAATGGTCCATTGCTGACGTTTCGAGAGGGAATTTTAGAGCCGGCAAGCACGATCCTGCCACATCTTCACCAGTATAACGGCACGCAAATCCGCCAAAATTCCGAAGCTGACCAATTTCCGGACGGACACTA
>JAYTVM010000071.1:0-2468 GCA_043743995.1 Pirellula sp. | reverse complement strand
TCCAACATTCCATTCTGTTGTGCGGTCGTGAGAACATTGATCATGTCGATCACGCGTGTGAATCGAACACTGATCCCTTTCTCACTGGCTACGTACCCGAGTGCCGTCAGAAGATGCGTCTTTCCTACGCCTGTCGCGCCGATCAAGACCGCACAGCTATACGTCTCGACGAACTGGCAATCAAAGAGACGAAGTATCTTCTGCTTGGGGGCTTTCTTTGGGAACGTAAAGTCATAGTCTGTCAGCGTTTTCATCACAGGTAGGCGAGCAGCTTGCACCCGTCGAGCCAATGCATTGTCTCGTCTTGAGGCGGATTGGCCGCCAAAGAGTTGGAGCATGACATCGAGCATGGGCGTATTCTTGCGGGCAGCGTCGTCGAGCACTTCCTTGTAGTTCTCAGCGATATGATTGAGTTTCAAGCCGAGCAAGTCTTGAACAAGTCGGTCGTGCTTAGGCTGCGCCATTAGTCTTCGTCTTTCGTAAAGCGGTCGTAGATGCTGGGGTCAGGGATGTCGAGTTCGAGTTGAATCAGGTCTTTGCGTTTTGGCTGGACCGAAGTCGGTGATGGGAGTGATTGTTTGCGCCGTTCTTGGTGCAGAATCGTTTCCACGTAGGCTGCATCGTAGGTGTGGTACCGGAGTGCAACGCGAATCGATGCGATCACGCTTTCGCGGCCATAAAGACGAGCCAGCTCAACGATTCGTCTCACATGGACAATTGCTTTGACTGGTTGCTTCAAGAGCTGCAAGTGAAACTCGCGAGCTTCGGCACCGAGGGCTGCGAAGTTCTCATCGAGTTCGGTAGCGGTTTGCTTCTTCCGAAGTTTGAGTGCTGCCAGTTGATGACTGGAATCGGTAATGAGTTCTCTCCGCCCGTAAGAGCGTTCATGGCAAGCAACCAGTGCGCCCTGATGGAAGATCTGAATGTGTTTCGTGCTGGCTTGGATTGTTACCGTTTTGCGTGCCAGTTCTGGCGGAACTGTATAGCGATTCGTATCGAATTCAATGCGTGCCGTCGGCCGCACTTCGGAGATTACGATTTCGTCGGTATTGAGTTCCACGTTGGGAACCGGACGAAGAATTGGCTTTTCGATAACGAACCGATCGATAGGCTTTTCTTTGAGTCGATGGTGCAATCGAACATTGGCGATGTTGTCCCGCCAGTGGATGGCCAGATATCCGTAGTCGTCCCAGGTTTTCAGTTCATCATCGCGGCCCTTGAGTGCATTCCTTTTAACGAAACCGACCGTCGACTCGACCATTCCCTTCGATTCAGGATCCCTTACCGTACACGCAATCGGTTCCATGCAGTAATGACCACACAGGGCGAGGAACTCGGGGTGGAGCGTTGCATGCCGACCTGAGCCGCTAATGACAGCCGCCTTCAGATTGTCGAAGATGACTTTCTTGGGACTGCCACCGTAGAACTTCAATGCATTGGACAAGCATCGATAGAACTCGCATTTTCGCTGCGAGAGAGTGAATTCGATGTAGCACATCCTCGAATAACAAAGAACTGCGACAAAGACCGAGACTTTGCGGATCGTGTTGTTGATCTTGACCGAACCGACATCGCCCCAGTCAATTTGGATGGCTTCGCCTGGACTGTAGGTGATGTCTTGATAGACGCGTCCTTGGATTGGCCGAATCGTTCTAAGGTAAGACTTCAGTTGTGAGATGCTGCCGGTGTAACCAGGGGTCACGCCATCGTTGACCGCGATCTTTTCCAAGATTCGCACCGCCGACAGATCAGGGTATTGTTTTACAATTGCATCGATCTTGGGCTTGTAGCGATCCAGGATGGACTTCTTGGGGAGAGTCTCACGTTTTGTTGAAGGTGCCTCTTGTAGTGCAAGTGCTCGATCGACAGTTGTTCGAGAACACCTTACTCGCTTGGCGATAGCTCGCTTGGAGAGTTTTTCAATTTCATGGAGACGGCGAACTTCAGCCCATGTACTTACCTTCATGATGGATCTCCAGGTTTAGCGTTGCCAGCAACACCATTGAGCAGATCCGGGAATAGCGACCGTAGTTGAACCTTCCTGGATCGTTCGGTTACTGGCTTTGGGAATGAGAGAACTTGTGTGATCGGTGCCCGATAAGCGATCAAATCGAATTCGAGGAGCTCGTCTCGAGCCTTGACGATCACACGTTCCGTAGTGCGCAGCCTGAGCGCCAGCGCGTTGTCGCCATAATACGACAACCCGTTTTTGTCACCGACTGCGGTCAGTAGGAAGTACAGAAAGACCGCATCGCCGGAGAGCTTCGACGCATATTCGCGTTGGAACCGACGATCGATCCAAGACCAATCGTTAGTTGGCAGGCGGCGGACGCGGTCTGGTACCAGAATTTGTTTTTCGATCATAAATATCGCTCCTTGTGTGATGCGGGAACGATAAACGGAGGATTTTGGGCGTGCCATAATTCGAGACAGGGAATCTGCATTTCGAAGACCTTGCGATGGACTTG
>JAYTVM010000070.1:0-2470 GCA_043743995.1 Pirellula sp. | reverse complement strand
TCCGCTCCCTATAGCTTAGTCCGCCTTTGGCGGACTAAGCTATAGGGAGCGGGAGCTACGGAACTTGCTCACTATTAGTACACCAAAACAGGGTTGCGAGGGGACGAGCCCCCACGTAACCCAACGTTTTCGCTGCATAAAATCCTTCACGGCGTTGGGACAAGCCACCAACCAACTAGCTCCTGCCGATCGGCGAGAAGTATTACTAATTCTTATCGATCCACGATTCATCCGGTTGCATGAACATGAGATGTTGCCAAGGAAGTCGATCATACTCCTTGGCCACTTTGAAACCATTCGCCTTATACTCCTTGAGGATTTGCGCCTTTGTCATCTTGTGCTCGGCACGGATAAGCACCGTCGGGTCCTCAGCTCGAAATTCGACAAGGGCAATCAGACCATCGGGTTTTAGTGCTTTTCGCAGTGCCGCCAACATTTGAACTGGATGAGAAAATTCATGGTAGACATCGACCATCAATACCAAGTCCACAGCATGTTCCGGAAGCTTCGGGTCCCAAAGCTCACCCAATACTGTTTCTACATTTTCGAGTTTCTTTTCTGCCAACTTTCGCGAGAGCTCTTGTAGCATTTGCGGTTGAATATCCACTGCAATTATTTTGCCCGTTGGGCCGACCCGAGGGGCCATTTGGAGGGTATGGTAGCCGTCGCCAGAACCCATATCGCAAACCACCAATCCGTCCCTGAGTTTCAGCTGTTCGAGCATCTCTTTCGGATTCTCTTCTTGGATTCGTTCCGGTCGGCTAAGCCAATTCATGTGCATGTAACCCATGGGCTGAGCCACGCGTCGCCCCAAATACTTAGTTAAGGCCTTCGGTTCCTCCAGTTTGTTTTTGCTTTCGGCTTGCAGTCGATCCTGGCCATGCAACGGCTGAGTCTGAGTTGAGAACTGGCAAACGAACCAGACAAGGACCGCTGCTGCAAAACGCCGCTCAGCTAAGGAACGCATGGCTATTGACTTCATAGTGAGATTAATCCTCGAGCGGCAATGGTTGGAAGGTCGGGTGTTTGGCAGACTCTAGGTACGTTTCGAGGATCAAAAGGGCTGCCACTTTGTCCACTTGCTTTTTTCGCTTCTTATGGGTCAATTCGGCATCCCGCAATAGTCGGTTGGCGAGTGCAGTGGTGTAGCGTTCGTCGATGAAGCGAACTGGTCGATCTGTAATATGGTAGAGCCAAGACGCGAAATCACGTGCTTCCGCCGATTTTTGGCTTTCCCGCCCATCGCAATGAATAGGTAACCCAACGACCCATCCGAGGATTTGATTCTCGCGTACCAAATCCTCGAAGTGTTTTTGATCGATCGCAAGATTTCGTCTTGTGTAGGTTTCCAAAGGGCTAGTCCAAGTACGGCTTGGGTCGCAAATAGAAATTCCAATCCGTACCGTGCCGAAATCGACCCCTGCCAGCCGACCGGTTGCTGGCCAGGAAAATTGTCTTGTATCGGGGTTCCCCAAACTACTTAGCCTTCCAAAATTCCCTTGAAATACGTCTTGCACCTCAGTATTGTCCCCAGATTGAACTGGATTGACCAGAGCCATCATCGCAAAGCAGGGCGAATTCAGAAAGCACGGTAGAATCATGAAACAAAGAAGAAGACTTGCAATCGGAACGCTCAGTGGGCTTTTCGCAGCCTTGACGTCGATTTCGTCGGGCGTGGCCTTCGCGCAAGACGGACTCGATTTCAACGAAGCCGAACGCATGATGTCGTTCAATACCGTCGAGCTAAGAGACCAGTTGTACTTTGGCCTACGCACGTTTCTGCCAGAGCAACAAGCGTTCATAGACGATCTTGTAGCCCGGGTCGATCGAGGTGAGCTCCCTCGATCGATGGTCAACGTAGTGTTCGTTTGGTCCCGGAAACGTAAGCCGAAAATCCCGTTTCCTTACTTTGAAATCGCCATGCGGCTGTTAGCCGAAAAACGCGGAGTCATTCTTCCGTAGTAGGCGGGAGGCGGGAGGCCAATGTCACTCACTTTGAGCCGCAACGCGCTTGCGTGCGGGCTGGAAGGCTAGTAATCACTGCAAATCCGGCCCTCATGCTAGCGCATTGAGGCTCAAAATTCATAAAGTGAGTGCCATTGGGCGGGGGACGGAAGTCCACTCCACCACTCCACCACTCCACCACTCCAACCCGCACAATCGGTTGGGTCCTGGCGAATTGCTCAGGTTTCTCTTTTCGAAATCGCTCTCCCAGTCCAAATAGTCAGGTACGCTTCCATCGGAAAAGAACGGAGAACGCCCCATTCCGTTCCGACCGCACGGATTTGCGACCTAAGACTCCTTAGCGATTTAAAATGGATTTCCAACTTCTCAAAAGGGCGACTTATTGCTATCTCGCATTGCGAGATTGCGTTTGGCTGAATAAAGCCCTGGATAAGTTTGATAGCATCGTCTACGCCTTGACGGACTTGAGGCTCCCTAAGGACCCAAACAAGCCCGATATCGTCGA
>JAYTVM010000069.1:0-31555 GCA_043743995.1 Pirellula sp. | reverse complement strand
TCGATCACAACATGGGCCGCAAACCGTGGGCTAGCGCCCTTCGGCTAATCAGCCGCAACGCGCTAGCGTCCGGTTTAGCCCGACTTATGATCGACGCCTTCCATTTAACTGTTTTGACTTAAAACGAAGTTCAAGCATTGGTATTTGACCTGGGTTTGTCGACTTTGCGCTGTCGAAAATGCCAATTTGTGGATGATTACGATTGTAGGGTTTGAACGTCAACATCCCGAAAGGGCTTCGCGCGATTCCAATGGACTTTAGTCAGGCGTGACAGAAATGCCAATTAAGATAGGAAAAACCAACGCGAGAGTCGATCGAAACCTCGCACGAATCGATGAAAGACGAATAAATGTTTGAAAAAATCTTCGCTGGGAAATCGGTCTTGGTAACAGGTCATACCGGCTTCAAAGGCTCATGGCTATGTCTCTGGCTTCATCGTTTGGGGGCCAGGATTACTGGCCTTGCGCTAGCCCCGCCAACGGAACCTAACCATTTCTCGGAAAGCGACATCCGTCCACTTTTGAATTCGCATAGGATTGGGGATGTGCGAGACGACATGGCAGTTGGCGAGGCGATTCGGAAAGCACAACCCGATTTAATTCTCCACTTGGCAGCGCAATCCATCGTCCGGCGTGGATATCGCGAACCGCTTGAAACGTTTTCGACGAACGTGATGGGGACCGCCAGTGTCCTGGAAGCCATTCGCGTCCAGAATCATCCTTGCAGTGTCGTGGTTGTAACGAGCGATAAATGCTACGAAAATCGCGAGCAAGTGTGGGGGTACCGCGAAACGGACGCCCTAGGTGATCACGATCCGTATGGTGGAAGCAAAGGGGCTGCAGAGCTAGTCGTTCGATCCTACCGCGATTCCTTTTTCCCCGTAGGTAAGCTCGGCCAGCATGGAATCAAAGTCGCCAGCGCCAGAGCGGGAAACGTCATCGGCGGAGGTGACTGGACCCCGGATGCCTTGATCGTGGACGTGGTCAAAGCGATTTCGCTAGGTATGCCTGTTCAAGTTAGGAGTCCGATGGCGTTTCGACCTTGGCAGCATGTGCTTCAAGCTCTTAGTGGCTACCTGACCTTGGCGGCAAAACTAATGACGTCGGACGACCCGTCCTATTGCAGCAGTTGGAACATCGGACCGCTTCCGGGCAATGAGATCCCCGTGCGCGAAGTTGTCGAACTACTTCTAGAAGAATGGGGCGAAGGGAGTTGGAACGATGCTAGCGATCCAGTCGCACCGCGAGAAGCAGGTATCCTTCGGCTTTGCGTTGACAAAGCACTCTGGGACCTCAATTGGAAACCAGGCTGGGATGTTCGCGAGTCGATTCGACAATCCGCTAGGTGGTATCGGCATTGGCAGGGTAACGGCGGCTCGATGCGAGAATTCAGTCTAAGCCAAATCGAGGAGTATGAGGCTTTCGTACGAGATAAAGCGAGCGTCAGACATAATACTACCAATCTACCGTGTGGCACGCCCAAAGCGATTAGCGATGGGCGTGGGAAGTGTGGCAAATAACTCTAGCGATTCACCACGCCCTTCGTGCCTCAGAGCGTGCCACCCAGTTTCCGGGTAGATTTCAAACTGCACCTCGCCTAATGAGCAACCGCAACCTCCTCAATCGATCACTCTCCCGAAATAAAACGACGCGCATGTTTTTCAAACGTTCCAACGAATTAAGAAGAAAAGCTCACGAATTGATTCCAGGTGGCTGTCATACCTACGCCAAAGGTGACGATCAGTATCCGGAACTCTCACCCGGTTTTATCGTGCGCGGATTAGGGTGTCACGTTTGGGACGTCGATGGAAACGAATTCATTGAGTATGGCCAAGGTAACCGCAGCGTTTCCTTGGGGCATGCCTTTCCGGAAGTGATCGAAGCGGTACAGCGGCAACTGGTGAACGGGGCAAATTTTACGCGTCCTGCAACTATCGAACTCGATGCTGCGGATGCATTATTGAGGTTGGTTCCAAACAGCGACATGGTGAAATTCTGTAAGGATGGATCCGATGCAACTACGGCCGCTTTGAAATTGGCGAGGGCCTATACCGGACGCAATCTGATCGCTTGCTGTCGTGACCAACCGTTCTTTGCAACCAATGATTGGTTCATCGGGACAACACCGTTGGACGCAGGGATTCCAAATTGTGTAAAGGCAATGACTCTTACATTTGGTTTCAACGACCTAGAAAGCGTCAAGCAACTGTTCAACAAACACCCCAATCGTATCGCAGGCTTGATCATGGAGCCCGCAAAATACACAGACCCAGAACCGGGATTCCTGAATGCCGTCTGCGATCTATGCCACCTTCATGGTGCCCTGTTTATCATGGACGAAATGATCACCGGCTTTCGATGGCACATTGGCGGTGGTCAGGCCTATTATGGTGTCGATCCGGATCTGTCGTGTTGGGGCAAGGCGCTCGGCAATGGGTTTTCTGTATCGGCACTCACCGGAAAACGCAAGTTCATGGAACTTGGTGGCCTGAGACACGACTCGGAAAGGGTCTTTCTTCTTTCCACGACACACGGTGGGGAGACTCATGGACTCGCAGCTGCTATCGCGACGATCGGAATCTACCAACGTGAACCCGTTATTGAAACCATCTATCAGCGAGGACAGCGGTTAATAACCGAGGGGACCCAACTAATCGCGAGTCACGGCCTCAGTAAACATATTCAGATACAAGGCAAGCCTTGCTGTCTCGTAGTTAGCACTTTAGACCAGGATGGCAAACCGTCTCAGGCAATGCGGTCCCTATTTCTACAAGAAACGATAAAACGAGGCGTCTTAATGACATCCCTGGTGGTCAGTTTTACCCACTCAGACGAAGACATCGATCGAACGTTGGAGGCGATGGATCACGCATTTAGGATTTATCGCGCAGCGCTTGAGAATGGAGTAGGAAACTACTTGGTTGGCAGGCCGTCACAGGCAGTTTATCGTCGATACAATTCTCGGAGCGACAGCGTCTAACCGGCCCCCGCATCACTATAATTCAATCCATGATTCAATCCTGCGCCTCGAATTCATCTCCTGGAAAGCGAACTACATGCCGCCACTGCGGTGTACCGCTGGTGCACAGTATGGTTGATCTCGGCGTGCAACCACCTTGTGAAGGATATGTTTCCGCCGATCGTTTCAACGAACCTGAGCTGTTTTATCCGCTGCACGCGATGGTATGCTCGAACTGTCTGCTCGTTCAGCTTGAGACGGATGTTGCGCCCGAGTCGATTTACACCGAATACGCATACTTTTCATCGTACTCCGATAGTTGGTTGGAACATTCACGCAGGTATGCGGAAAGGATCACAGAGCAATTGGGGCTGGGCTCAGAGTGCCAAGTTGTCGAGCTGGCGAGCAACGACGGTTATCTGCTTAAGAATTTTGTCGCAAAGGGCATTCCGGCGTATGGCGTCGAACCGGCCGCCAATATCGCCAAGGTTGCGGTTGAAAGAGGCATTCCAACAGTGGTTGCCTTTTTTGGGCTTTCGACTGCTCGTACGCTGGTGGCTCAAGGGCGCCGCGCAGATTTGATCGTGGCCAACAACGTGTTTGGGCATGTGCCCGATATTAACGACTTCGTATCGGGGATCAAATTGCTTTTGAAAACGGGCGGCACGGTTTCTATCGAGATTCCGCACTTGATGCGGTTAATACAGGGCAATCAGTTCGATACGATTTACCATGAGCACTACTGCTACCACACGCTCCTAGCAGATAGACGCATTTTCGAGGCCTTTGGCTTGCGGCTGTTTGATGTCGAGGAACTTGCGACCCATGGAGGTTCGATTCGCATGCTAGTGTGCCATGACAACGATCCTCGAGGAGTGACCCCTGCGGTTTACGCATTGCTTGAGTTGGAACGCGCTTGTGGATTGGATCGCGTCGAGACGTACGCTGACTTCGGCGCAAAAGTGCGTGAGACCAAACGCAAACTACTCACTTTTCTCATTGAAGTTGCCCGAGCTGGCAAAACGGTGGCTGGCTATGGTGCACCTGGAAAGGGAAATACGCTTCTCAATTATTGCGGCATCCGAACGGATTTCATCGATTTTGTAGTCGATCGCAACCCGTACAAACATGGCAAGTATCTACCCGGCTCGCGAATCCCCATTTATGCACCGAGCAAGATTGACCAGATGAAGCCCGATTATGTGCTCATCTTGCCGTGGAATATCAAAGACGAGATTATGGTGCAGATGGCGCACATCCGCAGCTGGGGAGGTTCGTTCGTGGTACCTATTCCAGAAGTTACGGTGGTCGCATGATTTTCATAGAGACAGTGTTGGAGGGTGCGTTTATCATTGATATCGAGCCTCACGCAGATTCGCGTGGCTTCTTTTGTCGGACGTATTGTCAGCGGGAGTTTGAATCCCATGGCTTGGTACAAACGGCCGCGCAGTGCAATTTAGCCCACAATCTTCTGGCTGGAACACTTCGCGGGATGCATTGGCGTGCACAGCCTTCTCCCGAAGCCAAAGTGGTGCGCGTACTGCGAGGGTCGATCATCGATGTGATTGTGGATCTAAGACCAAATTCCTCTACCTATCTGAAGCATTTGGCAGTCGAGCTGAATGCGGATAACCATCGAGCACTCTACATCCCTGAGTTGTTCGCACATGGATTTCAAACGCTCGAGGACCAAACCGAGGTCTTCTATCACATGAGCGAGTTTTACGAACCGCAATACGATCGCGGTGCTCGTTGGAATGATCCTGCGTTCGGGATTGCTTGGCCGTTGTCGAACCCTATTCTTAATGATCGCGATCGAGAGTATCCGGATTTCGAAGTATGAATGAAACTGACCAAGAAGCGATCGGCCTCGCAATGCATGCCAGAGTAACCACACTGTATCCGATTTGCCGCAGCATAACCGGAAATGGAGTACGGCAGACGCTCGCAGAGTTGAAGACAACTATTCCGCTCGAAATTCATGAAGTACCTAGCGGCACGCAAGTATTTGATTGGACCGTTCCAAAGGAATGGAACATCCGCGACGCGTGGATTCGAAATGCGGTTGGCCAGCGCGTTGTCGATTTTAAGGAAACGAACTTGCATGTGGTGAGTTATAGCACTCCGATTCATTCCACGATGCCATTGAGTGAGCTCCGGGCGCATCTGCATAGCCTGCCAGACCAACCGGATGCGATCCCCAATCGAACTTCCTATTACAAAGAGGATTGGGGGTTTTGTCTCAGCCACAACGCATTGACGGCTTTGGAGGATGGAGACTATGAGGTCTACATCGACTCCACATTAGCGCCAGGAAGTCTAACTTATGGCGAGTTCTTTCTGCCCGGCGAATTGAGCGACGAGGTTTTGTTCACCGCACACGTTTGCCACCCCTCTTTGGCAAACGATAACTTATCCGGAATCGTGGTAGCGGCGGAGCTGGCAGCCGAGCTAGCCGCTAGGAAGCAACGTAGGTACAGTTATCGTTTCTTGTTTATTCCAGCCACGATTGGTGCGATTACTTGGCTAGCGCTCAATGAGAGTGGAACGGATCGCATAAAGCATGGGCTGGTGCTGAGCGGAATTGGAGATGGCGGTCCGATCACGTATAAACGTAGTCGGCAGGCTACAGCTGCGATAGATCGGATTGTGGCGTTTGTGCTGGCAAGCAACGGTGTATCGCACTCGATTCAGGATTTCTCGCCGTACGGCTACGATGAACGTCAATTCTGCTCGCCTGGCTTCAACTTGCCGGTGGGTCGTTTTTCGCGAACGCCCTATGGGACTTACCCGCAATACCACACTTCGGGAGACAATCCCGGTTTTGTAAAACCCGAATCGCTCGCCGAATCACTTCGAATTCTCCACAAGATCGTGACCGTTCTGGAAGGCAATCAAATTTACCTTAACACAAATCCGAAATGCGAACCGCAACTCGGAAATCGTGGACTGTACAAAGAGCTGAGCAATAACGGCGAGACCATGGCTATGCTTTGGGTTCTCAATTTGTCCGATGGCGGAAATACACTTATGGATATTGCCGAACGCGCATCCATGCCGTTTGAGCGAATCCTAAGCGTTGCCACACTCCTGGAAACGCACGGATTGCTTTGCAGAATGCAGTGAGTTATTCTCAAGGCGAGGCTCAGGTTGAAATCTATCTATGAACTGGATGGCACGCTGAAACTGGGTGGCACGGGTGGCACGGGTGGCACGCTCTGAGGTACGAAGGGCGTGGTGAATCGCTAGCTAGAGTCATTTGCCACAGTTCCCACGCCCACGCTAATCGCTTTGGGCGTGCCACACGGTGGCATGGTAGTCTTCTGTCTGCCGCTCGCCTTAAGGAACGAGTACCCTTGCAGCTATCCCTCGGTCCCCTCTACAATTCCGTTCGAATGCATGAAATGGTCGTTACAGCGACCGACTTGATCTGTATTTCCGTCGCAATTCATTAGAGTAGGGTAGCAAATGGACTTAGAAAAGCTTCGCGAGACCGCCTCGCAACTTACGATTGGTCACTACTCTCGTCATGTCTTCTTGTGCATTGGTGAATCTTGCTGTTCTAAGGAACAAGGCGAGCTTGCATGGAAAGCGCTCAAGGATCAGCTCAAGGAACGTGAGCTTTCAATTTCGACAGGTCCTAACGCTTGTTATCGAACGAAAGCTGGTTGCCTCCGAGTCTGTACGGGCGGTCCAATTTTGGTGGTGTACCCGGAAGGCAACTGGTATGGCGGCATGACAGCGGACAGAATTCCTGAGTTCATCGAACGCCAAATTGTTCGTGGCGAACCGATCGAAGAATGGATTTTTGCTAAAAACCCAGTCGGAAACCTAAGCACTTTACCCGATTGAGGTCGTCATGCTCAGCAATCGCGATCAATCCGCATTACTCTTTATCATCCGCGACTCCCAGAATCGAGTCGAACGTTCGATCCATGGTTGGTACAGCTTTAGTTGGTTTGGCGATTCGGCCAAATGATCCGCTGCTGCTTTTTGCCATTGCTGGAAATAAGATACGGCTTTGCGTGAGACGCGGGGTTTGCCGTCGAAAACGAAATAAAAGGGAGCGGTAGTAGCAAATCGATACCCGTTGTTGTTATCTGTAACGATTCGAATAACCAGCCAACCTGATTTATCGATCTCAATGGGAGGAAACTCCCCGCGTTTGTAATGGTCTTCCAGTTTGGCACTGTAAATGGTGTCGCCATTGAACACAACATCTAGGTAATCCACTGGCTCACGTACAGAGAGCGACACATTGATGTCGAGTGCGATGCTTTGCGCCCGGTAACTGGTTTGAGTGCTGCCCGGTGGTAGGCCATTGATGTTGGCTCTGAGCAAGGGACCATTGGTTACAAATGTGTGACTTTGGGCGATGGCCCGCCACCACGATAATAGCTCCGGCTGTGTCGCGGAATAGACATACACGCGATTGTATCCGACATGGGTATCGTGTCCATTGAAACCGCTGCCTGCAGTGGGCGTGATTTGCAGTCCTGCTTCGAGCATTTGCCAGTAGATAGTCTCGCTGAGTTTTCCGACACCGCGAGGGTCTTTGAATCGGACAACGTCATCTGCATCTATAGGGGCATACACCTCGCTCGGTGTTTTTTCTTTTCCGCGTGTCAGTTGAACTTTCCCACGCGTGCCCTCAGTCTGTACTTTGGAAAAGACTATGCGATCGTCTCCGTCGGGCCGATTGTAAGACGATAATAGTTGGACAGATCGAATTGCTTCGCTTGCCAACAAGAGTGGCACATCGCGCGACCAGGGACGTAACAGTTCCGCAAAAACGTTCTCATTTCCTATGGCTTCATCGAGCATGGCGAAAGCGCCGGATTCAATCGATTTTGAGGCCTCCGAAGTCGCACCGTGCAGTAGAAGTGCACCATTTGCCCATTCCAGGTAATGACTGGAGGCGCTCAGGCCTAACCCCACTCGGTTCACATCTAAGGAATTTGTCCTTTCTTGGCCATTAGGTTCGGTTGGCTTATCCTGGTCGCGTGCTTTCTGTGGCGACGGTGATTTTAAGTTCGTTTTGGAGTCGGTTGAAACAGCGAAATCGACCGCATCGGCCAATTGCCATCGATTTAGTTCATGCGACGGGAGGCTTGAAAAATGATCTCCGCTATACCAATATTCCGAATGCATATCGACGGAACGAGGAATTTCTATCGGAACAGAATCTTTCGCCCCACGTTCGATGGTAAACCCTCCGTGGACTTCGTTGAATTCGGGTCCTCTTTGGACTAGAAATTCGTAATCACCGTTTGGAGGTGCTAATTTGAATTTTGCTTCTGCCAACCACTGGCCACCCGCAAATAGAACGTTTTTGGGGCGAGTAAGCTTTTTTGCGGATTTGGAAAAGACGATTCTGGCCGAGACAGGTTGACCGCTCTCCTTGTCGAAGACTTCCAGTTCTATATTCCCTTGGCTGAAGCAATGGACCGGGGCAAACGCATCCATCAAGCAAATTGGCGAAACAAGAACGATTCCCCTTAGCAGATTCTTCGTTTTTCGCATAGGTAAACTCGGGTTGGGTTTGCCCTGGGGGATCCTGTGGAATGAAGCTAAAATGCTTTATCGGCTATCGACACCATTACGCGCGTGGCTTTGGCTTACAAGAGTGTACAACGCATGGAAACCAAAATGGCTAACGATTATTACAAGGTTTTGGATGTCGAAAGGACAGCCTCTTCCGAAGAGATTTCTAAGGCATACAGAAAACTTGCACGTAAATTCCATCCAGACCATAATCCTGACGACAAGAACGCCAAGAAGCGTTTTCAGGAGGTTCAGCAAGCTTACGACTGCTTGAACGATTCGGAAAAACGCAAAATGTACGACCAGTTTGGTCCCGATTACGAGAAATTCGGAAACAAGAATCCATTTGCGGGTGGCCAGGCACGCGGCGGTTCTGCAGGTGGCGCGGGTTTTGATTTTGGCGACATTTTCGGTCGGGGAGGGGCGGGTAGCGTTGATCTTGGAGACATTTTCAGTCAATTCGGCGGCGGCAGCAGTCCGACTCGCGGGCGACGCGCTCCACAACCTCGCGGTGCTGACATTGCAGCGGAGATTTCCGTTCCATTGAGAACGATTATTCTTGGTGGTGAGACCCGCATTCAGTTGGATCGCGATGGCAAACGGGATGCGATCACCGTAAAGATTCCAGCAGGAATAGAACCTGGTAAGAAGATACGGTTGCGAGGGCAGGGCCAGCCAAGTGAAGTTGGAAAGCCGGGAGATTTAATACTGAAGGTAAACTTGGAACCACATCCATTCTTTAAAATCGCAGGCAACAACCTCGAGCTTCGGCTTCCTATCTCCATACCAGAAGCAATTCAAGGAGCTCGCATCGATGTTCCTACTCCTGCCGGGACCGTTACACTTACGATACCTCCTATGAGCAATAGCGGAAAAAAACTCCGAATAAAGGGGCAAGGATTGAAGGGCTCGGACGGCATCGTCGGCGATCTGTTGGTCGAATTGATGATTCGGTTGCCCGAACATATTCCGGAAGAGAGTTCGGAAGGTATTAAGCAGTTGGTTACAGCCTATGCCAAACCCATTCGGGATGGCGTTCAACTTTAGAGTGTACAGCGACGGCAGGGAGCATTGAAATGAGTGATTCAGTTTCGATTCGGTACGGCAAGGGTGAACTCCATATTCGATTGCCTAAGGGCTGCGAGCCAACCATCATTCGCAAGCCTGATATGCCTGTTTTGGCGGATGCTCAAACCTCCATTCGCGACGCACTGTTGTCACCCGTTGGTGCGCCGTCGATCTCAGAATTAGCAATGGGAATTCAACGAGTATGCATCGTCATTTGCGATATTACTCGACCAGTTCCCAATGGTCCAATTCTCAAGGGACTTATTGAGCAGCTTCGTAGCGATGGTGTTGCGCTCGATCGCATCACCATCCTGATCGCAACAGGTTTGCATCGACCCAATCTAGGTCGCGAAATGCGAGAAGTCATTGGTGACGATTGGGTTTTCGACAATGTGCGAGTCGAAAATCACTTTGCACGCGACCGGAATTGGATGGTCGATTTGGGACATACTCCAACCGATGGAATCCCGGTAGTTTTGAATCGGCATCTTGTCGATGCAGACCTTCGTGTCGCGATAGGCTTGGTCGAGCCTCATTTCATGGCCGGTTACTCGGGTGGGCGGAAAGTGATTGCACCTGGTGTGGCCGGTGAAGAGACCATTCGAACATTCCACAATCATCGATTCATGGCCGATCCACTTGCGTGCAACGGCAATTTAATGGGCAACCCATTGCACCGAGGGCAGCTTGAGATTCTAAAAATGCTCGGCAAAACCTATGCCATTAACACAGTGATCGACGAGGCGAGACGAATGAGTTTCGTGAATTTCGGCGATTGCGAAAAGAGTCACCTGGAGAGTGTCGCATTTGTGAAGCAATATGCGGAAGTGCCGCTTGGGCGTCAATTCAATACAGTCGTTACGAGTGCTGCCGGCTATCCATTAGACAAGACGTACTACCAAACCGTAAAGGGAATGGTAGCTCCGATTCAAATACTGGCGGATGGAGGTCGAATGATTATTGCAAGCGCTTGCGAAGAGGGGCTCGGTTCACATGAGTATCGCGAATCGCAATCGCACTTGTTGAGGTTAGGCGGGCAAGGGTTTTTGGATCGAATCCAACGGATGCCACTGGCGGACGTAGATGGTTGGCAAACACACATGCTGCTCCGGACATTGGCAGTAGGCAACGTATCTCTTTACAGTGAGGGGCTCAAGGGTAAGGATCGTGAACTTACGGGTGTTCAAATGGTTGAGTCCATCGAGGATGCGATCGCATCGAGTCTTTCGCAAACCGGCGATAAAGCGGTCGCAATAATTCCCGAAGGCCCGTACGTGATTCCGACACATACGAAGTCGACCTAGGCCGTCTTTTTAAGGCGAGAGTCAGACAGAAGTCTACCAGGCCAGGCCACCGTGTGGCACGCCCAAAGCGATTAGCGATGGGCGTGGGAAGTGTCGCAAATGGCACTAGCGATTCAACACGCCCTTCGTGCCTCGGAGAGGCTGTGATTTTATAGTACCAATCACGCTTCGCGTGATTTTCGCAGTTCAAAACCTTTGGTTTTTGACGCAACATCACGCGGAGCGTGATGGGTACTTTCTTCGGATTCGAAAATCACAGCCTCAGAGCATGCGACACATGTCTATGGTTCACTTTGTCGACAGATCGGTGTCCCCCTGAATTAATTGGGAAAGCCGGATTGCGCCGATTATTCCGGTGGAATGGAATCGAATTGTCGGCGATATGCCCCTTCTTACCGCCTCTACATCTTGCTAGTTTGCTTCCCTTCTTTTTGCGAACTAGCTTTCCCAGAGTGCCCAACTCCATGCTTTTCCATCGTGCGCTGCTTCCAAAAGGATTTACACTTCTATGTCGATTCGTCCCAATCGCTCGAGCCAAAAGAATAAGATCAAACGCACGACGACGAAGCTTGGAATCGAACAGCTTGAATCCCGATTAATGAATTCGATCGACGCTCTCGAGTCCAGCCTCCAACTCTTGAATTCCCCTGGCTTGTTCGGCTCGACTCAAATCGTCTCGAACTCAACGCCCTCGGTGTCCAATACACCACCGTCGGTTGCTAGTCCTTTGAGGCTCACGAGCGGAACGGTCGTACTTGGCAAGTCGGCATCGTTGAGCGTGTTGGGAACGGACAACAACGGCGAGTCATCACTTAAATACACCTGGCAGCCGGTTGAAGCACCTTCGGGTGGGAACGTATCCTTTGCAGCAAATAGTACGAATGCAGCGAAGAACAACGTGCTATCGTTCAACAAATCCGGTACTTATCGAGTCAATGTCACCATCTTGGATGCTCAAGGACTCTCATCCAATTCGTCGCTTCAATTCAACGTAGTGCAAACCCTATCAGGATTCTTGTTCAAAACGTCCGACGGAAAGTCGTTTCCTTCCGGCAGCACAATCAGCTCAGGCGACGCTAGGCGAGATCTTACTGTTCAAGGGCTTGACCAATTCGGCCTCGCGATGGCCGCTCAGCCGAGCGTTCAGTGGCTGGCAGTAAGTGTCCCAACGGGGGGAACGGCGACACTGGCTACGGACGGAAATGCTGTCTCTGCAGGCTTCAACCGTGCGGGCACTTACGTATTGCGGGCACAGTCCGGCTCTATCGGTTCCACTGCTTCGATCAACGTCACCCAAACTCTTACTGTTCTCACTGTCTCGAATCTATCCGGGGCAGCTCTAGATCCGACCGAGTCCCTAAGCGTTAACTCCAAAAACAAGCAGATTGTCGTTCGCGGACTCGATCAATTCGGCAATGCGATGGCGACTCTACCAAGTGTAACCTGGACTACCATAACGGCACCCAGCGGCGGAACCGTTGCCACATCGCGATCCAACGGTGTTACCACGTTAGTATTTAGTCGGATTGGAAACTATACTGTTCGCGCTCAAAGCGGGACCACTTCCGTTTCCTTTTCCGCCACCGTCATTCCCACCTTCACAAGTATCGGATTTCGCAATTCGGAGGGTCGAGTCGTCGCAGCGAATAGTTCGCTGCCAACTGCAGGAACAAATTACGGACTCACAGCGGTCGGCCTCGATCAATACGGTGCATTGTTAGCTTCTCAACCAACGATTGTTTGGCAATCAAGCAGCAGCCGTGCCGGGGCAATGGCATCCCTAGAATCCAACGAGAACACAGTTACGGCGACATTCAACCGAGCCGGCACTTACTACTTACAAGCCCGGTCAGGTTCCAATCTCGCCAGCGTCGCAATCACCGTAGAGCAAACATTGAAGTCCATCCGCCTCATTACATCGGATGGAACGTCTGTTAGCCCCGGATCTCCAATCGATGTCTCCTCTGCAAATCAACGTTTCATCGTTCAAGCGATCGACCAGTTCGGGAATACGTTCCCAACGCTTCCAAGGATAACATGGTCGACCCTGTCGGCTCCCGCAGGTGGCACAGCTAAGGTAACTGTCAGTGCAGGAATTGCGACCGCAGCGTTCACTCGAGCAGGATCGTATACTCTGAAAGCCCTATCGGGGAACGTTAGTCAGAACATTAGCTTCAATGTTTCGCAGGTACTCACCAACGCCGTTGCGGACTTGACGGACAATCGCCAGCTCGTTAGCGGCGCTTCCATCCCCATCACCGGACGCGATCTCAGTCTGAGTGCCCGTGGACTGGATCAGTTCGAACAACTCATGACGACGCAGCCCGACTTCGTGTGGGCCGCTATCACGGCCCCCGCCGGCACATCCGCAACACTTGTCCAAACAGGCAACGCAGGCGCTCTTTCGTTCCAGCGAGCCGGGGTTTACACCGTTCGCGCCAGCTCGGGCAATACGACGTTCAATGTGACGATCAATGTTCTGCAGACCATTACCAGCCTCAATGTGACACCGGGAACTTCCAGTGTTCTATCGAATACAACTCAACAATACCGCTATCAAACCGTGGATCAATTTGGGCAATCGCTAGCGAGTCAACCCTCCGCCATTTGGACAACTACCGGCGGAACCATTACTAGCAGCGGGGTGTTGAACTCTGGTTCTCGAGCAGGCACTTTTACCGTTACTGCCAAAGTGGGTACCGTGTCCGGAACAGCCAGCATCGAAGTGACTGTTCCTACGCCACAAACGACCCTTCGCAACGCTGCACTTTCAAGTCTGGTCAGTAGTCTCTATTCCGACAGCCAGCTTACGCGAACCGAGATGATTCAAGTGCTTCGTAGCGCTGGTAGCGATGGAGTTGTGGATGGAAGCGAGCTAGAGGACCTCCGTTACTTGACGTCCACTAGTTCCGTCTTTGCAATGCCAGCCTACGTCCGTGAGTTGGCCAAGGATGTAGTCAATAGCAATCCTGCCAACAGAACTTTCAAAGGCCAATCCGCGGGCAATTTGGCCGCGGGAAGCTCATCGACCTTGCTAAACAATTTGGTCGATAAATGGTTCCTCGGAGCAGATGAGCCTGTCCTGACCAACTCTGGCTTAAGTTACCAGATCCTAGTTGGGAATCTGTTCAACGGAACACCGTCAAGAAATGATGCGAAACAAGGTCAGCTCGGAGATTGCTATTTCATTGCAGCTCTGTCCGCCATCGCAGATAAAAACCCCGATGCGGTTCGGAATTTGTTTATCGACAATAACGATGGTACCTATACCGTACGATTTTACGATGCCTCACGAACAGCAGACTACATCACCGTCAATCGCCAGTTGCCGACCAACTCGGGGGGGCGACTGGAATACTCAGGCTACGGACTGAGTGTTTCTAGTTCCGCCACCACGGGTTGGATTGCGTTGGCCGAAAAAGCCTATGCCCAGTGGAATGAAACGGGCAACGAAGGAAGAGACGGTACGAACCGATATTCATCCATTGCAGGGGGTTGGATGTCGTATGTCAACGCTCAAGTGTTAGGAACCACCTCTTCGAACTACTCTTTCTCGACAACGCCAAAGCAGACACTCATCAACGCAATTACGGCAAGTCAATCCATCACTCTCGGAACGCTGCAAAACGCTACAGGTGGGCTGGTGGGTGGCCATGCATATACCGTGGCTGGCTACAACGCGTCTACCGATACATTTACTCTTTTCAACCCGTGGGGTACATCCCATCCCTCACCGTTAACATGGGCACAGTTGCAATCCAATTGTTCTATGTTTACCGTTGCAAATGCGAGCGGTTCTGCAGCAAATAATCTTGCCAGCGTCAGGTCTTCCATAGGTGAAGCCTTTGTTGGAAACTGGACTACCGTGGTAGTCGTATCAGGTACCAACGCTGTTGGGATGGAGAATCGTGAAACTCTCGAAATGGAAGTGCAGGAACCAATTTTATTGATCCTTGGAAGTTCACTCGAAGGGGAATCCAACTCGCTTGGACTGGCCATGTCGGTGGCTGGTTCGAATGAGGTCGACACTATTGTGGACACAGTGGACGAACGACTAGCAGCGCCACTTTCCGCGTCGCTCGTGGATTTGGCGATGAGTCAATTGAAGCGAAATGCCATTTGAGTTCACTTGTGTGTCATGTGGTGAAAAGTGTGGCACGCCCCTGACTTCAGCTTCGTTCCTCTAGGAATTCCGCTACAATCTAGACTAGTGCATTGTCAAGTTGATAACCGAGGGTAGCCACGGTCGCGGAGACCGTGGGGAGCGAGATCGTTTCACGCGGTTCACCCACGCTTTGGCAAGCGTGGCTACTCACGTTTTCCTGTTTGACAAAGCACTAGCGGTTTCTGAACACTCTCACTTTTTCCTCCCCATGGGAATGCGATGCGTATCCTTTTCGCGTTTTGGCTCGTTTGTGCCTTCGAATTCGTAACCCATTCAGCGGTTGTCGCTCAAAAGTCCGACAACGAGAGTCTGATTCAACTCAAGTCACTCGGTGGCATCCTGGTACAAGAAAAAGAGGGGGAGCTCATCGGAGTGGACTTTCGGAAATGCGATGCAAGTTGGGTGGGTGTCTTTCCGAAGATCCTAGACTTTCCAACAGTGCAAAGTGTTGCCCTAACAGGTCCGATGGCAACGCATGAAAAAATCGTTCTGCTCTCGAACTTGCCCAATCTCAAGTCGCTTCGGCTGGATCAGACCGCTGCCACGGATGCGACCGTAGCGGCCATTTCGAAGTTTCCCAAGCTCGAGGACATCAATTTGGAAAGCTGCAACATCTCGGACGCGGCCCTAAACAGTATTGCCCAAAGCAGCACCATCAAGCGATTACGAGTCGCCAAAACCAAGATCTCCGACGCGGGACTCGCTCGCATCAAAGATTTGATTCAGCTTGAGTTGCTCGACCTTTCGGATTGCAGCTTAGTTACCAACGCGGGACTCAATCACTTGAGAGCGTTAACCAAACTGCGCAACTTGAGCTTGGGTAGCCCACTGGTTACCGACCAGGGGATGGAGCATCTCAAAGGGATGACCAACATGGTCGCAATTTCTTTGAAAGACTGTGGCGTGACGGATGCTGGTTTCGAAGCGTTGTCTGGAATGACCAAGCTCAAGGAATTAGATCTTTACAAAACGCGGGCAGGAGATCGAGCACTGGCCATTTTGGCTGGTGCCAAGGAGATGACCAAACTGAAACTGCGAGATTCGGGCATCACCAACAAGGGACTAGTCGAGCACATTTCCAAATTTCCAAACGTGACATCTCTCGATCTGGGTGAAACGGGAACAAATGACGAGGCATTGATTGCGATAAGCAAATTGACGAAGCTGGAGGATCTCAATTTATTGCGAACGAAAGTCACGGATGGAGGGGTCGCATCGTTGGTTGCTCTCAAGTTAAAACGGCTTAACCTGGACGACATCCAAGCCATTGGTGATGGTGTGGTTCCGCATATTGCTAAACTTCAGTCACTAGAATTCTTACACTTGGGAAAAACCTCCATCACGGATGCTGGGGTAAAAGAATTGAGTGGACTCGTCAACCTCAAGGACTTGATATTGACCAATACGGGGGTCAGCAAGAAAGCGGTGGAAGAACTTCGAGCCAAGCTGCCAAAAGCCAAGATCCTGCATTGAGCCGACCGTGGCGGATGCTGCCAGCATCCGTTCCGACGCTAGCAGCGTCGGCCACGATCCATGCTGCCAGCATCCGTTCCGACGCTAGCAGCGTCGGCCACGACGCGTCCAACTTTGAAAAGAACCGTTATAAGCTGCAAAATCGTCCTTCACTTCCTCCAGATCGACGTCCCAATGTCCTTTTCAAGCCAGGATTTGTCGATTTTTTCGCAGTCGATTGGTTGTTCGGCGATCACAATAGGGAAAGTTGGTTTGACCGAAATTGCGATTGATTGCAAGACCCCATTTTTTCAGGTGCAAATATGCTTCCAACTTATTCGATGCATGCTTTTCGATTTAGCATCATTTTGCTTTTGAGTGGCGCGGTTGCGACGGCGCGTCAAAATGAACAGGAAACAGCTACAGTCAGTAAGCCAACGTCAACCAAAGCCTCCACGAAATCGACTTCGGGCGGCAAGTCAACTTCAGGCAAATCAAAAACGTCAAAAGACGAAAGCGCCCAACAGCCGGATGAAGCAGCAACGACACCGGGGATCGAGATGTTCGCACCTCGGAAAATGGAGATGCAGTTCGGAATGCGTTTTTTATCTAACGATAATTACTGCACGAGCATGCATGCGACGATTCCATTCCCGCTCAATTGGCCGGAACAAAAAGTAACGGTGACGAGTTCCCAAATTCCAACAGGGGTCATCTGGGCTTTCCGCGATTTGCCCATCGGTGCAAAACAGAATGCCTTGGCCCGACAGCTTGTCATGGACATCGCCGGGCTTGGACCAAACAACCAACTCGATCTGCTTGTCAACGTTGCAATTGAGAAGTCGTTTATCAATGCACCAGCCGACACAAGCGTCTTCGTCATCCCAAAGAAGACCGGTAGCGAGCTGAGATTTTTTGTTGGCAGAGGGAGTCCTTATATCGACCACGAATTGGGGGAAGTCAAACGGGTTGCCAAACAAATTGTTGCCGACAATCCCGAGAATGCTTGGACTCACGTCGAGCGTATTTACGATTGGGTACGTGAGAATGTCGAGTACCGCAATGGCCCCATTCGGCATATGAAAGACACGCTCAAGGACAAGAAGGGTGACTGTGAGGAAATGACAGGACTCTTTGTTGCACTTTGCCGAGCCAGCAACATCCCCGCGCGTTGCGTTTGGATTCCCGAGCACTGCTACCCAGAGTTTTACCTCGAGGATCCACAGGGGGAGGGACACTGGTTCCCCTGCCAAGTTGCGGGCGACCGCCAATTCGGACAAATGCATGATTATCGCCCAATCCTTCAGAAAGGGGATAGATTCAAGGTCCCAGAAGAAACGGCTCCGTTAAGATATGTTTCTCATTTTTTCACTTGCAAGCAACGACCTTCTAGACCTCAGGGACAAGACCCGAATGTGGAACCGGTTTTAGATTTAGGACCTTTGCAGGCCGAAGTGGATGCGTTGAAACAAAAAGAAGCTGGTACGCTTTCGCCACAAAACCCTCCAACCAAATAGAAGTAGAATCCGTGCTTGGGCAAGGGATTGCTGCCCTCCTAACAAGCTTTTCGCAATGGCTACCAATCCAAACGATCAAAGCAAACCACGCCCAATCGCAACGCGTGCTTTTTCGTTGAATGATCCGAACATTGCGACGGGTTCAACCCATCATACTGCGGAAGACGATTTCGATTTCACTGGCGAAGGATTCAAAGTTGACTCGCGTTTACCGCTGCCGATTCTCGGCGAATACCAGATCGAAGAGTTGATTGGCGCGGGTGGAATGGGGCAGGTTTTTCGTGCGAAACATCGTACGATGGATCGCGAAGTAGCAATCAAAATCCTGCCACGCTCACTTTCTGACGACGATAACGCGGTCGAACGATTTTACACCGAGGTACGCGCCACGGCTCGACTCATGCACCCAAACATTGTCACTGCCTTCGATGCGGGTTGCCATCGGGCTGGCGAAAAACCGGTCCATTACTTGGTGATGGAACTGATTCAAGGTGAGCTTCTTTCCCAACGGATCAATCAATCGGGCCCGATGAACGCACCCGAGGTTATCGAAATCCTGAAGCAAGCTGCTTCCGCTTTGGAATATGCTCACACTCAAGGTATTGTGCACCGTGACATCAAGCCAAGCAACATGATGATTACTCCGGCTGGAGTATTGAAAATCTTGGATTTCGGCCTCGCTGTCCTGCGTGGGCATCTTGACAAAAAAGCGACCAAGGAGACGCACTTGGTCGGTACGGTCGAATTCATGTCACCGGAACAAATCAATGCGCCAGAAACGGTCGATCACCGTAGCGACTTGTATTCGTTGGGTGCTACCGTTTTTTACTTACTTACCGGTCGGCCAATGTTTCATGGCGAAATGGTTCAGACGGCAATGGCTCAAATCAACACCAAGCCTCAAGCCCTCTACGAAGTGCGAAGCGACGTCGACATTCGGCTGGATTCCGTTTTTCAATCTCTGGTTGCCAAGAACCCCGCAGCACGATGCCAGTCTGCCAGCGATCTTCTCGAAAAAATGGTCGTATTGAACTTAATCGAACGCCCCTCAGTGCAGTCGCGGGTGCGAGGAACCGATAGCCGATTGCCGAAGATCGGATTCGAACACCCGACCAGCGTAGGGCTTGGTAAATCGACCTCACAGCGCAAATTCGCCGCCGTCGGGATCGAGTTGGGTATGATTCAATCTCGAGTAAGCTATATCGATTCGGAACACAAAGTGGAAGAAGTTTTGGTGGATGGCGAATCCACGCAACTTCGAAACATGCTATTCAGCGATGGCGAGTGTATTGCGATAGGGGCTGGGGCTGTTGACCAACGTGCCTCAAAACCCAACCATATCTTCTACGGCATGCAACGCTGGTATGGCTTGCCATTATTGGAACGCCCTTTTGGAGGCCGACAAGTACCACCAGAAGTATTGGTGGCCTGCGTTATCCGACAACTGGCGGTTGCTGCCCGGCACAAACTTCCCAACGCATCGCATGCGGTTGTAACCGTTCCGGCTTGTTACGATCAAATGCACCGATTGAGCACCAAAACGTCCTGCTCGATTGCGGGGGTGGAGGTACTGCAATTACTCGACAAGCCGTTGGCCGCCACTTTAGCTCACGTGGAGATTGAAACTCGGCTGGCGCAAGCGTCGGGCACCGACCATTCGTATCTCAAAACATTTTTGGTTGCGATGCTCAACGGAACGGCTTGTGAAGTGTCGGTCGTCTCCGTCGACGGACTCGTTGTGCGAATGCTAAGTTCCGTTGGGGACTGGAAACGAGGCACTACACGTTGGCACGATCGGGCAACCAAGCGCTTAGCGACCGAGGTCGAAAAGAAACTTGGCAGTAGCGCACGTGACGACTTGAACATCGCATCGCGTTTGCAAAGGACGATGGAAAAGGCATTCGACCGGTTGCGAAACAGCTCGAGTGTTCCGTTCGTTTTCGAAACGCATGGTGGAAAAATTGAGGGGCAGCTGGAGCGGGAACGATTGCACGAGTTTGTAGGCGATTTAGAAAACGACTGCGAGTCCTTTGCGAGGGAAGCCATTGAAAGGGCCAAAGTCGATCCTGCCTCTATCGATTCCATTCTTCTCGTGGGGGACGTTCGATGGATGCCTGTAATCCAGCAGCAATTGGCGCGATTGGTTGGCCCAAAAGCCAGGCTGACGATGCTGAAGTCCAACGACTTGGCTCGAGGTGCCGCGATTCAAGCAAGAAACATCATGCCACCCATGGATCCAAAAGCGCCTAGGGCGCACGCCGCAACCAGCTACGATCTTGGCGTCATTATTCAAGAGGACGCTAGCAGGATTAGTCAACCCAAAGTGTTGATTGGCAAGGATACTTCGACTCCTGCTTCGAGTAGCCGCACCTTGCGATTCACGCACGAGGGCAAGGATCAGCCGCAGCTGCAATTTGTCGAAGGTTCAAGATTGGGCGCAAGCACATGGAGTCGGCTAGGCTTGATCGACTTGAAATCCTGTTTCCCAGGTCGGCGTGGATCGGATCCTTTGCAGTTGAGGATCGATATCGACAACAGCGGTATTTGGAGTGGAACTTTGACGTGGCTAGCTGGTAACAAACAGTTGTCGATTCCACAGCAGGCAGAACCGTTGATGGATATCGTTTCGACGAAGCAATGGCGGGACTGGTTAGAATCGCTGATGCTATGCAACGCATAGGGCACGTTGGCGACGTCGCTCCGCGACTCGCGGTCAGTCTGCTCTCAGACCCAAAGCCCCGCTCCTTCTCAGTTATCCAACCTTCCAACCTTCCAACCTTCACAAATATGCTCCATTCTCAGAATTACTCGCCTCTCACTATTCCCTCCTTACTTTTTTAACGCCACAGATGTTCGCAACCTGGCGATCTACTATACTTTTAATCGCTCCACACATCGATTCTTCTGATGGTTCGCTTACCTTGAACATCCAACCTTACGGAACACCTGTAGGCCAATGGCCCCCGCGTATGACGCCCTGGTGGTTTCTGCTGACCGGTCCGCTTCGGCGAAAGGCCCTTCGAAAACAAAAGATCATTCGTGTCCAAGTGCAAGGCTTGGAACACTTAAAATTAGCTCATGCGAGCAATCATGGGGTCCTGTTGACCCCCAATCATTCGTTTCATTGGGACTCGTATTGCCTGATAACCGCCGCCGAAGATTTACGCATGCCATTTTACATTATGACAGCTTGGCAAGTCTTCGCCATGAGCAGTTGGTTTGAACGCCATTCCATGCAGCGATGCGGCTGCTTCAGCGTGGACCGAGAAGGGGCGGACGTTCAAGCGTTGAAGACGGCAGTCGATGTATTGCAGAATAAAAAACATCCGCTCTTAATCTTTCCTGAGGGGGACGTCTATCATATGAACGATCGAGTCACGGCGTTCCGAGATGGAGCGGCCGCGATTGCAATCTTGGCCGCTAGAAAATCCTCTCGACCCATCTCAATCATTCCTGTCGCCATCAAGCGTTGGTATACCCAAGACCCTACCCTGAGTTTGCTACAGACGATCGAGAAATTGGAGAGGCGATTGTTCTGGCGGCCGCAATCCGATCAACCCTTAACGGAACGGGTTCTGCACGTCGCTCGCGGACTGTTGTCCCTAAAGGAAATGGAGAATCTGCGTGAGACTCAATCCGGTACACTACGTGATCGCGTTCAACACCTTACCTCAGCGTTATTGTCCGCGTGTGAAAGTCGCTACGGTCGAGACAAAAAGCCATCGCTGATCCCAGAGCGAGTCAAAGAAGTACGTCGAGCCATCATCGATTCCCGCGAGAAAAACGCTGGAACCGCATCCAAAGAACAAGAATCGCAATGGATCACCGACATGGACAACATGTTCCTCGTCACTCAGTTGTATAGTTATCCAGGCAACTATTTGGAAGAAAACCCAACCATCGAACGGATGGCAGAGACACTCGATAAACTTGAGGAGGATGCACTGGATGCGCCGTACCCTACCGTTCACGGAGACCGCGAAGTGTTGGTTCGATTCGACCAACCCATCGAGCTACCAACCGGCAAAGAGAAGCGCATGGACCCCGCCGAACTCACCGATCAATTAGAACAACGCGTTCAGTCGATGCTCGACGACATGAACGCTCAACGCAAGAAACCGAGTTGAGTACCCATGTTTGCATTGAACAACGTTTCCAAGTCCTTTGGATCGCTTCAGGTTCTTAAGCCAACCACCGTCGATTTTCGCACGGGCGAGTCGACCGTTTTGATCGGACCAAGCGGCTGTGGCAAAAGTACTTTGCTCAGAATTCTGGTCGGATTGATCGACGCGGATACCGGAACCATACAGTTCGATGGCACCCCCATCACCCCCAAGAACATCCAGCAACAGCGTCAACGCATGGGCTACGTCATCCAGGATGGCGGCTTGTTTCCGCATCTGACGTCGAGGCAAAATGTGGGGTTGCTGGCTACGCATCTCGGATGGAGTCAAGACAAAGTTCAGGCGAGGGTGGAAGAGCTTGCTGACCTAACACGATTGCCGCGAGTGGCGCTCGATCGCTATCCCACTCAGATTTCGGGCGGACAACGCCAACGTGTTGGAATCATGCGATCGCTGATGCTGGATCCTGCTGTTATGCTCCTCGATGAACCGATGGGAGCCCTGGACCCGCTAGTCCGATTCGATCTTCAGGAGGACTTAAGAAAGATCTTCAAAACACTCGGTAAGACCTCCATCATGGTGACGCACGACATGGGCGAAGCGGCCTTCTTTGGCGACCGAGTCATGATGTTAGGTGAGGGAGAAATCGTCCAAGAGGGTCGACTCGAGGAGTTGATTCAGAATCCTGCCAATGAATACGTGGCCCGTTTTATCAACGCACAGCGAATCCCACAATCATGAAACAATTCTTACTGTTTGTCTGTCTCGTTTGTGCAAGCTCGATGTGCTCCGTTGCGACTGCACAGGGAAAACCGAAAATCCGAGTCGGCTCAAAGAGCTTCACCGAATCGGTGATCTTGGGTGATTTGCTTTCTCATCTGGCAACTCAAGCAGGCGCAGACGTAGAGCACCTCTCGGAATTGGGTGGGACGCAAGTCCTTTGGAAAGCGTTGGTCAAAGGGGATGTCGATGCATACGTTGACTACACCGGTACCATCCAGGAGTTGTTGTCGAAAATTGTGGAACCCGGTGTTGAACTCCGTTCCGAAGGGGACATGCGAGCAGCCATGGAGAAACTGGATATTGTCATGTCCGACCGTATCGGTTTCAACAACACTTATGCGTTGGGTATGCGAGAATCCACAGCAGAGAGACTTGGCATCACCAAGATTAGCGATCTTCGCGAACATCCAGATCTCAAGTTCGGGATCAGTGATGAGTTCATGGAGCGAAACGACTGCTGGCGGCAATTGCCAGCCAAATACCGTTTGCCACACAAGGATGTGCGGACGATGGATCACAATCTGGCTTACCGTGGAATTGAGCATAACTCCATCCAAGTGACCGACCTCTATACCACGGACGCTGAGATCGAGTTCTACCGGTTACGAGTGCTCGAGGATGACAAGGGATTCTTTCCAACCTATTATTCCGTGATCCTGATGCGGAAGGATTTGAGAGATCGGGCACCGAAAGTTGCGGCCGCCTTTTTGCAACTTGAGAATGCGATTGATTCTAAGGCCATGACGAGCATGACCGCCAAAGTGAGATTGGACCGGCAGTTAGAAACGAATGTTGCAGCTCACTTCCTGAACGAAAAGATGAACCTAACCATTCCTTATCTAGGAATCGGCTCGATGGCGGAATGGAAGCGGTTGGTTGACCGGTTAACCAAGACTACACTGGAACATCTTTTTCTTGTGGCCATTTCCCTTTCGCTGGCCATAGCGACGGCCATCCCGTTGGGCATCTTGTCTGCGAGAAACCAAGCGTTTGGCCAAACAATTCTTGGGGTGGTAGGCGTCATCCAGACGTTGCCATCCATGGCCATTCTGGTGTTCATGATTCCTGTTTTCGGATTGGGGGCTTATCCTGCGATTGCAGCGCTATTCCTTTATAGCCTGTTGCCAATCGTGCGAAATACCTACGCTGGCTTGACGCAGATCCCACGAGCGACGATTGAATCCGCCGATGTGCTGGGGCTGGGGCGACGTGCTCGATTGCGTTTAGTGGAATTGCCTTTGGCACTCCCGTCCATTCTGTCCGGGATTAAAACGGCGGCGGTCATTAACGTAGGTACGGCTACCATCGGCGCATTTATCGGAGCAGGTGGATACGGTTCTCCTATTCTGACTGGGATTCGGCTGTCGAGTATCCCTTTGATTCTTCAAGGCGCGGTGCCCGCCGCGCTCTTAGCGCTGCTGGTTCAGTTTGGTTTTTCCCTGGTTGAGCACCGCTTTGTTTCGCCAGGTCTGCAGAGTCGTGGGTAGTCGCATTATTCTTGGGATGCAGTAAGATAGTTTATTCTCCCATGTGGCCTTTCATAAACCTAATTGATGAGCGTCATGTTCTCGATTCAGAGCTTTTTTAGTCGCGACAACAAGTTCTTTGATTTGCTAGAATCCAGCGCTGCGGAAACGCTTGCCCTGACGCATTTGCTCGTCGAATTACTTAAGAACCGTAAGCACTCTCAACCTCTCGATGATTTTGCCAAAGCCCGAGGGAACGACAAACTTATCACCGATGAGATCAGTCGGGAGCTGGTTAATACGTTTGTCACGGGACTCGAACGTGAAGACATCGAGATGCTTTCGTATGCGCTTTACAAAACGTGTAAGACGATCGAAAAATTCGCGGAGCGATTTAATTTAGCGCCGCAGAGATTGGAAGGGGTCGATTTTTCGAAGCAAACCGTCTTGATTGAGCGGGCGACCGAAACCTTGGCGGAAATGATCCGTCAGCTTCGTAAGATGCCATCGCTTGAGAAGATGAAGGCTTTGAATGACAAAATGCAAGCGATCGAGTCCGAAGCGGATGACGTGATTTTGAACCTATTGGGGGGCGTCTACAGTGGCCAATACGAACCGATTCAAGCCATGATGGTTCGCGACCTTCACGACTTGCTCGAAAAAGTCATCGATCGATGTCGCGATGCGGCCAACGCAGTCACGCACATTGTCATGAAGAATTCTTAGCCAGCAGCCATTATGACTCTCATCCTTTTTGTGATATTGATAGCACTCGTTTTTGAGTATATCAACGGTTTTCACGACACCGCCAATTCGATCGCTACTGTCGTTTCGACGAAGGTTCTCAATCCCCGGCAAGCGGTCATGCTAGCTGCGTTTACCAATTTGCTAGGCGCTTTGTGGGGCACGGCTGTTGCAAAAACCATCGCATCGGGATTAGTCGATACGAGCGTAGTGACGCAAGAGGTTATTTTATGCGCCTTGATCGGTGCGATCTTTTGGAATTTGGTTACTTGGTATTGGGGGTTACCAAGTAGTTCCAGTCACGCGTTGGTGGGCGGTTTGGTCGGTGCAGCGGTTGGAGCTGCGGATCGGTGGAATGTCGTGATTTGGTCGTTGCCAAACAAGCAACATTGGTGGGAAGGCAAGGGACTTCTCTGGAAGGTCGTAGTACCGATGATCGCGTCACCGTTGGCCGGCTTCGTACTGGGAATGCTCATCATGACAACGCTTTACATCGCCCTTCGGCGGTGGAAGCCTCGATGGGTGAATGCCTTGTTTGGCAAAATGCAAATCGTCAGTGCAGCTGGTATGGGGTTTATGCACGGAACCAATGATGCTCAAAAGACGATGGGGATTATTGCATTAGCCTTGGCGTCGGGGACGGCCGACGGTCGGCTTGGAAGCTTACCCGATTGGATGTCGTTCTTAAGGCTCGAAATGATAGACGGAAAATCGCTTGAGATTCCGACGTGGATCAAAGTCACGTGTGCTCTTGTGATGGCATCCGGAACGGCGGCTGGCGGCTGGCGTATCATCAAAACACTTGGGCACAAGATGGTGAAGTTGCATGCTGTCAATGGTTTCGCAGCGGAAACAACCTCGGCCACGATCATCGGCCTGGCTACGCATTTCGGGATCCCTGTTTCAACGACTCATAACATTTCTGCAGCGATCATGGGGGTCGGTGCCGCGAAAAGCTTCAATGCGTTGAAATGGACGATCGTCGAACGCATGGCCTGGGCCTGGCTGTTCACCATTCCCGTATCCGCCTTCGTTGCCTTCGCCTGCGTCAGGCTGCTAAGAGTCGTGGGAATAATTGCATAAGACATTGTCGCCTGCACTCGCCCTACTCTAACACTTACTCTTGTTCAAACTCGCTCACCTCTTTTTTATTCGAGTATCTAACCGCTTTTCACTCAAGAAGTTCGCGGATCGACTCGGTGTACATATCGCTCAGGCGTCGCGCATCGGCAGCGCTGAACTTTCGTGGGCAGCAACGCAAACAGATTTCGAGTTTACGCATATAGGTAATGATGGAAATCGAGACGTGCGTATTGATTCTTAGCGGCGGGACGCCCGTGATGTTTTCTAAAATAAGATTTCCAGCCACAATTCGCCCTTTGGATCGTGGCAATTTAGCAATGAATCGTTTTGATGGATCACCCGCATTCGACAACACCGCCGTTGCCAAACAGCGTTTCGCCGAGGCCATCAAAGGCAGTAGCCAACGAAACTGCATCGCGCCGCCTAACATGTCACCAAAAAGAAGTCCACGTCGTTCCTTTTTAATTAGGGCAGTTTCGCGGCAAATACCAGGGCACAAAGCTTTCGCGCTATGACTATCACGCACGCTTCGGACCAGGAACGTGTAACTGACAATATTCGCAGCAGGCATGCCGTAGTCTTCCGCATCGCGCATGTCGGTCGGCATCATGATTCTCATCCAACCTCGGTTCGTTGGCGACTTGTGCTGAGCGTTCCAGTCTTGAAGCGTCTTAAATAGTGCGGCGATCAGCCAGTCGTTAAGTCCAAACTGAAACTCGTTGGCCGCATTCGATAGTCGAGCGTGAGTTTCACGATCAAACGACGAAACAACAATCTGCGGATAAGGGAATTCGGAACGACTTGATTTCGGAAACGCGTCAGCCGCATCAGCCGCTTTAGCTGCATTAGCTGCAGGCGTAAGCGGAGAAATCTTTCTTCGGAAAAGTTTGGCGCACTCTTTCCAGCAGCGCAAATGCAACGGCCAAGTCTTGCCGCGAAACGCATACTCTGTCATTCGCATCTTTCGATTGCGAAGCAACTCTGGATCGAGCGAAGCCAGTTCGTAGCTCGACGGATCGGAACTACATCGTTGACCGTAGAGGGCCAACAGGTCGCCAATGAACCGATAACCGCCAATTCCGTCGCAACACGAATGATGAAACTGCGTCGTCATCACTGTGGTGCCCGAGCCCTCGCGAATCCAAATCCGAAGCCCCACTTCTTTTTCCAGATTGATCGATTCACCGTGCGGCAAGTCGACGGAATCCCCTTCGTTGCCCCAATCGACGACGGGCATTGTGTCGGAGGCGGGAACCCAACACGGCAACCCTTTTTTGGCCAATTGACGGTGCGACTTTAGTAGCGGATGCCTTTCCAATGCCATCGGCAACGCCTCGTCAAATGCGGCACGATTCACGTTGCCCGAAAAAGTCATCTGAACGATAAACGCCATCGGGTAATCGGGGCGGTCATCCGCGAAGAACAACGATTCAATCGGGCTGAAATAAAGCGGAAACAATCGCTTGCCGCGAAAAGTCGCTTCAGACGGCAGCATGCGTGAATCCGAAGACATGAGATGGTCGCCCCTACCGCCGAAACCATTTCAAGCAGTGCAAATAAATCAAAAAATACATAAGAATAGGTGGCTTATTCTAATCAGCAATTTGCAGGTTTGAAGCCCAAAACAAACCTGTGGCCCAGATGAATTCAAGTATTCTTTGCCATAGCATCGGACCTCCGAGACGCTGGCTTCTCCGCCCCGGAGATGCGGACTTACGTGCTTGATAATCTTTTACTCGCGGACCACCTAAATAGGTTTGCCCTTCCAACGCGCAAAGGCTTCGAGTGCAAAGAACTCGGGCAATCCGATTCGGTTGTAGGAATCCGCGGTGCCTCGGTTACGATCTTCAGCCCTTTGCCAAAATTCGCGAGGGTCGCTGCCTGGGAACAAGGCCTTGTCTTTCTGGCTTTCATGCATGAAGATCGACTGGCGTTTGACCGATAGATCGCCGGGACTTAGCGGGACGGCGATCTCGATTTCGTGCATCGGATACTCTTGCCAAGCGCCGCGATAAAGCAGTACGTCAGGCAGTTTTTCACCTCGCTGCGTCATTCGCATGAGAGCCGCAAAAATCGCTTCGGCACACACCCGATGCGTTCCATGCGGGTCCGCGAGATCTCCGGCCACGTAGATTTGATCCGGTGCCAAAGTTTTGAGCAATGTCTCGATAATCTGAACATCCTCCTCGCCGACTGGCTTTTTGGCGATGGTACCGGTTCGGTAGAAAGGGAGATCGAGGTAATGCAAGTTCGAGGATTTGCAGCCGATGGCGATGGCAGCCGCGCGGGCTTCGCTTCTGCGTATAAGCCCCTTAATACGCAGTATCGATTCCACATCCGGCTGCCCCGGCTTCTTCTGTTCGATAGCTTCCCGCACTTGATCGGCTAGTCGGTTGGATTGATCATGTTCGATCTCGAACAGCTGATTGTAATCGGCAACAAGCTCAGCCACACGAAGAGCATCATGATCAAAGACTGCGATGTTTCCACTGGTCATGTACGCAACGTGAACTTCATGTTTGTCATCGTTCAGGCGAATCAAAGTGCCACCCATGCTGATGACGTCATCGTCCGGGTGTGGACTGAAACAAACGATTCTCTTGGGTTCGATGCCCGCTGGATGGTAATTGATGGTATCGAGCATCCACCGAAAGACTTTTTGTGAGATCGACTCAGCGGGACCATGATGTCGCAAGAGTTGATGGAGATCATGAGCGCGGAAATCATCTGCATCGAGCTTCAATAGTGCCTTTCCCGTTTGGGCACATAGCCACAATGTCGCTCGTTTGATGAGTTCGTCGTCCCATTTCACGTTACCGAGCAACCAAGGAGTTGACGCCCCCTTGAGCATGCACGAAGCGGGACCATCCAGCAGAACACGTACGTCACCATGTTCCTGTAGATAAGACGCCGGAACCCGATCGCTGATGGGGCGTTCGAGTGCCTCAACCACAATCTTGGATTTATGTTCACCGATCGCCAACAACAGGATGCGTCTAGCCGAGAGTATCCCGCTCAAACCGACGGTGAGTGCTTGGATAGGGACATTGTCTTCGCCGAAAAAGTCGCTGGCAACACTGCGGCGGGTGATGGGGTCGAGAGTGCAGAGTCTGGTTCGGCTTCGTCGCACCGAGAAAGGTTCGTTGAACCCGATATGGCCATTGAGTCCAATCCCTAGAATGACCAGGTCCAGCCCGCCCGCGTGCTGGATCGCTTCGTCATATCGACGGCAGTGCAAATCGACATCGCTTTGGTGGAGTTGTCCGTCCAGGAAATAGACTTGGTCAAGTGGAATATTGACATGATTGAGCAGTTGTTCTTGGAGCCAGCCACGATGCGATTGTGGGCTGTGGGCCGGCAAACCATAGTATTCGTCCAAAGAAAACAGGACAACGCCTGACAGATCCAAGCCCTCTTCACGGTGCAGTCGAATCAGCTCTCGAAAGGTCGTTAATGGAGTGGAGCCAGCGGGCAGCCCGATCACGGTTTTTTGGCCCAACGCAGCTCGTTCGCGAACCAGTCCAGCCACAAGATGGGCTGCGTAGTGCGAGAGTTCTTGGATCGTATCGAAGCAAAAAGATGGTATGTTGGTTCCGAGAAGCGGACGTGCCCGTGACTGCGGTTTTATGGTCGTTTCGACTGGTTTTTGGCTCATGCTGTAGAAATGAAAAGCGAAATGACGGGTGATCGAACACCATCATTGTATTCGATGTTGTTGAGTGTGCGCGATCGATTGCGGGCCGGCGGTGATCGACTTGTCTTGGCGGAAAGTTGTACCGCAGGCTTGGTTGCAGCGGAACTAGGGCAAATCCCTGGTATTTCTGAATTTCTATGCGGATCGATGGTCGTGTATAGGACCCCCACGAAAACGGCATGGCTAGGGATTTCTTCGGAACTCTTGAATGACCCAGGCATGGGTCCGGTGAGTGCGGAGGTGACCATCGCACTGGCTCAAGCGGTATTAGAGAAAACGCCGGAGGCAACGATCGCAGCCGCCATAACGGGCCATTTAGGTCCGGGTGCACCAGCCGGCCTGGACGGCCAGGTGTATTGTGCGATTGTAAGGCGAGACGCTGGAAATCGTTTCGACGTTCAGTCATTGAAGCTGATATCGCCACCGGCGAACGATTTGGAGGATCTAGCAAGGCGGGGGGCTCGACAAAAAGAGGCAGCGGACGCTTTGCTTAGCTTTTTGGAAAAGAAGCTCTGAAACTTCAGGCAACGGCAATTGACGTACGCACTCATTTTCTATAAAAAAGCTGTTAGCAAATGCACCCATGGCGCAACTGGATAGCGCATCGGTCTTCGGAACCGAGGGTTTCAGGTTCGAATCCTGATGGGTGTACTTTTGACCATACTGACAAGTGTCGACTTCAACTGACAACCCGTTTTCTGTCAAAGCCTTATTGCAAGCATATTTGGTCATCTTGTTTTTCGCTCGATTGCCGTCCCCTGACAAATTCTGCCGCAAGGGGGGTCATCCTCAGCCGCAGAGATGCTGCCAAGGGGCTGCCGTGACTTGGTAGCCGCGTCAACTAACGGGGAAGGATCCCTCGGTTTTTCTATTGCCAAACACGTCAGACTTGGCAGCTTCGAGATGGCGTCCACCCAGCAACCTCCTAGGACATTCTGAAGAAAAGTGTTCGAGTTCTCGACACGTCGACCAAAAATCGCGATCTCCGCGCTCTTCACAGCGATGAGCACAGGTAATGGAATTCTTGGGGCGCTCTGTTGGCAGGAGTATTGATTGCTCTACTAGCAAAAATTGGTCGTTTCACTCGAAATTTCATGATCCGCGCGGACCGCGAAACAGATCAAACTTGGCGGCCAATGATCGGAAGTAGATCAAAAATCCTTCTTGCAATTACTTAGTCATGCTGTGTTTGCTGGAATTATCGGAGCTGCAGTTGATGCTGTCGATGCCGTAGCTGTCTGCTCGATTGCAACCAGACGCGGTTCGATTCGACAAGCAGAGCACGAAAGAGCGAGATTTGCTTCGCGTCTCGATTGTCTTGCGAGCAATTGAGCCGCTTGCAGTTTTTCAGGAACATCGGTACCGGTTTCGAAATACATTTCGGCAGGTGTCTGGCCTTTGAATGCAGAGTGTGGGATATGCTCGTTGTGTTGCTGGACGTAGAACTCAATTAGCTTGCGCACGGTTTCGATAGTGTCGAGCGTGTTCAGGAACAACCACTGGTGCTTGAGTTGTCGCCACCACGACTCAATCATGCTTTTCGAAAAGTGGATATCGAGGAGCGAGTATTCTGGAGCAGTGGGCCTACTGGATCAAAAATGCGAGCGACCACACGGTCGAAGAGTTGCTAGAATTACTGCCAGGCTTGGAGTT
>JAYTVM010000068.1:0-8168 GCA_043743995.1 Pirellula sp. | reverse complement strand
GATCGGCAGCATCCTCAAGTGCAGGAACATTGGGTGGTGCAGGTGGTGCTGGAGTTCCAAGAATGTTGTCCAGAATGAACAGTCCTCGTTTGACTGGAGAAGTTCGCGTCGGATTGGAGGTCACTGCCAGCATCGTGCCTTGTGTTAGAACTCCGCCGCGCGAGCTTCCGGCCGGCAAAAGGAACTTTCGCATTTCTTTTCCTTGAACGCCATCTAGTTCGTAAAGACTGGCTAGTTTTTCATTGACGAAGACGTAATCCGCATCGATTAAATCGAGTAAGCTTCGATCTTGGCGGACGATAAAATCAAAAGACATTTCCGTCTCTTTTCGCATCGCGCTCCGTATGCTTGCGTCGAATCGATCTCGCAATGCCCCAAGTTCGCGAAACCTCGCAATGGTCTTCGCGGTCTCTGGATCATCCGCCGCTTCCTCTTGCTTCGTTCGTCGCCCTCGACCACCAAAACTGGCACGGAGAGTCGCATACTCTTTTTGAAATCCCATGGCTGCAATTGGATCGATAGAAACGTTTTCGATGTCGCGGGCGCGAAGCCATTGACCAGCAAAGTTTTCGACGAACTCATCGGAGCGTTCGTCTTGAACCATACGCTGCACCTGCGCCAGCAAATTCTTTCGTAACTCACCTTTCTCTGCGAACAACAAAAGTTCGTCATCCGGCATGGTCGACCACAATAAATACGAAAGCCTCGTGGCAAGTGCGAATTCATCCACGTTTGGGTATTGGCTATTCTCATCTAGCGTCTCAACGTCTTCCACACGAAACAAGAATTGTGGCGAAGCCAAAACCGCCATGAAGGCTTTCTCAATGCCAGCTTCAAACGTCATACCAGGTTGTTGGTAGATGGATTCTGCAATGGAAACAAGGCGTTCGCAAGAGAGACGATTCGCGGGACGACGATAGGCCCTGGTTGCGAATCGCGAAAGGATTTCATAAGCGTACTCGCTTCGCCCCGCCAAGTCCGTAGGTGGCGATTCGCGATCAAAGAACTGTTTGTATCCTTTCGGATGCTCCCAGAGTGATTCGTCCATCGGGCCATCGACCGTGAGCGAAACAATTTCATAACTAACAAAACGGTCCTTCAACTCCTTCGCGTTCGCATCGTCGTTTGATAGGGTGGAAAGCTCAATAGCAACCGCGTGCTGGCCCGTTTCCAGAGTCAGCTTGAATTCGTTGTCGACAAACTTATCCTCCTCCCATTTGTGGTCGGCTGCGTAGAGTTTTTCACCATCCAACAAACAATGAATCTGATACCGCCCAGGATGAAAATCAAACGAACCGTCCAGCTTTTCTCGGACGACGATGCGATATTCACCGGAATGTTTTATCTCAAAACTACTCTGGACGGTTACAGGCTGATCGTGGCGCATGCTTGACCCGCTTTTGGATCCATCTAGCGACAAAAACTCTTTCCCTTTCCATTTGGACGAGGCCATTACCCAAGTCGTTTTTGGGACCGCTTCCTCGACAATCGACTTGGCCGCTTGAAAATACTTTTCTATCAACATTGGAGACATCGACATGGCTTCGCTAACGTTGTCGAATCCGAATCCGGTGTCATCCGGCGGGAAAACGACTTCGGCGTTGAAATCGACGCCGGTCAAGTCTCGAATCGTGTTCCTATATTCGCTGCGGTTAAGGCGTCGGATTGGAGCGATGCCGGGAAAAGGATCTTCCAAGTGAATTTCAAAAACCTTCGAATGAATCCATTCCACGAGAACTCGCTTGGACGCCGCCGTGGGCTGCTCGCTATCCCTAGGAGGCATCATGTCCGAACGCACATTGCGCAGTACCTTCAGCCAGAATGACTTGTCTTTTAGGAGCTCCTCCGGTCTGTCTGAATCGAATTGAACGCCGCCCTCCTTCGTGTCCCCAGAATGGCAATCAAAACAAGAAGCCTGAAGAATTGGTAGAATTGTTTCGTTATAACACTTAACATCCAATTGCCCGTTCGCGTGGCTAATCGAAAAAAAGATCAAAACGAAGGCAGCTACGCCTCTGTTTAGACCAAGCGTTTGAGAGCGATGATGGAGGAAGCCGGATTTGCGTCGGAACATGTGAGTAAGATTAGACAGCCAAGTTGCGAAGTCACGAACAAACCTCATTATCCCTCATTCTAGGCATTGCGACGAGTGGAGTTCTCGAGAATTGGGGAATTGGAGTGTTGGAGTGAAATTCCGAAACAAAATGTCGTAGAAAACCTTCGAATAGTCAGAATGCGACCCGTCGACGTCCCCCCCTTAAAACCTCCACTGCTCCACTGCTCCACTGCTCCACGATGAGGGATCGCTTCCAAAGCCTGATCCATCTTGAAACAGCTCAACGATCTCATCCCTGGATAATGCCCGGTTGAAAATCGCGAATTCATCCATTCGGCCACGAAAGCGACGGGACCATGAATCTGGTTTGGATGCTTGCCAAGCTCCGATCGTGCAAGGACCGAACACCAATGGCACCTCGGATAAGAAGGATGCTGAGGCAACAACGTCTCCGTTTACGAAATAGGTCGCGTCGCCGGACGATCGATCGACGACGGCTGCAACATGTTGCCAACCTCCGATTTTCACAGCGTCCTCGTGGCTTGAAACGCCATAGACAAGCTGCACGCCACTGCGCATCGCGCCGTTTCGATGCAAGAGAAACTGCGAAAAGCATTCCTGAAGCATTTTGCGTGAACGTGACAGCGAACGGTAAACGGCTTGAACGCTCAGTGACAAGGAGAAAAAACAACGATTCGAGTTCCTGCCGCAATTCAATAGCCGGAATCCCGATATTTCGGAGGGTGGTTCTATGTTGTTTGTTTTTGACAGGCAGGTATTGCCGACTTCTCGCCCGGCAATGGGACGTTACCTTTTACTGGATGCTGAGCCTTCCTAATAAAGTTTGGGAAACCGACTACCGAAAAAGAGGACTGCTGCCTTCGCAATTACGAGAGATCATCGTCGCCAACGTGTTAAAGATGAAGTAAACGTCAACGCTAAATTGGCCTATTTCGTTAAACGAGCACCGATAGGGACAAGTTCATTGAAGCGATCGACCGGTTCCTTGGCCGTCCAAGCAATTCCGCGAAACAATAGAACGCGGAAAATCGGATCATCAAACGTCCAACTGTAATGACCTGGAATGCTGACAAAGACTCGACCCGCACCTTTCTCATAAGCCCAAACCTGCGGTGTCGCTACACCATCTTCGGTGCTGGTGCCGAGCAGCGTGACATTCTTCACGTCGCCTGTTAGCAACCAGTAGCTCTCGTCATACAACTTCAATTGGTCGATGTTGCGCATAATAGGGTGGTCCGTATTGTGCATGTCAAGCGTCAGCGGCCCGTGTCGGTATCGAATGCTACCCCCTTTGGACGCAAGCCCGATGCGTGTCGAAAACTCAGCAACTCGATCATCGCCGTTCACGGCCCAATGAATATAGACCGCGCCACCGCCGCGAGCCTGATACGCATCGAGCTTCTTAGCACGATCGTCGCTCCACGCACCCTTTTGAAAGAAGATCAACACGTCTGAGGAAGCCATTTGTTCCTCGCTTGGAAACTCCCAGGCAGCGCTAACGTTTACGTTCGGAGCCGCAGCCAACAACTGGCCCCACTGAATTTGCCAAGCTGGGTAATCGTGCTCGCCGGGGCCATGATCTTTCTTGCCCGCGACCAAGACAATCTTCAGCGTCCGCAATTCCTTAGGCAACGGCGTCGAACCAGCTAGTACAGAGGCCATTTCGGCTTGCGTACGTAGCGGTGGCGCTTGCAATGGCGCATCCATCGGCATGTGCGGCGGTGAAGTGAGCAAGTAAGTCATCAGGTCGCGCATTTGCTCCTTGGACAATTTCTCATGCAAGCCGGCGGGCATCACAGAAACTTGAGAAGGTTTCATTTGATCGATCTCCGACCGCACGATCTTGGTCGAACTCCCTTTCTCGTCTCCCAATATTAACTGCCCTTCTTCGTCGCGAAGCACACCGGTCAGCACCTGGCCATCCTTCAGAGCAATAATGTGGCCGATGTAGTCGGGATTGATTGCAAAACTTGGGTTGAGGATGTCGCGCATGACCGAGGCGTAGTCGCGATGGATCAAATTGGACAAGTCCGGACCGATCTTCGCGCCAGTCCCACCGGTCGCATGGCACTTGAAACAACCGGCCGCTTCGCTGTGAAACACCCGGCGGCCCAAACCCCAATTGCCACCTTCAATCTCTGCGATCCGCATCGGTTTGTCGTCGCTGAGTGCGGTGGCGTCTTTCGACTTGACCCACGGCATGTAAAAACGATTCAGCGGCAACGGCCTGGCGCGAGGATCTTCCGCTGTGTGAACCGAAACGTTCAACTGGAACGCGGCAGAAGTGGACTTCACCAGCGTGATCTCGAGAGGAATCAACTCCGTCGCATCGCCCGAACATGTTAACCGAACCTCGTAGTTGCCATCGTTCGATTGCGATTCAATCTTTCCCACCGACGAAACAACCGAGATCGGCTGCGGTGAATGCAGCACCAGCGTCACCGACTCCGCAGGCCACTCGTAATCGATCTTAGCGCCGGGTTGGACGACTGGTCGCAAGATGTGATGCAAATCGAGGTTCGTCCGAAGTACCAATTCGCCTCGCGATTCTATCGCCGACCAAAGCGCATCGTGCTGGGCACTGCCACGAGTGAGTTCCCTCGCGGCGTCCAGATTCAAATGCGGCAACCAACCTGTTCCTTTCCATGACGTTGCACTCGTAGTATCGCGAGGATTATCAAGCGGAGCCCAAGCGGCTTGAACGCCAGCGAGCGACAAGTCGAGGTCGATCTGAGAATGCTGAGATGGAACTGCATCTTTGATTGCGTCCTCTTCGCGCGGAAGCGTGACCGCATAGTGTGAATTGGCTTTCATTGTGGCGGTGCTAACAATCATCGTCCGCAGGTCACTCGTGAGCGACGCTCCGGCCACGGGCAATTGGTATCGAGGCGTTGCCAATTGCCGTTGCACAACTGCGTAGGGGGGCACGAGTGTTTCAAAGCGATCTCCGGCTCGTACGAATTCGCCATATTCCACTTTGACTTGTTCGCTCAAGTTGCGAAGCTTGACTGGGTCGAGCGGGCGGTCGAATGCAATCCGTATTTCGTTTGGTGATTCGGACCAAGCTGCCACGGGTTGTGGTGCGGTTGGGTTTGTGTATTCGATACGGAAGAGTTTGCCTTTGCCAGTTGGGCCAGTCCCCCAATCTGGTGGACCACTGTGACAAGCTACGACGAAATCGCCGTTCGGTGCTACACATCCATCGATAGTGAGCATCTGAAGCGCCGCGAACAACTGCGTCGATGCGACGTAGCCTGCGTCTGTCTTAAACAACTGGGTGCGCCAGAGTTTGCCTCGCGACTCGCCACACACCAGCGCCTGCTTGGCCCATGCGGATGGACCGAAGACTGGGCCACCGTTAACGGCTGTGTTGAAAACCATTCCGCAAGTCGACTGATGCTGCGGCCCGTAATCGAACGTAGACGGTTCGTCGATCACGCCTGGATTGTGGCGTGGATGACGCGGCGGGAAACCATAGTGGCGACCGGTTTGAATATGCAGGAGTTCGTCGAGTGGGTTGCCGTTTGGCAGCCACGTTGCTCCCTCCTGCTCTGTACAAAACAAATCGCCTGCATCGTTAAACGCGAAGGCGATCGGGAAGCGGATTCCCGTACAGACCGTTTCTCGCTTACTTAAATCCGGTGAAACACGTTGCACCGTGCCTCGTTCGCTCTTGAGGTCATAATCGGCCTTACCAGAATCGTCGACCATGTAAGCGTTTGCGTAATTTGCCGTCCCTAAGCCAAAATACAACGCGCCCTCCTTATCCATCGTGATACCAACGGCGTCGACATTCTGTGGAATCTCTTTCCAACCCGTTGCGACCACTATTTCTCGGTCGGCTTTGTCGTCACCGTTGGTGTCGACGATCAGCGACACTTTGCCTTTGCTTGGTACAAACGCTCCACGTCCTTTCAAATACCCAGGCGGTGTCAGCAACAACCCGAGCGGACCACGCAGACTTCCCTCATTCTTCCAAAATAGCTCCGCTTTATCCTCCAAGCCGTCACCGTCGGTATCGGAAAGCAGGTGCAGATCGCCGTTGTAACCTAGCGTCACCAAGCGTCCGTCATCACGAAAACGAACGTTGTTTACATTGGTGAGATCGATGGGCAATTCGCGAACCCTGAAACCCGGGAGCAACATTTGAATCGGGGGCGGATTTTCAACTTTCACCAGCGACACGCCTGGGACCAATTTCAATTGTTGCGGTAACTGTTCTGCCAACTTCGCATGCTTTGTTTTCAAATACGCGCGAACCGATGCGGATTCGTCTTTGCTGAGCACACGATCGTATAGCAGTACTTCCGCGATATCGCATTTCAGCGGTCCTCGTACGATTTGTTCGCCAGGTCCGTTCGTATAAAACCGTGCAGCCAAGGTCAACTGATCGATGGAAATGGCTGTGGGCTCGAGCGTTCGTTCGCCCGCACGCTTGCCATCCAGGGACAGCGAGACTTGCTTTTTCGCGGGATCCACCACCGTCTCGATCGTGTGCAACGTTCCAAAACGTTCCGATTTATTGAACAGATTGCGAGCACCGCCGAAGCCCGCGCCTTCCACGTTCAAATGCTCCAAGATCGAGGTTGGTCCCGGACCCAGATCCACTGTCATCCCCGATTCGAAGTCCCGACGGTTCGGTGCGTTGGTCGCGAGCAGTCCACGAAAATCCCCTAAGTTCTGATGCGGAGCAGCCACAATAAAAACGGTCGCCGCGCTTACTTCGCCCGCCACCGATGTGCAGCGTAAATGGTCTGTATCGCCATCAAACCGAACGCACCAAGCATCTCCCACTTGAACAAGGTGCGGTTGATCGCCAGTCGTGGCTTGCACGAAATGTCGCCCCTTGCCCGAAGCGTCGGTCCATTCGTCCATTGCCGCACCATTGGCGAGCGCGGGTTTATTTTCAGAATTCCTAGCCGCTTGTATTGGGTTTGCATCCAACCAAAGAATCAGCCCATCGCGAGTAGGCAGCTTCGTATCAGCCCACGGTGGGACTTGCGCGAACGTGTTTGTCGGTGCAAGCGCAAAGAGGATGGCAAAGAGAAGCGGCAGCCGAGTGGCAACCAAAACACAGTTGGCACCATGCGGTTCGTTACGAAAAGTCATTGCAGGTCGATTTCAGTAGAGCAGGGGTAGGGGTTTCAATTGTGATGCCGTATTTGTTTCGTAAAGGTTGAGTCGTGCATCTGACCCAAGTCAGATTGTAACATGCGGCTGGTCTGAGATTGCAGCGTTTGCAGAAAGCGATCCAAAGATCCTGCAAGCTGGCACCATCCCAAATAAGTCTAACTAGTCTACTAAATAGCTACGCGACTTATTTTCACTTCACTACGATGCTATGCTATGCGATACGATGATACCTTTGACCACTTTTCCGTCGACGTCCGAATTGCCGCGACAAGGATCTCAGGCACCTTTAACGTAGAGAATCTCCGTGCCGAGCCAACGCCTTTCACACCACTTTTTGAATTCCCGTTTGGACACGCCTGCTTTCAAAAAAACGGCCCGATGGTCGTAATAAACGATGCAACTGGCAATACCGAATAGCAAGCGGTCGGCCCACCTCAAAAAACGCCGCAACCAAGGACTGCGATGGCGATCAATCCGGGCTAGCTGCTGCACCTGAAAGCGAACGTGCTGGGCTTCTTCTCGAAGTATCTGCTGGCAAAGGTCATTCAATGTATCGGAATCGGTCGCCAGCTTGAGCGCCCGATAGTAGACCTGAGCCATGATCTCCGCGCTGATAAGCACTGCGATCGAGGTGCGTAGTCCCGCCAAACGCCGTAGCCGGCGGAAAATACTGTTGGTCCATTGCTTGTGAAGCAAAGGTACTCCTTCTTGCTGTAAGAATCGTCCCAGCCATCGCGCATGCCTATGCTCTTCCTCAATAAAGTGACAAGCAGCCTGATGGTAATGAGGATCACAATTGGCCAGTCCCCACTCTTGCGATCGCTTCAGAAAATGCCGGCCACTGCCTGTTTCGCCTAACTGAAAAATCTGGATCGATCGAGCCACGGCATTGCGTTCTACCTCAGAGAGAGTTGGAGAATCAGACCATGGAAGCGAGGTCTCTACGGACAGATTCTCT
>JAYTVM010000067.1:0-31751 GCA_043743995.1 Pirellula sp. | reverse complement strand
GATGCTGACCTCGTAAAGTGCGAGAGTCACCTGCTCTCGCTCGTCCGCTTTTGTGTACTATGTGCACTTTTGTGGCTAATCGTTGTTGGCATTGGCCTTGCGTGTAGAATTGCCGCGATCGAGCACAAAGGCCGCAAAAGGCCAGTGGTTGATTCGGCGAGTAAATTGTCAGGGAGAAACTCGCGAGGAGATGATTGGAAACCTGCGTGAGGCATTGTCGGAAGCGATTGAATTAAATTAAATCGCGAGGACGCGAAGTCTGCCGCAGGCGAGTCGTTCGAAGAAATCGCCATATTACTGTGAAACGCCGCGAACTAATTCGGCACTTGGTTGACAACGGTTGCGAACTGGTGCGTGAGGGTGGAAACCATTCCTGGTGGGGAAATCCGGAAAACGGGCGACGGTCCGCAGTACCGACAACGGCATGCGACCAGGGTCGCTCGCGCTCAGCCCCCGTTTTCTTCGGGCTGCGAGTCGGAGCTTATCTCAGATTCCTTTTCGGCGACGGCCATGCGAGCGGGTTTGTAGACTCGGAGATCCCAGTCCGCTTCTGTCGGCAAAAACTCGGTTGGGGTGGCTTCCTCAAGTTCCACAGCAAAGAGGGAGCCGGGAGGAGCGGCTAACCACCAGCGTTCTAGCATCGCGAGCAACTGTTTGCCGTTCGACTCCCACATTGAGTACGGTGGACAGCAGAACACCACCCAAATTTCGTCGGGATTTTGACTGAATCTGGAGCAATTGGCGGGCAGTCCTTTCGACCAGTCGAGGACGTCGGTTTGAATGACTTCGACGGAGTTGGATAAACCGAGGGATTTTGCATTGGCTTGTATTTCTTTCACAGCCGACTTCAAGATTTCGAATACAACGCCTTTGGCCGCACCACGCGAGACAGTTTCGAAGGCCAAAACCCCTGTTCCACCAAATAAATCGAACGCAATTGCGTTCGGAAACGTACCACCCAGGAGGCTCATGACAGCTTCGCGGGTTCGATCCTTCATGGGTCTGGTCCTAGGGTCAACCGCAAATTGAATCTTGCGAGTTCGCAAGTTGCCAGCGATGATCCTTAGAGTGGTCGTTTCCAATGTGGGTTTTGTCCTATAGAGTCTTGAATCACGCTGAATTCTCCGTTCGGAGCAGCCTCGCTTGTAACAGAGTATGCCAATATGCCAATCCAAACAAACCGTATAAAGTCCTTTTTCGTCATTCTGTTCTTCGTTTTGGGTCTGGGTGCATTGCAAGTTGACCGTTTGACGGGTCAAGACATTCCGGCGAAGAAAGCTGGCGGACTACCAGCCAAGCGGAGCCTGACACCTGAGGAACGGGCCGCGGAAAAGCAAAAAGCCCTCGAATTTCAAAACCAGATGGCCACTAAGCGGATTCAGAGTTTTGGGATGTTACCCGCTGACGACGATTCCGAAGGAGGCAAAAAGTACCAAGCCGCCTTCAATCGATTTCGAGATGCGGCTGTTGGACTGAATCATGTCAAATTGAACTATCATTTGGCCGAGAATCCATCCAAGTCCTTTCGGGACAATGTCTATCAGGAATGGCAGGAAGGAATCCACCAAGGGTTTCTCGCAAAAGCCAATTGGTTAAAAGTCGCAAGCGAAACGTATGAAAGTGATCCTGACAAATACACTTTTATTGGGGAGTCACTGGGTGAAATGTTGTTGCACGACGTGGAGTTGGACCGATTGGATGGCTGGCTGGAGGCTGCCCAAGCAGTTGTTCGTGCAAAGAAAATCGAGACGCAAGAAGTCCTTCGCGCGGCTGGCTTGATCGGCTATGCCAATTCCGATTTCGATTTTACGGAAGAGTGTTTGGCACGAACCATTGCTTTGGATAATAGCCTGGATACGAAGCCCGATTTTTTGGCTGAAATCAAGATTGTGCGGGAGAAGTGGCAACGAGAACTTGAAATTCGACAAAGGGAATCCCTAAAGAACGATAATCCTCGTGTTGAATTTCTAACAACCAAAGGCAAGATGGTTTTGGAATTGTACGAAGATTCCGCTCCTGAGACGGTAAAGAGCTTTATCTACTTAGTGGAAAAAGGGTTTTACGATCGCAAGTCTTTTTTCCGCGTAGAGAAGCACTTTTGTGCCCAAACAGGTTGTGAGAAAGGGGATGGAACCGGCGATGCTGGTTACACCATTCCAAGCGAAGTAGAGCGGGCTGATCGACGCGATCACTTCCGTGGATCGATGGGAATGGCACTTGGCTCGGAACCAAAAACCGGCCAGGTCCTTGCTGAGACCGGTAGTTCGCAATTCTACTTTACATTCTTGCCGACGCCCCGGATGGATGGTAGGCACACCGTTTTCGGTCGAGTTGTAGAGGGCCAGGAGACAATGAGTTTTTTTCGTGTCATGAACCTTGGGGAGGAAGCTCAGAGGAAAGAAGGCAAGCAACCTGACCTTATTTTCTCCGCCAAAGTCCTTCGAAAACGAGACACGGTATATAAGCCTAAGATCATCGCTGGAAAACTCCCAAAGTAGGTCCTTCGCCGCATGTCCTTGGAGAAAAGCGAAGCCATCGTCTTGAGGGTGGTTCCGTGGAGCGAGACCAGCATGGTTGTCACCTTGTTCACTCGCGACTTTGGCAAAGTCTCAGCGATCGCAAAAGGTGCAAGGCGTCTTCGAAGTCCGTTCGAGTCCTCGCTGGACTTGCTAGCAAAATCGCAGATCGTCTTCATCCAAAAGAGCACGGATGCTCTCGATCTGCTGACGGAATCCAAGCTTGTTCGTCGTTTTCGGTCTGGGCAAATTGCGTTGCTACCGCTTTATTGCGGATATTACGTGGCGGAATTGCTGCTGGGTTTGACCGAGGACAATCAAAAAGCCAGGGAACTCTACGATGTTAGCGATCAAACGTTGGTCGATCTCGATCGAGGTCTGAGTACCGCTGAGATTATCCTTAGGTTTGAAATGCAGGTGTTAAAGCTATTGGGACATTTGCCAACTTTTCATCTATGCGCGAGTTGCGGGAATCCTGTACAGTCCGCTTCGAATGGTCCGGGAGCATTGCTAGGCATTGCTGCGGGCGGAATTTTATGCGCCGATTGTGTGCCTGGCCAACAGCACGTAATTCGCATCCGATACGCAACGCTCGATTGCTTGATTACCTATGCATCCGAGGAGTGGGGCGGCAATCCATTGCCGATTCAGGCTGAGCTGCGTGGCGAGGTGCGATTCGTGATGGAACGATTTGTTTCCAATTTGGCAGATCGCCGCTTACGACTTACGGATTATTTAGAGGAATTGAAGCGTTGACCACGATGGGCAACCTGAGAAACTACCTGCAAAACAAATCCAAAGGAAATGGAATGCATCGCCGCACGATAGAAAATCGTCAGCCCAACCGACGCGTCGTCCATTTCGTTGCGGCCAATATCCTTCGTTTTGCGTTACTGGCGATGTTCTTGATTCAAGCCGGCTGCGCTTCGTTCAATCTTTTCAAAAAAGAAGACGATGAGTATCGCCGAGCTCGCAATGCCATCGAAGGTTACGAGGACAAAGAAGGAAATTGGATTCGTCCTGAGGGTATTCGCGCTGACAAATCTCGGGACAGCAATATCCCAAAAGCATTTCAATTCATTCCTGGCTTAGGCCCTGCGCCGGTTAACAAAGATCTGGCGAGATCGACCTACCTCGAGGCAGACGAACTCTTTAAGAACGCATCGAAGTCTACCGAAGAGAACGCGCGGCGAGCCATGTTCCGCGCGTCCGCTAAAAAGTATAAAGAAGCGGGGAAGCATTGGACAAGTAGTGCCCTCGATCAAGACGCACTTTACATGACCGGCGAGAGCTATTTCTTTGCTGAGGATTATCCCAAAGCGGAGGATTACTTCGTCAAGCTGATCAAAGAATACCCTCGAACTCGCTACCAAGACATGGTAGACAAACGTCGGATGGAGATCGCCCAGTTTTGGCTGAAATTCAATGACGAATTCTATCATCTCAATGTTTCGGACAATCGAAAACCTTGGAACGATACGCGAAAGCACGGCATTCGCGTTTTGGAAAAAATGCGGCTGGACAATCCGGTGGGTCGGTTGGCGGATGATGTGACGATGGAGCTGGCCAACACTGCTTTCAAAAAGGGTAATTGGAATGATGCCTTGGATACCTACGGCGATTTGATTTCGACTTATCCAGATAGTCCACACCAATTCGATGCGCATCTTTTAGGGGTCAAGGCAGCCATGATGTCCTATCAAGGCGCCGACTACTCCCAAGAGCCACTTGAGAAAGCGGAGAAGATGATCAAGCAGATGACCCGTCAATTCCGCGAGAAGGCGGAGGGAGAAAAGAAGCAGATCGAAGATGCGATGGGGGAAGTTCGATATCGTCGAGCCGAGAGAGAATATTCGCTCGCCACGTTTCGCCTCAACAAACAGGAAGCCCGAGCGTCGCGAATCCATTGCATGAAAATATTGACGGATTTTGGCGACACACCGTTTGCCGACAAAGCCAAAGCCATTATGGAAAAGACCGGTGGTATGCCTGCAGAGCCAATTCAACAACTCAGTTGGCTTGCCGATCTATTTCCCAACCGAGACAAAATCACCCCCTTGTTGAAGCCGACACCTAACTTGGAGGAACAGGACAAGGCCGCTCAGGAGCGCTACGAGCGAACAGCAGGAAAATCGGGTGCTGCCTCCTTCGTCCCGGACGGAACTAGTCAACGATGATCGGGCGAGTTCTGATGCTCGCGATCGTGTTCGCGTCTTTGAATGGATGTGCAGGTTACCAAATCGGAACCCGAACACTCTATCGAACCGACGTTCGAACCATTCATGTGCCGATCATCAAAAGCGACTCGTTTCGACCCGAGCTGGGTGTGATGCTTACCGAGTCGCTGCAAAAGGAAATTGAGCGCCGGACCCCCTTCAAACTGGCGAATGTTGAGACCGCCGATTCTGTGATGGCGTGTAGGCTAACGTCGGACTCCAAACGTGTGGTCAGCGAAACCAACCTCGACGAACCGAGATTGCTTCAATCCCTGATGACGGTCGAGGTCAAATGGACCGACCGACGAGGAATGCCGCTGATTGAAACAAGATTCTTACCTCCAGGTGAGTCCACCTTCTATTTTGCAGAAAATGTTGACTTTGTTCCTGAAGCAGGTCAATCCATTTCAACCGCAAACCAGAGAGTCGTCGAACGTTTGGCCAACCACATCGTCGACCAAATGGAAACTAGGTGGTAGCACTGTCGCATTTTATTGTCGCCTTTCGCTCCGCAAAAGTGTGCGTCGTTAACGCACTTTTGCAGAGCAAAAAGCGACACTCGCTCGGCCACAAAAAGCCAACTCTGGACAAAGTACAGGGACAGAATCGTCAGCATGTGGTTGGACGCAATCAAAACGAATACAATAAGAGCGTTTTGACGTCCAAAGCTAACCCAAAAACCGATTTGGTACTCACAATCTCGGCCTAGAAAAGGAACTTTTCATCAATCGGATCATCCGATGAAGTGAAAACCTACTGCCGAGAATTAAAATTCATGGAATCCCCAATCAAAAACCTCGACGAATTGCTGAACGGCATGCTTGACGGCGTGCTGTCTGAGGCTGATTTGGTCGATCTAAAGCAAGAGATGGATAAAAACCCATCCCTTCAGGGGCGTTTGAATGAACTTTCAGTGCTTCGCGGTGCATTGCAAAGCGGTCGTTCCACTCAATCACTCCGACCTGATTTTGCCACTTCTATTACGCTCGCTGCAAAAAAAAGAGCCTCAGAAATGGGGCACGACGCGCCCGAATGGCTCGTTCCTCCGAATACCATTCCGCAATTTCAGAAATCTCTTTTTCCTATTGCTCCTATTGCTCGTAACTCCGATCCCTCACGGCGATGGAGTTACGCTGGACTGGCGCTAGCTGCGTCGCTTTTGTGCTTGTTTTTGGCCCTTCCGCAAGCAAAACGTCAAGGGATGGTCAGAGTTCCGGATACTGTTGATGAGGTTATTCCTGATGTCGGCGCAATGGCGACCAACGATCCGGAGAAAGATCCCGACGACCAAACAGCCGATCCTACACGTTCTATTCAGTTAAGCGAGCGGCAAAGTGGTTTTTACCGGGAGGGAGAGGCTCCTGCCGAACCCATGCCAAGCTCGGCAGGAGCCTCGCTCTCCCTGCCGCTCGCCTTAGCATCAGATCCGGTCGCATCAAATCCGGAACGTGCACCGACGGAATCGGTTGCGAGTCGATTGCCAGTAGACAATTCCACAAAATTGGACGCAAACATAGATGGCGTTGTCGCAGCGAATCAGAAGTTGTACTTCACATTGGTTCTAGACGTTTCAATCGATCCACAGGCGGTCGAGAATCGCACTTTGGAACGAATACTAGAGAAGTACGATATCGTTTCTACCGATGATTTGATTGTCGACGACGAACAGCTCAAGCATCTTGAGGAGTCGAAATTAGTAGGAAACACAGCCAATTCCGAAGAGAAAATGGGGGTCATGTTTCTACGCTCGACCGCCAAAAAACTGGATTTAGCCATGGTAGACATCATCAACCGGTTTGAGGATTTTCCCGAATTCGCAATGGATGTGACGACCGACCGCTCTGCTTTATTGCTCGTGAATCAGCTTCGTTCGATTCGAGTGGCTGAGGGAATCAGCGACACAGCCAGCCGACTTTTACTTGCAAAAGCCCCTGGTCGGAATTCACCATTTGCGACTTCGGCACAGCGAGGCAAACCGATGGACAACGCAAGTCGGGAGAAGTTCAGAGGGGGCGCGGTCCTTGTTAATCCTGTTCGGGACGAGATCTCCTACACTCTTTTGCTAATGCGACCTGCCAAGAAGAAGTTGTAGCCATATTGACAAGTTGCCTGAATTTGTTCAGGCTAGTATTGATTCGTCAGAGTTTCAACTTGGCGAAGGCCCTCCGATTCCGCGTTTTCCTTAAACGGGCGCGCGGTCCCACCTCACCCTTAACCGTTCGGCGTCCATGATGTTGTCGATCTTTGGTCAGCATGGGTCTTCACACAGCTATTGTGATCGAGAGTCTCGTCGTTCGTTCATCAAAATTGGCGGGATGAGTTTTGGGGCTACGGCCATTGGCTTGGCGGATGTCTTGCGAGCTGAGTCGAATCAGCAAAAAAACAATCCCAACAAAGCGCTCATTCAGATCTTCCTCGGTGGTGGTCCGCCCCACCAAGACATGTGGGACATTAAGACAGACGCCCCCTCCGAAATCCGAGGTGAGTTCCGAGCCATTCCAACCAACGTTTCTGGCATACAGATTTGCGAGGTGTTTCCGAAACTCGCGAGGCTGATGGACAAAGCAGCCATTATTCGTTCGGTGGTTGGTTGCAAAGACAGGCACGAATCGTATCAGTGTTTGAGTGGCTGGATACCCGATGACTTGAAAGCGCTTGGGGGTCGTCCATCGATAGGATCGGCGGTTGCGAAGCTAAAAGGCGCATTGGATCCAGCCGTTCCGCCTTTTGTTGGACTTGCAGAGCGATCCAGCCATGTTCAGTGGTCGGATTGCGGTAGCGCTGGATTCTTAGGTGCGGCGAATTCGGCCTTCAAACCAGACGGTCCGGGTATCGAGAACATGAAGCTCAATGGGATCTCACTCGAACGACTTCAAAATCGTAAGCAACTGCTTACGAGCTTGGATACCCTTCGGCGCGACATCGATACGACCGGAGTTATGGAGGGAATGGACGCTTTCGGACAACGCGCCTTAGATGTCCTCACCAGTAGCAAGCTAGTCGATGCGCTTGATTTGTCCAAGGAAGATCCAGAGATCGTTGCCAAGTACGGTGACGGCAAGCCCTACAAATATCAATTCGATGGCTGTGCAACTCGAAACGATCACCTATTGATCGCAAGGCGACTCATTGAAGCCGGAGTTCGGGTTGTCAGTCTGAGTTTTGGTCGATGGGATAGTCATGGAAAGAACTTCGATCTGGTGCGAGACCACGGTGGCAAGCTCGATCAATGCTTGAGCGCGTTGATTGAGGATTTAGAAATGCGAGGAATGCTCAACGATGTCAGTATCGTCGTTTGGGGCGAGTTTGGACGGACGCCGAAAATCAACAAGGATGCAGGCCGCGATCACTGGTCGCAAGTGAGCTGTGCGTATTTGGCTGGCGGTGGCATCCGGACGGGGCAAGTCATTGGCGCTACCAATCGTCTGGGAGAGTATGCAACGTTGAGACCCGTTCACGTTCAAGAAGTGATTGCAACGCTTTACCACAACTTAGGAATTGACGTGACGAATACGACCATTGCCGATCCAACCGGGCGACCTCAATTCTTGGTTGACCATGCACCCGTGACTGAGTTGATATGAGATCCACTGCGATGACAACCATACGGCTTAGCAGTCGTCTCGCGCTTCTAGTTTTCCTTTTGCAAGCCGCTTGGCTATTTGATCTTTCGATCGCAGTGGCAAATGACGTGCTTCCAACCGGCATTCGGACCATTCGAATCGATAAGGGACAATCCGTCTCGGATGTTGGCGAGATTCCTAAGGTGGTCTTTCGTGGTAGTGACGCGCGCCATCAGTGTCTCATCACTGGAACAGATTTGAACGGACTTGAGCTGGACCTGACGCGAAACGCAATCTACAGCTTCTCAGTCGAAGGGATCGCTACGATCGATCGCTTTGGCCAGATCGCTCCGCTCATGAATGGAGCGACAACGTTGTCTGCCAGTCTTGAAGGTGTTACGTCAGCCTCGCTCCAGATTGAAGTCACCAATTGGGATGACAATCCGGAAGTTAATTTCCCCAATCAGGTTGTGCCGATCTTTACGAAGCTGGGTTGCAATGGCGGCGGTTGTCATGGAAAAGCCGCGGGTCAAAATGGCTTTAAGCTCTCGTTGTTGGGATTCGAACCCAGCGAAGACTTTGAGCACCTCGTTAAGGAATCGCGAGGCAGGAGGTTGTCGACAGCTCTGCCGGATGCAAGCCTGTTGTTGACCAAGTCGATCAATGCGGTCCCGCACGGTGGTGGCCAGCGGCTGGAGGCTGATTCGCAAGAGTATCGAGTCCTGCGCCGATGGATTTCACAAGGGATGAAGCCTGGTAAAGCAGATGATCGGCGGGTGGTGTCCATTGCGGTTACGCCCGAACTTCGACGCATGCTCCCTAAACAAGAGCAACAAGTATCTGTTACGGCTCGCTACTCCGATGGATCTGTCGAAGACGTTACACCTGCGGTTCAATTTGAGAGCAATGATACCGAGATGGCGGAAGTCGACAAACGAGGTTTGGTGTCGATGAAATCGCTGGCCGGCGAAGTAGCCGTCATGGCTCGATTTCAAGGTCAAGTGGCTGTTTTTCGTGCAAGCGTACCGATCGTCGAAGGAGTCAATGAATGGCCCGAACCGACCAATGCAATCGAAGGTGCAGTAATCGCTCAATTGCGTTCGCTGAATATCCCGATCTCGCGGCAATGCGATGATCCAACATTTGTGCGTCGATCGACGCTTGATCTGGCGGGCAGACTACCGACCCTCGCCGAAGCGGAGCAGTTCATTCAGGATCCGGCAGCCAACAAACGCGAACGACTCATCGATCGGTTGTTGGACAGCGATGATTATGCCGACAACTTCGCCAACAAGTGGATGTTGATTCTCCGCAATCGCCGGGAAAACCCAGGTCAAAAGGCAGGCACGTTTGCGTTCCATCGTTGGATTCGCAATCAGATCGCATCCAATAGACCTTTCGATCAATTTGTCCGCGACATCGTTGCCGCATCGGGCTCCATGGACGTTCATCCGCCTGTGAGTTGGTATCGCCAAGTTCCAGATACCTTCAGCAGATTGGAGGATACGGCCCAACTTTTCTTAGGCCAAAGAATTCAGTGCGCGCGTTGCCACCATCATCCGTTTGAAAAATGGGCACAAAAGGATTATTTCCAAATGGCCGCCTTTTTCTCGCAAGTGAAAACGAAAGCTGGGCAATCTCCCGACGAGGCCATCGTTTATGCGGCGTTGGGACAGTCTCGCTCGTCGCATCCTAAGTCCGGAGAGTCCTTGAAGCCGGCAGGTCTAGATGGTCCATTGCGTGAGGATACCGACCTGCGTGATCCGCGGGAGTACCTTGTTGACTGGATGGTAGCACCCAACAATCCTTTCTTCGCAAAGTCGATTGCAAATCGCTATTGGAAACATCTTTTTGGCAGGGGACTCGTTGAGCCAGAGGACGACATGCGGGTTACTAATGCCCCCTCCAACTCAGAACTTTTAAACGTCTTGGCCAATCAGTTGATTGAGTCCAAATACGATGTGAAAGCGTTGGTGCGTTCCATCTGCATTACTCGCATTTACCAGTTGGACAGTGCGCCCAACGGTGAAAATCTTCGCGATCGAAAATGCTATTCCAGAAACTACCCAAAGAGGCTTTCCGCCGAACAAATCTTGGACGCTGTCGATCAAGTCACCATGACGGCCACAGCCTTCGATGCAATGCCGGACCGAACGCATGCCACTTCACTTCCCGACTCATCCTTTCGGTCCTATTTCCTGACCGTCTTTGGACGTCCAGAAGCGACGACGGCATGCGAGTGCGAACGGGCCAACGAATCGACTTTGGCACAAAGCCTTCATTTTGCGAATTCCAAAGAGCTAATCGCTAAGCTGGCTGAAGCCAATGCATTACCGGCGAGTCTTGCTAGTCGGACCAGTCCGAATATTGAAAAGCTTCAAGAGCTTTATATGCGTGCGTTTTCTCGCAAGCCGAGCGACTCCGAGTTGGGGCCAGCCATCGCATTCGTTGAGGGCAAGACGGACAAACTCGAAGCTTATCAGGATTTGATTTGGGCCATCCTGAATTGCAAAGAGTTTCTGTTCAATCATTAGTGTAGCACGGCACTCCGTGCCGTGGAGCTTGCCGTCCGCTCGGAGCTTGCCGTCCGCTCGGAGCTTGCCTCCGACGGACGCCGTTTTGGCGTCCTATCCTAATGCGCGGTTCAGCCCAACAATCCGAGCACGTTTTATAGGACGCCAAAACAAGGTTGAGAGGAGGCAAGCTCCCGCTCAACCTGAGCAACCTTATCGAATGTCTCTCGAGACATTCCGCGAAACAGTTGATTGCGATTGTGATGGGGTCTCGGGGGTCATTGCGACCGTCATCCGAGATCGCTTTCTAACAAGATAGTATTTCGACGCACCTGCACTTCGGAAGCTTGAATTCGACAAGATCCAGGCAAGCGATTCCATTTTCGGTGTCTGCCAATCCATCACTCCAACAATGATGTCTCCCTGCACTAGATTGGCTCGCTGAGCGGGGCTACCTGGCCGTACTTCCATGATTCGTAATCCACCTTTATAGTCTTCTCCCACTCCAGCCACAAAGGAAGCGGAAACGGCTGATAAGCGAATGCCAAGCTGGTCCCAAAATGTCTTTGATACATCCGTTTCCGACTTGCCCGTCGATGGGTTCAACGTGATGGAATGGGTCAGTTTAGCTCCATTCCTTTCCAAGCCAAGTTCAACGGATTGCCCGGAACGCAGGTCTAACATCGCAAGTTCCAACTCCAATCGATTGGAAACAGAATGTCCTTCCACTGTGGCAATTCGATCGCCATTGCGGATCTCCCGACTCGAATTGGAATCTGATCCACGATATTCTCGAATGACGAGTTGATTGGCTTGCTTCTCGTTTTGAACGGCTTCGGAGGCTTTGGAGAAAGTAAAGCCATGCGCCGCTTCTCGATGATCTGCTACCAAGTCAGCCATGACTTCCACTGCGGTATCCATTGGAATGGCAAAGCCTATGCCTTGTGCTCCAACCCGGACAGCCACATTGATACCGATGACTTCACCGTCGATGTTCAGAAGCGGCCCACCGGAATTGCCTGGGTTGATGTCCGCATTGGTTTGAATAAGGTCGTTGTACTGTTGCGATCCGTTGACGGGAATGTCTCGATGAAGTGCACTAATGATTCCAACCGTGACTGAGTTTTGATAGCCGTATGGATTGCCGATGGCAATGACGCTCTCGCCGCGTAGTAGGTTATGGCTTTTGCCTACGCGTATTACCGGCAGGTCTCGATTGGTAGGGATCTTTATCAGAGCCAGATCGGTTTCAGGATCGTAGTTAATCAATTTCGCGATAGCGGTAGTACCGTCCGCCAACGTCACTTCGATCCGAGCCACTTCATCTACGACGTGGAAATTGGTAACAATGTAACCGCGCCGATCGATAAGGACTCCAGTACCCATCCCGTTGACCTCTTGACGGGTCGACTGGCCCGAAGAGGACGAGTTCGTGATTGTTTTGTTCCCTTGAATATTGACGACCGCAGGCTCGGCCTTTTGGATCGCTTGAACAATGGGTGTATTTCTGGTGGACTCGGCGAGAGAATCCGTTGCGTTAAGTGCAGCTATTCCGACTGCAGTTAGCAACGTGCTTGTTCGTGCGAACGATAGCAGATTCTTGTTTACGCGAGATTTCATTCTTGGCCGGGTCTTTGCTCGGAAGAAACGTTGTACCCACGCGATGTGTTGGTTACAAAGCATTGCTTGCACGCCACCACACGCCTGACGTGGGGTAGCATCGGTTATCCGGTTCGATTGGCATGATCGGGTAGTAGTGACCTATTCACACTCGCCCTATGCCGTCAACTTCCCCCAGGTTGCCTAAGACTCCGATTGTGGAACAGAAGCAGGCTAAAGGCAACGTGGCGGACCCAGCCTGGGTCCGCAATTCTCGCTCTGCCGCTCGGATTAGCTATCGATCGAGCGGTAGCTAACGACTTTTTGTAATGACTGACTCAGAATCTCGCTATAGTCGTAATGCTCGACATCCTCTCCGAGCAGCTCTACTTCGTAATAGCCTTCGAAGCCATACTTTTCGATTGTTTGAACGAGGGCCGCCAATGGGACCTTTCCATCTCCAAGCAAACAGCGGTTTTGTTCGCCCATTGGAGCACGTTTCGAATCACCCAACTGAACCAAACGAATAAAGGGAACGATGGAGGGGAGCCAGTCGATCGCATTCTGGTCTTGAGCCATGTGATAGCAATCAAAGACGATACCACAATTGCTATTCCCAATCCCAGAAATCACATCCAACGTATCTGGAATACTGGTCAAGAACGTGAATTCGTGTGCGCAACCCACATGCATCGGTTCTACAGCCAGTTGAATTCCGACAGCTTGGGCTGCCTCAGCCAATATTTTCAAGGCTTGCGAAAGGAGTCGTTTGGCGTGATTGCGTGTATGGCCGGAGCGGCTCCCCGCCAAAACAACCAAACAGTCAGCTTCTAACTGAGCAGCCACCTCAATCGCATCTAGAGCATCGTGAATCGACTCGCGAAACGATCGACCGTCGCTGCCCGTAAAGCCTCCCACCCAGTTTAGGGAGGACACTTTCATCTGTTGATCGACCAGTAACTCGCGTCCTTTTGCCTCTCCGCAGTCAGAAAGCTTGGGTCTCCAAACACCGATGGCTTGGAAGCCATGTTCCTTGTATCGCAGAACATCTTCTTCAAAACTCCAACGATAGGTTGAGAGTTCCGAGACTGCCATCCGCGACATCCATGAAATTGGCATCAATACTCCTGCGAGTGTGGGCAATCGAACTCGATCCCAATCGATCAAGGACAAACATTGATTGTGTGGCAAGTATCTACGTCTCGAGCCGGATGTAAAGAAGGCATACGCTCATTCCGACCAAATTCGATCTCGGCGGAGTGTGATGGACCAAACGACTAACCTAGAGCGCCGCACCAAACCCTCTTCGCTAATCCTTAAGGTCATTCAATTCCCTGTCGTTTCCACAAGACTAATGGATTGCTGCTTTTTGAACATGGAAAATGCCTTGTTTCTGGGCATGAAAAGGACTCCACATAAACGTAACTTTTTTGCGGGATCGTTTGGAATTCATTTTGAAAAAAACAATGGCGACTTAAGCACCGTTCCGCCCGCAAGAAGTCTGAATAGGATCCTTTTTTGATCCGAAAAGCGATAGGGGATGCATGCTAGCGTAACCATTTCGCCAGATTGGTACGCTAGCTGCTTACTGTTAGATTTATCGGATGGCTGATGTTGGGCGTGTGTGTGCAAGAGTTCAATTTAATTCAACCGATACAATGGCATCGCGAAGGGATCGAGGCTGGCTGGAGGAGGGAGAGGACCTTCAGTTGATCTTGGTCCCGTCGCGGTGCTTTTTTCTTTTTAGCAGGAGCTATAGGAGCCCATAGGTCGCGAGGGTTTTTCGTAGCTTTTCGAACTCGAAATCTTCTAACTCAGTCATGGGCAGACGCAACTCGCCTGTGTCTCGTCCCAGTAATTTCATTGCACCTTTGAGCGGTATCGGATTGGTGGCCAGCGAGAGCATGTCACGGCAGAGTGGAAAGAGCTTATGGTGCAATTTGGACGCGTCTGCAAAGTTCCCCTGGAGACCTAACGCAACCATTTCCAGCAGATCTTTTGGGACGATGTTAGCAGCTACGGAAATAACGCCTTGAGCTCCGATACTCATCATCGGCAACGTAAGCGAATCGTCGCCGCTAAGGACCGTCAAGTTGGTCGAGTTCAGAATCTGCGAGCACTGGTCCAGCGAGCCAGTCGCTTCTTTGACCATGGTGATATTGGGTAGTTCGGCCAGCTTGGCTATCGTTTCGGGTTCAATGTTTTTAGCGGAACGTCCGGGGATGTTGTAAACGCAATGCGGAATGCCGATGTCCTCGGCTATCGCTTTGAAGTGTTCGTAGAATCCTTTTTGGGTTGGTTTGTTGTAATACGGAGCGACCTGCAGCGATGCGTCCGCCCCTTCCTTTTCCGCCCAGCGTGTTAATCTCAGGGCTTCTGCCGTGCAATTCGAACCGGTCCCTGCCATAACTTTGCAGCGGCCAGAAGCCAGTTGAATCACTTCGCTAATGACCCGCTCATGTTCCTCGTGGGTCAAAGTGGGCGATTCGCCCGTAGTGCCGACGGGAACTAAAAAGTGGATGCCAGATGCGATCTGGAACTCAATTTGCGATTTGAGTCTTGCGACGTCCAGTTTTCCATCCTTGAATGGAGTAACAATCGCAACGCCGACCCCCGCGAAGGCGCTTCCTTTTCGATCCGACATTCCTTACTTCACTTTCGGTAAAAACAAACGCGGCAGACTGTTTGGCTTAGCCGCAGGTGAAAGGATTTTAGACGGAAAGGGTGACGAGCCCAATCCCCAACGGAACGTGAAGTTGAAATTGTAGTACGGCTGGGATACTTGAATATGCCGCCGCTAAACCCGATCCTGCCGACGGCCTTTCGAACGTTGTTTGGCGCATTCGTCGCAGGTACCCTCGATAATAAAACGATGATTGCGAGCTCGAAATCGGTGTAACTTTGCAACGGAGTCCCTGATTTGCAAGATATCGGGACTCGTGAACTCGATCAACTTCCTGCATTTCGTGCAATACAAGTGGTCGTGTTGAGGGTAACCGTAGTCATGCTCGTAGACACTTCTTCCGTCCAATTCGAATCGATTCAACAAACCAGCATCGGTAAATTCTCGCAACGTTCGGTATACCGTAGGCCTGGAAACGTAGTTGGGTTCCCCCTTGGACGGGAGGTGCTCCATCAATTGATCGGCGTCAAAATGCTCATGACGATTGAAGACTTGCTCGATCAGGAACTTCCGCTGCTCGGTGTTTCGCAGACTCTTGCTTTGCAAGTATTCTTCGAAACGCGCCAAGGGCGTCATGGAAACCGCAACAGATTCGAGCGGTTCAGGTGAATTGGAACTTTCGGTGGTCATCAAATCGGTCGCGTTTCTGAATCAAGCTTGTTAGGGCATGAGAGTATATACCGATCATCAAGTTGCTGCCGAAAGAGCCTATTGACGTTGAACGTGAGCGACTAAGAGAATTCCGACAAGCTGACCGGCGAGAAGTGCTGAAGCTGCTTGTCTGCTTGCTGAATAAGCCTGTCTACTCGCTGGTCGATATCCTCCACATTTCTTGGTTTCGACTCGTCCGAGGCACTTGCTTTGAAATTAGCACCACATCCGTGACAGCAAACATCCCTACCCAATAACTCGACCGGTATTTGCAAAGTTCGCCCACAAGTTGGGCAAACTTTGGCGAAACGCACCGAACTTGACATTGTTGTTTTCTCCTTAAGAGGAAATCGTCAGGACGACATTATTGCGTACAAAACCGCTTTGTCAATCAACAAAGGGACTTTATACGCCGGAACGCGATTTTTAATCAAGTTGAGTAATGAATTCCCAGGCTTGTGTAGCTCCAGATTTCGACAAAAACCGTATGCTGGGGCGTTCTGTCCAACTCGAAGCAATAACTGTGCCCAAATGGAGACCAACCGTGTTTGTAAAGATCGCGCGAGATCGTGAAGGATTGGGGAATTTTTCCGCTGCCTTGGCCGCTGAACACCTTCGAAAACTGCTCAAAACTCAATCAAGAGCCCGAATCGTAGTCGCAACGGGCTCAAGTCAGTTTGAAGTTCTGGAACACTTGACCAAGGCAGACGGCATCGACTGGTCTCGGGTGGATGGATTTCACTTGGACGAGTACTTGGGTTTAGACCGCACTCATCCAGCCAGTTTTTGTGGCTACCTTGCTGCTCGATTTGTAGACAAAGTCCCGATCGGTTCGTTCCACTTTTTGGACGGAAAGTCCAATCCTAAAAAAGTTCTCGCCGAAGCTTCTCGACTTTGGTCTCAAGCACCGATCGATTTGGCAATGATTGGCATTGGCGAAAATGGCCACCTGGCGTTCAACGATCCCCCGGCTGATTTCCAATCCACACAAGTCTATCATGTCGTCACCCTCGACGAAGCTTGCCGACGTCAGCAGGTGGGTGAAGGCTGGTTTCCGCGTTTAGATGACTGCCCGACTCAAGCTATCAGCATGACGATCCACGCAATCCTGCAATCCCGAAAAATCATTTGCAGCGTCCCGGATGGACGCAAAGCCGATGCGGTCGCGCTATCCGTCGATGGACCGATCACTCCCAATGTTCCCGCGTCGATCCTTCGCAAACATACCGATGTGACGCTGGTCTTGGACGAGTCCAGCGCCGCGAAATTGAGCCCAATTAGCCTTAGCCAATCCGAACGCATTTGAGTTTCGCCATGAAGTATCTGGATCTACAAGTCAACGGTGCCTACGGCATTGATTTCAATGACGACTCGCTGAGCAGCGAAGGCCTGGAGTTGGCATGCGATAAACTGCGAGCGTCGAGTGTCGCAGGTTTTTTAGTGACCATCATCACCGACTCGATCGACACCATGTGCCGACGTATTCGCAAGATCGTTGGGATCCTCGAGTCCAAGCCTGAATTGGGTCAATTGGTAAAAGGCATTCACGTCGAAGGCCCGTTCCTATCCAATCAATCCGGCTACTACGGCACCCATCCTCAGAAACACATCCAACCGGCCAACGAGCTTGATACGATGCGTCTGCTGGATGCTGGCGGTGGATGGATTCGATTGTTTACGCTCGCGCCTGAACACGATCCGGATTGCCGAGTCATTCAAAGATTATGTTCCGACAATGTGCTTGTCTTCGCTGGCCATACCGACGCTAGTTTCGAAACACTGAGACGCGCGATCGATCATGGTTTGGTAGGCTTTACGCATCTTGGCAATGGCTGTGTCCACCAAGTCGACCGTCACGACAACATCGTGCATCGGGTATTGGCTCTGCGAGACAGGCTCACCATCACATTAATTGCAGATGGCATCCATTTGCCGGGGTGGCTGCTCCAGTCGTGGCTGAAGATCATTGGATATGAGCGTAGCATCATCATCAGCGACTCCATGAGTGCGGCTGGCATGCCGCCGGGCGAATACACCATCGGTAATCAAAGCATCCTAGTCGAACCGTCGCGTAGGACTCGACACCGCGATCATGGATACCTAGCTGGTTCCGCCTCCACTTTGCAAGACATGGATGGCTTTCTGCTAGAAACACTCTCGATCAACCCATCGGATCGGGAACGCATCTTGTTCAGCAATGCAGCTTCACTACTGCTTCCATCGGTGAAAACGTCGACTGCTTGCGTGTAGATCGAAACTTCGTGTGACACCTCCATGTTGGGTGGCACGTCCCTGAGGTACGAAGGGCGTGGTGAATCGCTAGTTCGAAACATTTGCCACATTTGCAACACTTTCCACGCCCATCAATCACTCTAGGCGTGCCACACGTGCCACACCGTAGACTAAGACCTTACGCGTCGTAACCGAGATTTGGAGCTAGCCATCGCTCCGCCGTCGACATCGGCCAGCCCTTGCGCTTGGCATAATCCTCCACCTGATCGCGCGTGATTTGATCTACCGCAAAGTATCTAGCTTCCGGATTTGAAAAATACAATCCACTTACCGAGGCAGCCGGCCACATGGCATAACTCTCGGTCAAACTAATACCTGCCCGTTTTTCCACATCAAGCAGTTTCCAAAGAGTAGCCTTTTCGGAGTGATCTGGACACGATGGATAACCGGCTGCCGGCCTAATACCCTGGTACTTTTCCTCAATGAGATCGTCGTTGGATAAGTTTTCTTGGATGCCCCATTCGCTCCGAACGCGTTGATGAAGCATTTCGGCAAACGCTTCTGCAAGTCGGTCCGCACAGGCTTGAACGAGAATCGATTTCCCATCTTCCATTTCTGCCCTAAGTTTTTTGGCGATTTCATCCACCCCATGCCCCGCAGTGATCGCAAAGGCTCCGATGTAGTCCGGTTTGCCGTTCGGCGAAACGTAATCGGCTAAGCTGCGGAAGGAACTTTGGCCCACTCGTTCCCATTGCTGTCGCAACATTTCAAAGCGAGCAATCTCTTCGGTCTGAGAGTTGTCGGAATAGAGCACGATGGTGTCGCCAAGGCTCTTCGCAGGAAAGAGGCCGTAGACCCCTTTCAATGAAATCGAGGGATCTTTTTCAAAGATATCCAGCACGGCTTGCGCGTCGTCATACAACTCCTTTGCTATTTCGCCAACAAAACTGTCTTCGAATATCTTCGGGTACTTGCCTTTGAGTTCCCAAGTCATGAAAAACGGAGACCAATCGATGTATGGCCGAAGTTCCGCCACGCTCACTTCGACATCGCGAACACCTAAGAATTTTGGATCAGGAGCCTTGTACGTATCCCAGTCGATGGCGAATTTTCGCTTCGTTGCATCGGCGAAGTCCACGAACTTGCGATCGCGACGCATGGCGAAACTCGCCCGCTCGTCCTCTTGCTTGGCCTTGATCTCGATTCCGAAATTCTTGCGTGAGTTTGGATTGACAAGCTTTTCGACGACAGGGACGCTTCGTGAGGCATCGAGGACGTGGACCACTTCATGCTGGTAGTGCTGAGCGATTTTGACGGCGGTGTGCTTGGAACTCGTGGTTGCGCCGCCAATCAAAAGCGGAATCGTGAAGCCCTCGCGTTGCATTTCTTTGGCGACATGCACCATCTCGTCCAACGATGGCGTTATGAGTCCGGATAGTCCAATGACTTGCGCCCCGTGTTTCTTGGCTTCGGCCAGGATCTTTTCGCAGGGAACCAATACTCCCAGGTCGATGACTTCGAAATCGTTGCAAGCCAACACGGTTCCCACAATATTCTTACCGATGTCGTGCACGTCCCCTTTCACGGTTGCCAGCAGAACTTTTCCGCGGCTCGTGTGACCACCCGTGTTGCCAGCTAACTTCTTTTCTTCCTCCATGAACGGGGTTAAGTAGGCGACGCTCTTTTTCATGACCGCAGCCGATTTAACGACTTGCGGCAGGAACATTTTGCCTTGTCCAAACAAATCGCCGATGAGATTCATCGCATCCATGAGTGGACCTTCGATGACTTTCAGCGGGCGACCGTATTTTGCGCGGGCTTCTTCGGTGTCGGCCGCGATGTGATCGGAGATTCCTTTGAGCAGAGCGTGCTTGAGTCGTTCCTCGACTGGCAATTCTCGCCATGCGTCGACCTTCACAGGCGCCTTGTCTTTGGCTTTGACGGTTTCCGCGAAGTCGATGAGGCGTTCGGTTGCATCAGGTCGACGATTGAGCAGAACGTCTTCCACGCGGTCGCGTAATTCCGGTTCGATCTCGTCGTAGACCTCGAGCATTTCCGGGTTGACGATCCCCATATCGAGCCCCGCTTTGATAGCGTGGTACAAGAAGACGGCATTCATCGATTCGCGAACGGTGTTGTTTCCTCGGAACGAGAAGGAGACGTTGCTCACCCCACCGCTGGTTCTTGCGCCGGGGCATTCTTTTTTGATGGTGCGAACCGCTTCGATGTAGTCGACCGCGTAGTTGGCGTGTTCGGGCAAGCCCGTTCCGACCGTGAGGATATTCGGGTCGAAAACGATGTCTTCGGCCGGGAATCCATTTTCCGTGAGGATCTTGTAAGCGCGTTTGCAGATGCGTACTTTGTTTTCGTAGTCCGCCGCTTGGCCTTGTTCATCGAACGCCATGACGACGGCAGCCGCCCCATGTTGGTGGATGAACTTGGCCTTTTTGAGAAACTCTTCTTCGCCTTCTTTGAGGCTGATGGAGTTGACGATCGGCTTGCCGGGTGAATGCCGGATGCCCACTTGGAGAATTTCCCACTTGGAGCTGTCGATCATGAGCGGCACTTTGGCGATTTCCGACTCGTGCGCGACAAGATTAAGGAAAGTGCTCATGGCGGCAGCACCGTCGAGCATTCCTTCGTCCATATTGACGTCGATGATGTTCGCCCCACCTTCGACCTGAACTTTGGCGACGTTGATTGCATCCTCAAACTTGCCTTCTTTGATGAGTCGAGCAAATTTTTTGGAGCCGGTTACGTTCGTGCGTTCGCCGACCATGACGAAGGGATTGTTTTCTCGAAAGACGAATGGCTCATTGCCAGCGTATTGAGTTGATCGATTGCGAACTCTAGATTTTCGCGGAGTTATCCCCGCAACGGACTCACTCACCGCCTTGATGTGCGCAGGCGTTGTTCCGCAGCATCCCCCGACAATATTTACCCAACCTTGGATGGCAAAATCTCGAATAAGGCTGGCGGTTCTATCTGGTGTCTCATCGAACTCGCCAAGAGCATTGGGTTTCCCCGCGTTTGGATAACAACTGATTGGGACATCCGCCGCATTTGCCAATCGTTCAACATAGGGGCGCATTTCCGCGCCGCCCAATCCACAATTCAGACCGATGCTAAGCATCGGGAAGTGTGACACGGAAATCCAAAAGGCTTCCAGTTGCTGGCCTGTCAGGGTCACGCCGCCCGGAAACATGGTAGCGGACAGCATCGTCGGCCAGCGACGACCTCGGCGAACAAACACATTCTCAATCGCAACTAAACATGCCTTAAAGTTCAAGGGATCAAAAGACGTCTCGGGGAGCAGAATATCTACGCCGCCGTCAAGCAAGCCTTCAACATTGACTTCATAGCTCGCGACCATTTGCTCGAATGTGAACGCGCGAACGGCGAAATTTCCTCTAGCATTCATCGATAGCTGAACAGCCGTCGGTCCAATACTCCCAGCTACAAATCTTGGCTTCGACGGGTCGTGCTTCAAATGAGCTTCGACGGCCGAGCGTGCAACTTCTGCGCCGGTCTTGGAAATCTCGTATGCAAAATCGGAGAGTTTGTTTTCAGCTAAACCAATCAAACTTGCGTTGAAAGTATTGGTCTCGATGATGTCCGAACCGGCCGCCAAATACTCAGCATGGATACTGCGAATGACATCGGGCTGGGTGAGGACCAGCACGTCGGTCGCTTTGGACAGATCTGCCGGGTGGTCCTTGAATCGTTCGCCGCGAATAGCCGATTCCGGTAGTTTCTTTTGGAAAATGAGGGCTCCCATGGAGCCGTCGAGCAGCAAAATGCGTTGCTCCATCAGTTCCCGCAGAAGTCCTTCAGTGTCCGATTGTGCCCGAGTCGTCATTCGATTTCCTATGCTTGAATCCAACAAATCAATTGCTATTCATTCTACTTACTGAGGCATTTCATCAAAGTCGAGTTCGCCAGAAGCTTTACTAAATCCTGCTTTTTAGCAGCACCTCGAATGTGGCGATAACCGCTAGAATTTCATAATTGTCACATGTAACGAGCATTGTCCCCGTCCTGGAGCGAAAATGCGTTGCGGTTTGCAAGGACGGGGAGCGAAAGGGGGCAATAAAAATGGTGGTTCGAGTCCGCCGAGGATTTTCCGATGAATCAATCTTTCCATCTCACGAACTGTTGCCTATAGTTCAGGGGTGCAAACCGGAAACAGTTTGCAACAATTGCCTCCGGTCGTTTTTCCGGCTGAGGGACCATCATTATGCGTTGGCCTAGATCGCAAAGGGCAGTGCAGTAGCACGCTTGATTTACGCCAGTCTCGCAGCGGCTCCGTGTCGTGCCGCCTGACGGTCGGAGGAAAAAACAAGCGCTGGCCGGTGGTTCTACCATCGGCCAGCTTTGTTTTGAAACCTCTAGAACTTGGTAGTCTTGAGGCATAAGAACCCCAAGACGACAGACGTCGTGCCGACGATTCCCCATTGCATTACGGTCATATGCTCTACGCTATAGCAAATACCTTGGGTGAATTGGGAGACGAGGTTGGTGATAAATTGCATGATCTCGTTTTCAAATACGATCGATGGAGCTGTCAAAACCGGCTATTGCGTAACGCGATGCGGAAACACGACATTGCAACCTAGGTTTTTGAATCGACGAAGCAAACGATGCAGAATGGGCTTTGCAACTTTCCAGGGGAAGCGTGAGGGATATGCCGGTTCTCCTGGAAAAAGGGAGATTCTTATCCGTTCGCCATGGCGATTCGACGGAAAATAGTGACGTGGATAGCAAGTACGCTTGCGGGTAGCGTGGCGAGGTATATAATCCAGCTAAGCGATGGGGTTGTAGCTCAATTGGTTAGAGCACCGGACTGTCGATCCGGAGGTTGCGGGTTCGACCCCCGTCGACCTCGCTTACGAAAACCCTGGTTTTCTCAATGAATTCCAGGGTTTTTTCGTTTTTGCATGTCGAGGAAGGGGAATCCTCCATGAACCACGCTAGACGCAATTCATTTGACTGTTTGAAGCGAATCTTGCCCATGCAAACCGCTTCGATGATCTTCGGGCTAGACTTGTCTAACAGCTTGGAGCACTGGACATCCTCCAATTGGATCGTACCTTCTTGACGAGCTACGCCAGTCTTGCCAATTTGGTTGCGTGGTTTTGCCGTTTTTCTGAAATCTATTAAAAACGAACTGCGTGCTTTTCAACGCTTATTTACCCTTGAGTGAAAGCGCTTTGTTAAACCAAGTAACCTCCCTCGCAATTCCTTCATTCAAACTCTCAACGAAAAGCGCCTTGGGCAGAACCCCCCACGCATAGGTTTCTACCTCGAAATGTCCGGTAAACTCCGGTCGACTATCCGCAGGACCAGATAGAATTTCAAGCAGTTTCAGAATCTCAGATTGCGTCGATTGAATCAAGCCAAGTTGTGATAAGAAGATTGGAACGTGAAAGTGAATTCGCCACTCGCCCGTTAGATCGGCCGAATTGGATACCGATGACATCGCCGCAGGAAGATCCTCGATCAATTCTCTCGATTCCCTGGCCGATTCCGTGCGATTAACGGTTTGATTAACGGTTTGATTAACGGAGCGATTAACGGAGCGATTAACGGTGCGATTGACTTGGTGGAGATATCGGTCCTCGGCGAATCCTTTCAATTGCTCGAAGGCTTCCACCCGCTGAGATCCTGTCATCGCGTCCCAGTCGACTTTGACCGCTGAAGACACTTGAACTTTCCCGATAGCAATATCGTCATTTTTGAGTTGCTGCAACTCAAACGTCTGATCTTCGTACATCACCGCCGCATGGCATACATCGTGACAGAGAGTTAGGTACTCTCCAACGATTTCCGACGTTCCGTCCGGCAAGTAGGCTGCCCGCAAATACTCGTTGAAGAACATGCGAAAGGAAGAACTGTCGGTCAAATAGCAGCCCGGTTCAGGCTCAATGGCCAGCACAATCTTTCTTCCCGTTTGCTCGAATTGCCGATGCAGCACGGTGGCAACCTCAATCAGTTGAGACGCAGCCTGTTTCAGTTGATCACGGGTAGGGAGGGGATCTCGCCATGCAATCGGCAGGGTTGATATCGAGCCGACTTGTCCGTAGGCAAGCAGTTGATCGAGCAAACGAATCAAATTGAGCGTATAGTCGAGTCGCTCTTGTTGCCACCATGTCGGCTGATAAACCCGATGCTTAACCACTCGACTGTGAAAGTCCCCCTGCGGAAAACCGTTTAACGAAAATGGCACCAACTGAAACTGTTCCAGTTTGTTCTTTAGGCTAGCCAAAGCCGCAGGCTGCAGAGCTTGTGCAGCCGAGACCTCAGAAAACCAAAGTCCTACGCACAACGGCAGTTCGGAACCGACGAGCTTGCGAATGGGAAGTGAGTGTTTTTCCAGGTTATCCAGGACGCTCGGCAAATCCCTACCGGCGTGGACATTGGTGCAGTAGCCAACTTGATAATGCTTTCCAAACTCTTGATTTGCTAAGTCTGTCATATGCGCGTACTCGATGGTTGGCCGGAAAACAAAGGATCGCCGCTGCCAATTGCGGCTTGGCTAGGTGCTGACGACAACTAGAATAGTTTTTTTGCTAGTCACCCTCTGAACGAATTTCGAAACGTTTTATGCTTCGCTATTGGACCGCTGGAGAATCGCACGGGAAAGCCCTTCTAGCCCTAATTGATGGGTTTCCTGCGGGATTAACGATTGATCCAGAAATGATCAATCACGAATTGCGACTTCGACAAGGCGGATACGGTCGGGGTGGACGTCAAAAACTCGAACAGGACACGGTCGATATTCTGACGGGCGTTTGGCAATCGACTACCCTTGGCTCCCCAATTGCCCTCCAAGTCGTGAACAACGACTACAAATTGGAGCGACTAAAGGAACTGGAACGTCCTCGTCCCGGACATGCGGATCTGACCGGAGCCATTAAGTACCTGGGTTCCATCCGCGGCGTATTGGAACGCTCCAGCGCGAGGGAAACCGCAGTGCGTGTGGCTGCCGGAGCTCTGGCCAGGCAACTGCTTTCGCAATTTGGGATCGAGACGATTGGCTACGTTTTAGAACTAGGAGCCATGACCATCGGAAGGGGTGAGTCGCTGAAGCAAAACGTGAGTGAAGTGCGAAAGACTCGCGAAACGAGTAGCATCTACTCAGTTGACCCTTCGCGAGATCGAGAGGCGGAACAGTACATTGATCGAATGGCGGACGAAGGAGATACGCTAGGCGGTATCATCGAAGTGCGAGTCGATGGATTGCCATTCGGGCTGGGTACTCACGCTCAATGGGATCGCAAATTGGACGGCAAAATAGCCCAAGCCGTAATGGCAGTCCAAGCCATCAAGGGGGTCGAAATCGGAATGGGCTTTGAGGCCGCTCGAACGCAGGGGTCCAAAGTGCATGACCCCATCCACTACGACGTGTCGCGAAGTCATTTGCCCAATCTTGGCTACACCCGACCGTCCAACAATGCCGGAGGGCTGGAGGGAGGAATGACCAATGGCCAGTCACTCATCATTCGTGCGGCCAAAAAACCGATTAGCACACTCCGAAAACCTCTGGACTCCATTCGCATGGTGGACAAAGAACCGCATCGCGCCAGCTACGAACGAAGCGATGTCTGTGCGATCTCGGCTGCTGCCATCATTGTCGAGCATGTCGTAGCGTTCGAAGTTGCAGCAGCTTTCGTCGACAAATTCGGCGGAGATAGCATCGTCGAAATGAAAGCTCGATACGAGCTCTTTCACGAGATGGCACGAAAACATCCAGCCCCGTAGTCCAGTCGCTCCGCCGACTGGAGTCCTCGCTGCTCGAACATCCACGTTCTTTCAAGTAGTCTAGAATGTGGAAACTCATATCTGCCATTGGCTTCGGAAGTTTTTTTGGAAGGAAATGGCGGTTGGGTCTGGGAGAACTGAGATTTGAGTTATTATTAATTCCATGAACCCTTCCAAACAATCCCTCACGTTTTCCACCGAACCATGGCTGGTTGGACTTTCTATCGCAGTTTGCGCCGCAACCCTCACTCTGTCCTACTTTGCATGGCGGCGCAGCGGGTTCCTTAAATCGGTCTTGTGGTTGGAATTGCTTCGTTGCGGAATCGTTGCGATCGGTGCGGTTTTGCTCAATCAGCCAGAATGGGTTCAGGAGTTTCGATCGGACGAAAAACCCGCTTTGCTCGTGCTATCCGACGGTTCGCAGAGCATGCAAACGATGGATGTATTGTCCAAAAACGAATCCGGACAATCGGGGGCACAATCACGCGCTTCTGCCATCGAGCCCCTTCTTAATCAAGAGGCTTGGAGTTCGTTTGCGTCGCGTATGGATGTTCGAGTGAGTTCCTTTCCCGCCGATGGCAAAGCGGATGGCACCGATCTCAACTCCGCTCTCAATCAAGCGATTGAATCAACGACACGCCTCCTCGGCGTGGTTTTGCTTTCCGACGGTGATTGGAATGCCGGTCAATCACCGATGAACGCTGCAATGCGATTCCGCGCGCAAGGAATACCTATTATCTCGATTCCCGTTGGCTCTCCAACACGCTTGCCGGACATCGAATTGCTCAGTGTGGATACTCCCACCTTTGGTATCACCAACAAAGCCGTGCGAATCCCCTTTTCCATCGAGTCGTCCCTACCCCGTGACCATGTTGCTAACGTTGTAATAACTGGTTCCGATGGCGAACGGGTTACGAAAGAAGTGCGCATCACAGCCATGTCTAGGACAACCGACGCGGTCCTCTGGACCCCTAAGACAGAAGGTGATTTTACGTTGACCGTGGAAGTGCCGCAGCATCCCGACGAAGTGATCGCGACCAACAATACGATGTCCACGCCGATTGCGATTCGACAGGAAAAACTCAGAGTACTAGTCATCGATAGTTACCCACGCTGGGAGTATCGGTACCTTAGAAATGCATTGTCGCGCGATCCTGGGGTCGACGTAGCTTGTTTGCTCTTTCATCCCGGACTTGGCAAAGTGGGAGGTGGGAACAAAGACTACATCAAAGAGTTTCCAAACGGCATGGATGAGCTTTCGAAATTCGACGTCGTCTTCTTAGGGGATGTCGGGCTCGATCAAGGCCATCTGAGCGAGGAGCAATGCAAATTGTTGCGGGGGCTGGTGGAATTTCAAGCTAGCGGACTCGTGTTTATGCCGGGTTGGCAAGGTCGCGAACACTCTTTGGTAGATACAGCTCTTGAACCTCTATTGCCCGTGACGTTGGATCCATCGCAGCCTTACGGTTTTGGTTCCAAAACGCCCATGCGATTTGAGTTGACCGAAGCCGGACGACGAAGTCTGTTGACCAAGCTGGCCGATACCCAGGACGAAAACCTCGACGCATGGAGTACGCTGCCGGGCTTTCAGTGGTATGCACCGGTGATTCGTGCCAAGGCAGGCAGCGAGGTTCTCAGCGTGCACCAAGACATGAGCAACGAATTCGGCCGAATTCCGCTGCTGGTGACCAAAACGTTCGGTGCTGGCAAGGTGCTCTTTATGGGTACCGACGGGGCTTGGCGATGGCGTCGCGGCGTCGAAGACAAGTACCACTATCGCTTTTGGGGGCAAGTCGTCCGATGGATGGCTTATCAGCGAAATATGGCGGAAGGGGAGACGATGCGGTTTTATTTCTCCCCGGACCAACCGATGCTCGGGCAGACGCTGGCGCTGCGAGCCAACGTGATGGAAACCAACGGGGAGCCATTAGCGTCGGGAGATGTGACCGTTCGAATCGAAGCCCCGTCGGGCAAATTCCAAGTGATTCGGTTGGCGAGTGGCGGGGTCGAAAGTTGGGGCTCGTTTGAGGGACGTTATGAAGTGGCCGAACCAGGTTCGCACTCCGTCATTTTGAGCTGCAAACAAACGGGGGCGACCTTGGAAACCACCTTTTTCGTTCAAGGGGCGACGCGAGAACGAATTGGATTGGCGGCCCGTCCGAAAGTGCTTGAAGAACTCTCCAAAGTAACCAATGGTAAGGTGTTTTCCTTGAGCGATCGAGAGAAACTGCTAACCGCTATCGGCAACATCCCCGATCCGCCGTCGACTTTGCGTCGACTTCAACCGTGGGCTCATCCGCTAACGGTCGCTTTCATGATTGCGGCCCTGGCTACCTTCTGGGTTGGTCGAAAATGGGTTGGATTAATCTAGCTCGGCAGTCCCATTGCGGTTGACAGAGAAACGGATCACAATTCCACCTCCATCGGGAAACTCATTGACTGCTGCGACTTTGCGAGGAAAGATCATGTCGACCAAATCGGATTCACCGGATGTCAACGCTGTCCAGCCCTACATCTCACCGAACGATAATTCGGTGCCGGAGTTCACTCTCCGGGCGATTACGTTGGGGTCTATCTTTGGCATCTTATTTGGTGCATCGACTGTTTACTTAGCACTCAAAGCAGGATTGACGGTATCCGCTTCGATCCCAATTGCCGTTTTAGCGATCTCGATCGGCAAACGGTTTTTGGGGACTAGTATCCTTGAGAACAACATCATCCAAACCTGCGGCTCAGCCGGGGAAAGCGTTGCTGCAGGCGTGGTCTTTACGTTGCCGGCGTTTATTTTCTTGAGCGGCGACGTGGGTAAAGGATACTTCGAAGTTGGCACGATCATGATGATTGCCATTCTTGGTGGAATTCTTGGAACGCTAATGATGATCCCGCTGCGTCGTCCGCTCATTGTGAAAGAACACGATTCATTGCCATACCCGGAAGGAACAGCTTGTGCTCAAGTTTTGATCGCAGGTGAAAAAGGTGGTAGCTTGGCAGCAACGGCATTCTTTGGATTAGGGTTTGCAATCTTGTACGCTCTGCTTCAGAAGGTCGTGCATGTGATTGCGGAGACACCGCGTTATGTGACCAGCCTAGGAAACAAGTATTTGCCATCGGCGTCCGTGGCTGGAGAGATAACACCTGAGTATCTCGGTGTAGGTTATATCATTGGCCCCAAGATCAGCGGAATCCTGGTCGCAGGGGGCGTTTTTGCCGCTTTTGCGTTGACGCCGTTATTGGCAACGTTGGTACCACAGGAGACCATTGTTGCCCAGTTAGAAAAACTCGCAATTAAGCCTGCAAAATTTGGATGGAATGCCGAAACGAAACAGTTTGCGGATTCGGCAGAAGCGATCTACCGAGCCTACATTCGACAAATTGGTGCGGGCGCAGTGGCGGCGGCCGGCTTTATTACGTTGCTAAAGACCTTTCCGACGATCGTTGCCTCGTTCTTGGAGGCATTTCGATCGCTGACACGCGGAAGCAAAGCTACGGTGGTTCGAACCGAAAAGGACCTGTCGATTTTAGTGGTCGTATTAGGAAGCATCGGGTTGGTCGCACTCATGGGGATTCTGCCCGGAATCCCAGGCGATACGGTTCTCAACAAGTTGATGATAGGTGGGCTCGTTATCGTCTTCGGCTTCTTTTTCGTAACGGTCGCGAGCCGAATCGTCGGAATCATCGGCTCTTCCAACAGCCCTATCTCAGGCATGACCATCGCGACCATCATGGGGACCGCATTGGTCTTCATCGGCATCGGTTGGACAGGAACTTTTTATGAACCGATGGCATTGGTTGTCGGAAGCATCGTTTGTATCGCTGCGGCCAATGCAGGTGCAACCAGCCAAGACCTCAAGACTGGCTATCTCGTCGGTGCGACCCCAATGTATCAACAGTTAGCCTTGTTCATCGGGGTTGTGGTCTCCTCCTTAGTTATTGGCTTTACCGTCAAGTACTTGGATACCCCAACACCGTTGATGCTCGAGAATGGAATCACTCACGCGATCGGCGAGAAATACAATGCCCCGCAAGCGACTTTGATGGCGACGCTCATCAAGGGCTTGCTTTCGTTCAACCTAGATTGGCAGTTTGTACTCGCAGGCTGTTTTGTTGCGGTAACGATGGAGCTATGCGGGATTAAATCGTTGTCGTTTGCTGTGGGGTTGTATTTGCCGCTTGCAACTACGTTGCCTATCTGGATAGGCGGTTTGATTCGCGGAATTGCGGACTACCTCAAAAATCGGGGAAAGAATTCCAAATCCGAGCACAACGAAGCGGAGGACGAACTTGGCAAGGGAAATCTATTTGCAACTGGACTGGTGGCGGGTGGAGCATTGGCGGGTGTGGTGATCGCATTGCTATCCGTGAACGAAGACGTGGCAAATTACCTCAAAGCTTGGAGTGCGGAAGCAGGCTTGAGCAACGCATTGTCGGGGTTTGTCCAATTGCTTGGAGTGGCGGAGTCGCATGCTGGTCACGTTGGCTATCAGCTCTTTGGAGTATTATGCTTCGCATTCATGGGTTCGGTTCTGTTTACGTTTGCGCGACGGAAATAGCATTCGGCATGCCGTCGGGTTCATGCCGGGCAAAGCCGAGGGGAACGGGAGTTGGGACGCCCAAATGTAGTACGCCAAAACGCATCCGTCGGGGTCAAGCCCCGAACGGATGAGGCCTAAAGTTTGGGTGTACGGCGACCGACCCATTTTTTGTTAGAATGGACATGTGTCTTCCGCGTTTTGACTCGAAATATCTAGCAAGGCACTTTCGTTTTGTCGACCAAGAATCCAAATGACATCCCTACCACTGTCGCACGGCTGACGTCCACCGTTCCATCGGCCATTGCCGTACTTGAAATCAACGGGCCATCGGCCTTGGATTTTGCAAAGCGATGTTGGCGACCCAACCAAGGGGACAACAACCTACAGATCAATGCGATTCGTTTCGGATTTACTCAGTGCGATGGTCTGGAGCAGGGTGAGTCGATTGTCATCTGCAGGACCGGGGAATTTCGCGTTGAAATTCATTGCCATGGTGGCCGTATGGCTTCCGATGCCATCCTTCGCAAACTGATCCTATGCGGAGCCATCGAGCAACCGGCCAACCGGGGATGGTTCGTGCGCAGCACCGATGAGATCGCGTCCGAAGCGCAACAGGATTTACTTCTTGCTACGACGCTGCGAACCACTTTCATTCTGCTCGACCAATTCCGAGGATCGCTCGGCTTGGAACTCGACACCATCAAGTCCACGATGATCGCCGGTAAGACTGCCGAAGCGATCAGGCGACTAACTCAGCTCAACGCTCGAGCGGAGCTCGGTCGCCATCTGATTGAGCCTTGGCAGGTGGTGCTGGCTGGCCCTCCCAACTCAGGAAAGAGCAGTCTCCTCAATATGCTGCTGGGTTACTCACGGGCCATCGTACATGAACAAGCGGGAACCACTCGCGACTTGCTGGCGGAGCGTTCCAGTTTCGACGGATGGCCAATCGAGCTCGTCGACGGAGCGGGCATCCGAATGGCAACGGATGCAATTGAAGCAACCGGTATCGAGCTGACCTTACAACGTATTGCCACCGCGGATTGCACGCTGCTTTTGGTGGATCGAGCCACGGGCTGGACACACGCCCACGATCAAATACTGGATCATTGCTCCGGGAGAGTGGTTCTGGTCAACACCAAATCGGACTTGTCCAGGGTGGATGCCAATGTGCAACGTAGCCCTATTTCCGACTCCATTACCATGCAAGTCGACACGAGCAGTGTTACCGGGGCCGGTTTGAAAGAACTGATGAACACCGTTGTCTTGAGCTTGGTGCCTCAACCTCCTCTACCTGGCGATCCCGTGCCGTTCCGCCAACGCCATCGCGACATTATCAACGATTTAATAAAGCGAGCGGTAGACAGAAGACTACCAGGCCAGGCCACGGTGTGGCACGCCCAAAGCGATTAGCGATGGGCGTGGGAAGTGTGGCAAATAACTCTAGCGATTCACCACGCCCTTCGTACCTCAGAGCGTGCCACCCAG